>JBJXGY010000116.1:0-28387 GCA_046160185.1 Gaiella sp. | reverse complement strand
CCCAGCGTCGATCCCGAGCCGCCGTGGCTGACGACCGCGGCGCAGTGCGGCAAGATCAGCGACTGCTCGATGAAGCGCAGCACCGTGGCGTTGGCGGGCACCGACGGGAGAGCCACCGGGTCGTTGTCATGGCCGACCGTGAGCACGACGCTGCAGTCGACCTCGGCAAGCGCTTCCAACAATGTCTCGAAGAAGTCGACTCGGCCGAAGACCGTACCCATCGTCACGTAGACGAGTGGGGCATCCGGTCGCCGGACGATCCCGCTCGGTATCTCATGCCTCCCGGATGCGGGTGCGGCGGGTCGTAGCAGTTGGTGCCGAACGCCTGAGGGGAGGGGCTCGAGCACGAGACTCGGCGGCCAGACGTCGATCGTGACGCCGCGCCTGACGCCGCAGAAGGGCTCCGGTGCCAGCCCAAGCCCGCGCCAGAGCGGTGCCATCACTTCTGTGGCCCGCTCGAGGCAGGCCTGCGGTAGCGGTTGGCCGAACCCATGGTTGACGGAGGGAATCCGCGCCTCTGCAGCTGCGAGCGGCGCGGCAATGTCGGCGGACTCGTGGATGACCAGCTCCGCCCGCCATTCCGCGACCGCTTGGCGTAGGCCGGCGAGTCGCGCTGGGGCCTGGATCTCGCCGAACAGCGTGGAGAACGCGCGTGGGCGGCGCTCGAGAGGCGGCCGCTGTTGCAGCTCCTGGAAGACCGGATCGTGTCGCCTCCTGACTTCGTGGAGCTCGATCCCGGCCGTGAAGACCGAGAACCCCTCGGCCTCCAGCGCTGGTCGGTGGGAGGGCGCGACGACCATGGCCACGGCGTGACCCCCGTCCCGAAAGGAACGCGCCAGCGGGAGCAGCGGCTGAAGATGCCCGAAACCGCACGTCGAGCCGAAGAGAACACGCATCGCCGCATTCTCCATGTCGGTCGGCCACGGGCGCCTGGATCTCGCCCACAACGACCACGGGCCCCTACCAGGGACCCGCGCTCGGCCGTCAGACACAGGGCGGATGTCCGCTCGCCTTAGCGGCCCACCCTGCAGCGGGGATCTTCGACGATCGATTCGATCTTGTAAAGCGCGAAAGGCCGGGATCGACCCGGCCTTTCGTCCAGTCTTGAGCCGACGTTCAAAGCGCGCCGAGATACTTCTGGAGCTCCCATTCGGAGACCTGGATCCGGTACTCGTTCCACTCCCTCCGCTTCAGCTCCACGTAGCGCGGGAAGATGTGCTCGCCCAGCGCCCGCTTCATCAGCGCCGACTCCGCGAACTCCTCGATCGCCTCGCCGAGTGAGCCCGGGAGCGCGACGATCCCGCGTTCCTTGCGCTCGTCCGCGGACAGCCGGTAGAGGTTTGTGGTCATCTCGTCGGGGAGCTCGTAGCCCTTCTCGATGCCCTCGAGCCCTGCGTGCAGCAGCACCGCGAACGCCAGGTAGGGGTTGCAGGCGGGATCGGGGCAGCGGATCTCGGCGCGCGTCGCCTGCTCCGATCCCGGTTTGTAGAGCGGGATGCGGATCAGCGCCGAGCGGTTCCGCTGCGACCACGCCACGTACACCGGCGCCTCGTAGCCCGGCACCAGCCGCTTGTAGGAGTTCACCCACTGGGCGAGCACTGCCGACATCTCGCGGGCGTGCACGAGCAGGCCGGCGATGAACGACTTCGCCGTCTTCGACAGGTGATGCGGGTCCTTCGGATCGAAGAACTGGTTGCGCCCGCCCTTGAACAGGGACATGTGGGTGTGCATGCCCGAGCCGTTCTCGCCGAACAGCGGCTTCGGCATGAAGGTCGCGTAGTACCCGTGCCAGGCGGCGACCTCCTTGACGATCAGCCTGTAGGTGAGCGTCTTGTCCGCCATCTCGAGGGCGCTGTCGAAGCGCATGTCGATCTCGTGCTGCGACGGGGCGACCTCGTGGTGGTGGTACTCGACCGTGATGCCGACCGACTCGAGCGCGGCGATCGTGTCGTTGCGTACCTCGGTCGCCGCGTCCTGGACGGTCATCGCGAAGTAGCCGCCCTCGTCGAGCGTCTTCGTCGACTCGTTGTCCTCGAACAGGAAGTACTCGAGCTCGGGACCGATGTTGAAGGTGTCGAAGCCCATCTTCTTCATGCGCTCCACCGCCTGCCGCATGACGAACCGCGGGTCGCCCTCGTACGGCGTCCCATCGGGCTTGACGACGTCGCAGATGAGACGCCCGACCTTCGACCCGTACTCGTGCCCGTGATCGTCGGTCGGCCGCGGCATGATCTGGAAGGTCGAGGGGTCGGGGATCGCGACCATGTCCGACTCCTCGATCGCGTTGAAGCCGGTGATCGACGAGCCGTCGAAGCCCATCCCGTCGTTCAGCGCGTCCTCCATCTCGCTGGGCGTGATCGCAAACGACTTGAGGTGACCCTCGAGGTCTGTGAACCAGAAGAGCACGTGGTCGACGCCCTCTTCCCTGATGCGCTTGAGCACCCCCCGCCGCGCTGCGACGCTCGACGTCGCCCGGTCCTTGCTCCTCACCGACTGCGCGCTCACCGCCGCCGTCCTCGGTCGTGCCATCGTCTCTCTCCTTCCGCTGCGTGATCGCCTGAGTGGTCCCCGAAAACACGAAAGCCCCGGCACGCGTGATCGCGTCCGGGGCATCATCGCCCATTCGAGGACGCTGCGAGCCTAGCAAGGGCGCCGCGATCCCGCATACGATCGTCCGATGAAGCTTGCCGGCTGTACCTGCCTGGTCACCGGCGCCTCGAGCGGCCTCGGACGTGCGGTCGCGGGTGAGCTTGCCGCGAGGGGGTTACGGCCGATCGTCAACGGACGCGACCTCCGCCGCACGAAGGCCGCCGCTCTCGAGACCGGTGGCCGGTCGCTCGTCGCCGACCTCGCCGACGTAGACGGGCTGGCCGAGGTGTGCGCCGCGGTCCGGGACGTCGACCTGCTGGTTCTCAACGCGGGTGTCGGCTCGGCTACGCCGTTTGCCGAGATTGCGCCGGGCCGGATCTCAGAGCTCGTCGCCGTCAACCTCACTGCCCCCATGGCGCTCGCCCGGGAGGCCCTGCCCGGGATGCTCGCGCGCGGCCGCGGGCGAATCGTGCTCGTGGGGTCGATCGCCGGCCACGTCGGCGTGCGCGGCGAGGCTGTCTACTCTGCGACCAAAGGCGGACTCGTGACGTTCGCCGAGAGCCTGCAGCAGGAGCTCCGCGGAAGCCCGGTCGGAGTCACCCTGGTCAGCCCCGGCGTCGTCGAAACACCGTTCTTCGAGCGCCGCGAACGACCCTACGAGCGTGGGCGTCCCCGCCCGGTGAGCGGCGAGAAGGTCGCGAAGGCCATCGTCCGTGCCGTCGAGCGCGACATGGATCGCGTCATCGTCCCCGGCTGGCTCGCACTGCCCGTCTGGCTGCACGGTGTCGCGCCCAACCTGTACCGGGCCGCGGCGTCGCGCTGGGGGTAGGACTGACGCGCCGGGGGTCTGGCACCGCAGGTGCCCGACCCCGCTTGGACGTCTTCCTGCCCCGAGCGGCGCGACGGGGGAACCGGGGTCAGACCCCGCTACGCGGCGCTTGGACGAAACCGCTCCTTTCTTGGGGTCAGACCCCTGGCGCGTCAGTCCTAGAGCGGCGGCTGGCGCTCAACGGGCGAACGCCGACCGCAGTGCTTCCTTGAACGAGCTCATCGACTCCAGCACCGCCGTCGGCTCGTACCCGCAGTGCGCCATGCAGTTCGCGCACCTCTCGTCCTTGCCGCGACCGTAGGCGTCCCAGTCGGTCGTCTCCAGCAGCTCCTGGTACGTCTCGGTGTACCCGTCGCCCATCAGGTAGCAGGGCCGCTGCCAGCCGAAGACGGAGTAGCTGGGAATGCCCCAGGGGGTGCACTGGAAATCCTTCTTGCCCTCCAGGAAGTCGAGGAACAGCGGTGTGTGGTTGAGGCGCCAGCGCTTGCGGTTGCCGCCCGCGAACGCGGGCGCGAACAGCTCGTGCGTCTGGCGGACGCCCGGGAAATGCTCCTGGTCGGGGGCCTTGGCGTAGGCATATGCGGGTGAGATCTGCATGCCGTCGACCTCCAGCTCGTCGTTCAGGAAGTCGAGCACGTCCTGCACCGTCTTCGGAGTGTCCGTGGTCAGGAAGGTGGTGTTCGTGTTGACGCGGAATCCGCGCCGCTTCGCTTCCTTGATCGCCGACACCGCCAGGTCGAACACGCCCTCGCGCTCGACGAACTGGTCGTGGCGCTCGCGCATCCCGTCGAGATGGACGACCCAGGCGAAGTAGGGGGAGGGCTCGAACCTGTCGAGCCTCTTCTCCATCAGGATCGCGTTCGTGCACAGGAAGACGAACTTCTTGCGCTTGATCAGCTCCTCCACCATCACGTGCACCTCGGGGTGGACAAGCGGCTCGCCGCCCGCGATCGAGACCATCGGCGCTCCGCACTCCTCGATCGCGGCCAACGCCTTCTCCACCGGGAGACGCTTCTTCAGGATGTGTTCCGGATACTGGATCTTTCCGCAGAACGAGCACGCGAGGTTGCACTGGAAGAGCGGCTCCAGCTCCACGAGCAGCGGGAACTTCTCGCGCCTCGAGAGCTTCTGCCGCAGCAGGTAGCTCGCGATCTTCACGTTCTGACGAAGTGGGATGCTCACGGCCTACCGATGGTAACCCCTACCGAGGGCTCCAGCCACGCAACACGCGTCCCGCACGGCCCAGGACGAACAGCGCACGAACCCCGGCCGGCAGCGTCCGCGGGTCGAGCAGGCGCCGATCACTCGTGTCGACGACGACGCGCGCCACCGCGAACGGCCGGCCCGCTGCGGCAGGCGCAAGCCACGGGCTCTCCATGTCCACCGCAGCGGCGCTGCCCGCAAGCGCCGCGCGTGCTTCCCGGCCGCTGATCCGTTCCACCCCTGCGATGGGACCCACCACCACTCGCAACCCCGCCGAGCGGAGGTGTCGAGCCAGCGCCCCGGCGTCGAGGCAGGGCTCGCTCGACCCATCGGGCAGCACCAGCGCGGAGGCCACGACAACGTCGCCCGGACGCAGATCGGGATCGACCGCGCCGCACAGGCCGGCCACCACCACTGCGTCGCCCGGGAGCGCAGCGACCCTCCTGGCCGCCTCGGCCGCGCGCGCCGGCCCCATGCCCACGCGAACGACGCGACCCGCGCCGCGGAGCCCGATCCGCAGGGCCATCGCCTCCACGCCGAGCGGCGCGAGGACGAGGAGGCGGCTCACGTGACCGCGCGGCGTGCGGCGAGAACGCGCCCGAGCGCGCTCACCGGGAAGACCAGGCGATACAGGTGATAGTTGATGTAGAAGTCCCCCGGGAAGCCGGTGCCGGTGAAGTTCGGCTCGTCCCAGCTCCCGTCCGGCCGTTGGTTCGCCACGAACCACTCGACGGCGCCGTCGGCGATCGCTCCCTCGGACTCTCCCGCCGCGTGCAGAGCGAGGAGCGCCCATGCGGTCTGCGACGGCATCGACGGGCCTGCGCGGAAGGCGCCATCGTCGTAGGAGCGGAGGTCCTCACCGAACCCGCCGTCGGCGTTCTGCACGCGCTCCAGCCAGCGCACGGCTCGGCGGATCGCGGGGTGGGCCGGCGCGATCCCCGCCTCGACGAGCGCCGGTACCGCCGCCCCGGTGCCGTACAGGTAGTTCGCACCCCAGCGTCCGAACCAGGAGCCGTCCGGCTCCTGCTCGCGGAGCAGGTAGTCGACGCCCCGCGTGACGGCCTCGCTGCCGATCTCGCCGTCCCGCGCGAGCATCTCCACCACGTGTGCCGTGACGTCGACGCTCGGCGGATCGATCACCTCGCCGAAGTCGCAGAATGGGAGGCTCCGCATTATCGTGCGGCAGTTGTCGGCGTCGAAGGCGCCCCACGCGCCACCGCGCGAGGCCATCCCCCTGACCCAGGCGATGCCACGGGCGACTGCCTCGTCCCGGCCGCGGGTGCGTGTCGCGCGGCGGATCGCCATCACGACCTCGGCGCTGTCGTCGATGTCGGTGTACCAGTCGTTCTCGAACTCGAACGCCCACCCACTCGGCTCGAGTCCGGGGCGGCGCACGGCCCAGTCGCCACGGTGGCGGATCTCCTCGTCGGTCAGCCAGTCCGCCGCCCGCTCGAGCGCCGGGTGGCCGGGAGTGAGGCCGGCGTCGGAGAGCCCGATCGCGGCGAGCGCGGTATCCCACACCGGTGACTGACACGCCTCGACCCTCCGCGTGTCTCCCTCCACGATCGTGAACCTGTCCAGCCCTGCGAGGCCCCGCTTCAGCACGGGATGGTCGAGTGGATACCCGCGCAGATTGAGCGCCATCAGGGAGTAGACCCACGGCGGCTGAATGCCGCCCCAGCACCCGTCCGCCTCCTGACGCTCCACGATCCACTGTTCCGCGCGCCGGAGCGCGGCCTCGCGCACCCGGCGGATGGGCGACCGTTCGTAGCGATGGAGACAACGGTCGAGCGTGAGCAGCGCCCGGCCGCCGACAGTGTCCTCGACCGGGAACCGCGTCCCGGGCGCTCCTCCGGCGCGAAGCTCGTCCAGCGCGAACGGCAGCGGCCTCACCGGGCGGTATGCGCTGACGACTGCGAGAGCGACCACGGTCTGCCGGGCCCAGCACGCGAAGTCGTAGATGTTGAGCGGCGCACGCGGAGGCAGGAAGATCAGCTCTGGCGGCATCACCGGCACGTCTTGCCATGACCACAGCCCGAACAGCGAGAGCCAGATCTTGGTGAAGACGCGCGCGTGCTCGAGGCCGCGGTTGTCGCGCACGAACTCGGCCGCCCCACGCATGTGCGCTGCGTCGATCGGGTCGCCCGCGAGCCGCAATGCCGTGTAGGCCTCGATCGTGGTGGCGACGTCTGCATCGCCTTCGTGAAAGTTCGCCCAGGTGCCGTCGGGGCGCTGCTGCGAGCGAATCCAGTTGGCAGACTGCCGGGTCTGCTCGTCGGTGCGGATGCCGAGGAACTGCCGCAGCAGGAGATCCTCGGCATCCATCGTCACGTTGGTCTCGAGCTCGCCCTTCCACCACCCATCGGCGTGTTGCAGCGCGAGCAGGCGATCGACGGCGGCGTCAAGGCAGGCGCGCGCAGGCGCCGTCTCGCGCCCGACGCCCCGCCGAACCCTCGCACTCCTTGTCTCGAGTGTTGCCATTTCCTCTCCAACCTAAACACGCCGTCACGTGCGAATCAACCGTTTGCCGACGCGAGGGCCGCACGGGCGGCCGCCTGCCCGCTGAGAACCGCGCTCTCCATCGTCGCCGGCCACCCGGTATCCGTCCAGGCGCCGGCCAGCAGGATGCCGGGCAACCCGGTCACCGGCCCGGGGCGATGTCGAGCCGACCCGGGGCCACCCCGGAATGTCGCGCGCGGCTCCCTCGTCACGAAGAAGTGCGTGACCTCGGCCCCACGTGCAGCTGGAAACAGGTCGCCGAGTGCCGCCAGGAACCGCTCGCGGAGGCGATCCACGGGCCAGTCGGCGTACTCGTCGGCGCCTGAGATCGAGACGGCCAGCATCTGTCCGCCTGCGAACCCGGACGACACCGTCCGGTCGAACACGAACTGCACCGGGGTGCCGACGCCGGCCGCGAAGTCCAGTTCCGTCACGCGGCGGTCGTACCCCACGTGCAGGTTGAGAATCGGGGAGACCCCGAGCGCGGCGGGATCGACGTCGGCGGGAAGCGCGCCCGCAGGCAGCAGCCGCGCCGCGTCGTCGTGCGGCACCGCGAGCACGACGGCGTCCGCTTCGAGCGAGCCACCGTCCCAGCGCACAGTGCCCGCCGGGTCGAGCTCGCGGACCTTCACCCGAAGCCGGAGCAGCACGCCGGCGTCGGCCAGCGCTCGTGCTCCCGCTTCGCCGTGCAGGCGCTGGAGGGGAACGGCGGCCCAGCCGACGTCTGCGGCTGCGGCGTCCTCGAGCAGGCCGGTCTTGAACACCTTGGCCGCGAGCGCCAGCGAGGCTTCGTCGGCTCGCAGGTTCACCGTCGGGAGCGTGATCAGATCCCAGAGCGCGGAAACCGCGGCTGCCGATTGACCGTGACGACCGAGCCACGCGGCGAACGTCTCGCGATCGAGCGCCGGGTCGTCGAGGTGGAGCCGCCGGAGCGCCAGCACCGCGCGGCCGATCCGCAGGCGGTCGCGCAACGTGAGCGGCGAGAAGCGCAACAGCGACGAGCCGAGATGAAGCGGCGCCGGCAGCGCCGACCGTTTCAGCCAGGAGGCGCGCTGACCGGGCAGGAGCACGGGCAGCGCAAGTCGTCGTTGCAGATGCACGTCACGCGCGACACCGAGCCGTTCGAGCAGACCGAGATACGCGGTGCAGCAGCGCAGGAACACGTGCTGGCCGTTGTCGAGCCAGAGCCCCTCCTTCTCGATCGAGAAGGTGGCTCCGCCGAGCCAGGCGCGCTCCTCCAGCAGAGTGACCTCGGCCCCGGCGTCGGCACAGGCGAGGGCGGCGGTGATGCCGGCGAGGCCGCCCCCGACCACCGCGATCTTCCTGGCTTGCGTCACGTCTGCCCCCGGAGCCGGTATCCGCTCTCGCGGATCCCGGCTCGGGAAGAGCCCTGTTCTAGCCCCCAGAGCCGGTATCCGCTCTCGCGGATCCCGGCTCGGGAAAGGCCTGGGAGCGGCCGCTGACGCGGCCGGCCGCAACGATGCGACGCAAGGCGAATGGTCGGCACGGGGCGTCTCATGGACCGATCCCGAGCAGGCTCTTCGCGGCGATCGTCTTCTTCTCCCAGCCGCTGAGCGAGACGCGGCGCTCGAGAACCACGCCTGGGCGGCGCCGGATGTGTTGCAGCAGGCGGTGATAGACGGCGCTCATCGCCCGAACGGACGTCGCCGAGCGACGGTCGAGCAGTGGAACCAGGTCCAGTCCGCGTGCGTACCACTCCTCGGCACGATCGGCCTCGAATGCGACCAGCTCCGCCCAGCCCCCGCTGAATTCGGTGCCCTCGAGAGTGCACCCGAACCGCTCGAGATCTTCGAGCGGCAAGTAGAGCCTTCCCTCCGCTGCGTCCTCGCGGAGGTCGCGCAGGATGTTGGTGATCTGGAACGCGACGCCGAGGTCGTCGGCCAGCGGCTCCGCTTCTGCGCGCCGGTCGGTCTCGTAGATACCGAGCGAGAGCCGCCCGATCGAGCCCGCCACGCAGCGGCAGTACCCCACCATCTCCTCGAACGTCGAGTACCGCCGGGCTTCGAGGTCGAGCTCGGCTCCGCGTACGAGATCGTGAAACGATGCGAGAGGAATGGGATAGCGGCGGCAGGCGTCGCCAAGCGCCACGAACACCGGATCACCGCCGGGAGACACATCGAGCGCGTCGAGCGCCGCTCGCACTCCGGCCAGCGCCGCGTGCTTCTCGGCCGGGTCACCGGGTTCGTCCGCGATGTCGTCGATCCGTCGTGCCAGGGCGTAGATGGCGAACATCGCGTTCCGGCGATCCGGGTCGAGCACCCGCATCCCGCGATAGAAGCTCGTCGCGCTCGCCTGCGTGAGGGCGGCGCACTCGCGGTAGGCCTCCGCCGCGGTCACCGGCGGCCTCCCAGGAGCTGCGCCGTCGCGGCGAGTCGGGCCGCTCCGGAGGCCCGGGGGATACGTCGCAGCACGTCGAACCCCGAGCGCTCGACGGCGTCGAGCGCGGCCAACCCGCCGCCGGCGTACCCCGCGACGGCGAGGCGCGCCCTTCCACGGAGCGAGCCGACGAGCGGCAGTCCCTCGCGGAGCACCTGTCGCGCGTGGTCGACCTCGAACCGCATCAGCTCGCGAAAAGCAGCCGATGCGGGCGACCCGGGCACGATCTCGGACTCCGCCACGCCGAAGCGCCGCAGGTCCTCGAGCGGCAGGTAGAGACGACCGCGACCGGCGTCCTCGCCCACGTCCTGCCAGTGCTCGGCCAGCTGCAGAGCGGTGCAGATCCGATCCGACCAGGCCACTCGTTCCGGGGTGACGGCATCGAAGGCGCGCAGGACGAGCTCGCCGACCGGATCGGCAGAGAGGTGGCAGTACCCGACGAGATCGTCGAAGGTCTCGTAGCGCGAGACACGCTGGTCCTGTCTGTTCGCCTCGAGCAGGCGCAGAAAGGGATCGAGCGGCGCACCCCCGATGAGCAGAGGTGTGACGCGCCGCACGAGCAGATGCTCCGCGCCCCCCTCCGCGGCGCGGCGGAGATCAGCTTCGATCGCGTCGAGTTGTGCGAGCCGGTCGCCCTCGGCGAGGTCTCCGGTGTCGTCGACGAGCCGGGCATACCCGTAGATCGCGAGCAGAAGCTCGCGCTGTCGCGCACCGAGGATGCGAAGTGCGACCGGGAAGTTCTCCGCGTCCGCCTTCGCAAGGAGTGCGGTGTCGGCTGCCGTCGGTTGGTGCGCCATGGTCTTGTCGTCCCCGCGGTCTCGGGGGTGGCATCGTCTCACACGTCGTGCTCCGGGCGGCGAAGCGCCCGGCCGTACAGCCAGAGGGCCGGCACGAGTGCGATCGCGCCGGCCGCGAGCCCTGCCCGGAGCGAGATTCGTGTCGCGAGCCCACCGATCGCCGCCGCCCGCGACCTGGCCGAAAGCGTCGGCCTGGTTGACGATGGAGAGGATCGTCGCGCGCCGCGAGGGATCCTCGATCGTACGGTTGACCCACACCGAGGAGAGGGGCGCGACGAGGCTCCGCGTGGCGGTCAGGAGCACGAACGCGCCGAGCGCGAACCACGCTTGCCCGGCGAGTGCGAACGCGAGGGCAGCAGCGAGCAGGAGGGCGTTGAGCCCTAGCAACGCACGTGCCAGCCCGCGGTTGTCGGAGTGCTCGAAACGGCGCACGCCCACCTCGGTGGCGGCCACCCCCAGGCCGAAGGCGACGGCCGTGAGCAGGGAGATCCAGCCGACGTCACCGAGATCGAGAGACCTTGGCAGCTCGATCGAGGTGAGCACGTGCGCCGCCCAGAGCCGGTCGAAGCTCTCGGTCCACAGCCCGAAGACGAGCGCGATCGCGAACATCAGGAGCAGCGCGTGGTTGCCTCGTACGATCCGCGCTCCGTCTCGCGCCGCATGGGCGAATGCCGGGAGTCCCTGTGGCCCGCCGGTTCGCGACGGCCTCGTGAAACCGGTCTCGGGCATGAACGCGGCGAGCCCGACGGCGATCGCCCAGGCGCCGAGCCCGCCGGCCACGATCGCCCCGCGCAGGTCGACGAACCCGATCGCCGCGCTCGCGCCGACGCCGAGCAGCGCACCCGCCCAGCCGGCCTGCGAGCCGCGAAGGATGACTCTGGCCAGCCGTTCCGTTCCGACCTCGTCGGCGAGCCAGGCCTCGAGCGCGCCCGACATGAACGTGTAGCCGAGGCCCCAGAGAGCGTATGCCGCGATGATGAGCGGGGTGCTGCCGAGCACGGCGAACAGCACCATCGCCGTGCCGATCACGACGTACGAGATGACGACGGATGCCTTGCGGCCGAAACGATCAGCGAAGACACCCGTCGGGACCTCGAACAACACGATCGCCAGCTCCATCGCGGTGCCACAGAGCACCAGCTGGAGCGGGCTCATGCCGACCTCCAGCAGGTAGTAGACGTTCGTCAGCGTGAACGTCGTCATCAGCGCGAACGAGCCGACGCCCTCGAGCGCGATGTACACCGGAGCAGCCGCAGGTCGCCGAGTCATCCGGTGCATCGGCCGACCCTAGCCCCGGCTTCGCCGGCTCGGGGCGTGCGCGTGATGGTTTCGTAGCTGTGCTGTTTGGAGCGGGAACACCGGTGCCTGACCGCTGACCGAAGTCAGGCACCAGTGTTCCTGCCGGTCAGGTCAGCTCGTACGTGATGCTGACGGAAGCGCTCGTCTCCTGGGTGCCCGGCTCGACAGGTGAACCGCCGCCGTCGGCGGCCTCCGCTTTCGCAAACACGGGCACGGGGGCGTTCACGCCGCCCTCGGTGATGGAGATGACGCGCCCGATGCCGCGCCCTGCCGCGCCTGCGAGCAGCTCGGCCCGCTGCTTGGCATCGGCAACGGCCTTCTTCAGCGCCTCGCGGTACAGGTTGTCGGCGTCGCTCAGGGACAGCGACGGCCCGTACACATTGGTCGCGCCGGCGGTGACGGCGGCGTCGATGAGCTCGCCCGCCTGGTCGACGTCGATCTCGGCGTTGACGGTGTTGGAGGCGACGAACCCGTCTGGCTTGCCCTCGGGGGTCGTGAACGGGTTGAGCGAGACGAACTGGGTGGCGATGTTCTTGCCGCCCGCCGCCTTCAGCGCGGCGATCACCTTGCGCATCGCCTCGGCGTTCGCGTTCAGGGCCTCCTTGGCCGTGGAGCCGCGCGTCTCGACTCCCGCCGAGATCTGCGCGGTGTCGGGAACGGCCTTCACCGAACCGACACCGGTGACGGTGACCGTGTCAGCCACCTTGTCCTGCGTGGCCACAGCGCCGGCGCCCTCCGGGCGCAGGACCGCTACAAGTGCCGCGACCCCCAGGAGGAGTGCGGCTGCGACGG
The DNA here is from genome assembly GCA_046160185.1 of Gaiella sp. Classification (GTDB taxonomy): domain Bacteria; phylum Actinomycetota; class Thermoleophilia; order Gaiellales; family Gaiellaceae; genus Gaiella. The sequence continues at coordinate 15,982 of JBJXGY010000116.1, read as the reverse complement.
CGATTCTCTTCATTGGTTCTCGACCTCCATTGGTGGCATGTTCCTCGCCACGGATACGTCGCCGCGAGCACCGCCGTCACAGGCGTCTCGCTTCCGGTCAGAGGTCGGCGCGGAAGCGCGCGAGCGCAGCGTGCACTGCCTCACGCACCCCGCCGGGTCCCGGCGCAGAGCGCCGGGCCACGCTCTCGGCGGCGGTCGTCGAGGCGTCGAAGCTACCGTCGCGTACGCTGCCGGCCACCCGCTCGTGGGCCTCGCGGAACGGCATGCCGCCGCGCACGAGCTCCTCGGCGGCATCGGTCGCCAGCAGCAGGGGATCGGAAACGGCGGCCTCGAGACGCTCCGGCACGAGCTGCAGCCCCGAGACGAGCACCGTCAGCGCCTGCAGCGCGAGGCGGGTCTCGCGCCGTGCTGCGAAGACGGGTGCCTTGTCCTCCTGCAGATCGCGGTCGTAGGAGAGCGGCAGGCCCTTGACGGTTGCCAGCAACCCGGCGAGCCGCCCGATCGCGGTGCCGGCCTTGCCCCGCGTGAGCTCGGCGACGTCGGCATTCAGCTTCTGCGGCATCATCGACGAGCCGGTGGCGGCAGTCTCGGGAAGCCGGGCGAACCCGAACTCCGACGTCGTCCACAGCACGAGCTCCTCGCCGATCCGCGAAAGGTGCACGAACAGCACCGAGACCGCATAGAGGTAGTCGAGGGCGAAGTCGCGGTCGGAGACGGCGTCGATCGAGTTCCGCATCTGTGCGGCAGGTGCCGGGAGGTCGAGGGTCGACCCCGCAACGGCCCCGGCCCCGAGCGGGCTCTCGGCGGCGGCGTGCGCCGCCTGGGCGAAGCGTCCTCCGTCGCGCTCGAGCATCTCCACCCAGGCCAGCAGGTGATGGCCCACGGTCGCCGGCTGGGCACGCTGCAAGTGCGTGTATGCGGGCATCAGCGTCTCCGCGTGCTCCTCGGCGAGCGACAGCACCGTGAGCGCGAAGGCGTCGATCTCTTCGCGGGCTTCGGCAGCGGCGTCCATCACGTACAACCGGAAGGCCGCCGCCACCTGGTCGTTGCGCGAGCGCCCCGCGTGGATCTTGCGGCCGAGCTCCCCCAGCCGGCGCTCGATCGAGGAGTGGACGTCCTCGTCCTCCGCCAGGTATCCCTCGGGCTCCTGGGCGATCTCGGCGAGTCGCACCTCGATCGCCTCCACCTCCGCGTCGTCGAGCAGGCCGGCTGCGTGCAACCGGCGTGCGTGGTCGGCCGTTGCCTCGCAGTCGTAGGGCAGGAGCTCCGCGTCCTCGCCGCGCAGGTACTCCCATACCGCAGGATCGAGTGCACCTTCCACGCGTCCACTCCAGAGCGTCATGCCGGGATTCTCGCTACTCCGCGAGGTACGTGTTCAGCTCGGCGGCCAGCTGCTCCGCCGTGGTACCGGCACGAGGCGCGAGGAAGATCGTGTTGTCGCCCGCGATCGTGCCCGCGATCGCCGGGTGGCGGCCCTCGTCGATCGCCTGCGCCAGCGCGTTCGCGTAGCCGGACGGTGTGGTCACCACGACCAGCTGGGCGGCCGCTTCCAGGCCGATCGCGTACCGGCGCATGCCCGTGGCCACGGCTCGCAGCCTGTCGGCGTCGCTGCCGCCGGGTGGCGCGTACACGAGGCGCCCTGAAGGTGCGCGCACCTTGACCAGCCCGAGCTCCGCGATGTCGCGGCCGACGGTGGTCTGCACGGTCTCGAACCCGGCCCGGCGTAGCGCGTCCGCAACCTCGGCCTGCGTCGAGAGGGCGTGCTGGGAGACGAGCTCGAGGATCGCCTTCTGCCGGTCGCGGCGGCTCACCACACCTCCTCGCAGGCGTCGCTGAGGATGTCCAGGGCCTCGTCGACCTCCGCCGCGGTCACGTTCAGCGGTGGCAGCAGGCGCAGCACGTGGGGCCCGGCGCCGAGCACCAGGAGGCCACGGGCGCGGCACTCGTCGACGAGTCCGCCCACCTCGTTGACGCATCTCGCACCCAGCAGGAGCCCACGGCCCCTGACCTCGACGACGTCGGCCAGCTCAGCGAGCCCGGCGGCCAGCCGTGCGCCGCGCTCGCGCACGTTCGCGAGCAACTCCTCGTCGATCGTCTCCAGGACGGCACAGGCTGCGGCCGCGGCGACCGGGTTGCCACCGAAGGTCGAGCCGTGGTCGCCCGGCTCGAAACCGCCGGCGATCTCATCGCGGACGCAGAGTGCGCCAATCGGCAACCCGTTGGCGAGCCCCTTTGCGAGGGTGACGAGATCGGGTGTGAGGCCGAGCCCCTCACTGGCGAGGAACGTGCCGGTGCGGCCGAGCCCAGCCTGCACCTCGTCGACCACGAGCAGCGCTCCCAGCTCGGAGGCGAGCTCGCGGGCGGCGGCCGCGAAGTCGTGCTCGAGCGGAATCACGCCGCCCTCGCCGAGCACCGGCTCGACCATGATCGCGGCCACGTTGCCACCCGGCGACACCGCCGCCTCGAGCGCCTCGACGTCGTTCGGCGGCGTGAAGGTCACGCCGGGCACGAGCGGACCGAAGCCCTCCCACTTCGCCGGCTGCCCCGTCGCAGACAGTGCGCCGAGCGTACGCCCGTGAAAGCCGCCCTCGAGCGCGACGATGCCGGGCCTGCCGGTCTTCTTGCGTGCGTACTTGATCGCGGCCTCGTTCGCCTCGGCGCCAGAGTTGCAGAAGAAGGACTGCGCGCCCCCGAGCCGGTCGGAGAGCAGGCCTGCGAGCCGGAGCATCGGCTCGGTCCAGTAGAGGTTGGAGGCATGCCACAGACGGTCGAGCTGCTCGTGCGCGGCCGCCGTGACCGCGGGATGGCAGTGCCCGAGTCCGGCGACCGCGATCCCCGTGCCGAAGTCGAGGTACGCGCGCCCGGCCGCATCGAAGACCCGCGACCCCTCGCCGCGGACGACGTCGAGGTCGGCCCGGCCATAGGTGGGGAGGATGCGATGCCGCAGCTCGCGCGCGATCATGCTTGCCCCCAGAGCCGGTATCCGCTCTCGCGGATCCCGCCTCGGGAAACGGCGTGGAGCGGCCGCAGCCGCGGCCGGCCGCTACTCCGACCCGCAAAGCGGAGGGTTGTCACTGAGCGTCTCATGGGGTGACCTCGGTGGCGCCGATCGTGGCTCGCACCCCGCCCCTGGCGGCGCGCACGGCCGCCTCCAGCTTCGGCACGATCCCACCTTCGAACCGGCCCGCCGCGAGCATCGCCGTGACGGGGCCGGCCTGCAGCTCGTCGGCGACGACGCCGTCGACGAGGACGCCGGGCACGTCGGTGACGAAGACGATGCGCTCTGCGCCGAGGCCCACCGCGAGCGCGGCCGCGGCCTCGTCGGCGTTCACGTTCAGCGGGCCGGCCGCGAGCGGCGCCACGACGGGGATCCGGCCCGCAGCGAGCGCGTCCGTGATCTGGGCGGGACTGGAGGGAATCGGGTCACCGACTTCGCCCAGGCCGGCGGCGCGCGTGGCCGGAAGGCCGATCTCGTCGCCCCGGAAGGAAACGGCGTCCTCCCCGATCTGCGCGCACAGCTCACGGTTGACCTCGAGCAGCGAGTCGCAGACGACCTCGAGCACCTCCGGGGTCGTCACGCGGCGGCCGTTGACAAAGCTCGGCGTGACGCCTCGACGCTCCAGTTCGGCGGTGATCTGCGGTCCCGCGCCGTGCACGACGACGACCTCGTGCCCCTCGGCTCGCAGCCGCCCCGCCTCTCCGGCTGCGTCCGTCGCGATCCGGCCGCCGAGCTTGAGCACGACGAGGCTCACGTCGTGTAATCCGCGTTGATGCGGACGTAGTCGTACGTGAGGTCGGAGGCGAGGTAGCGCGCCCCGCCGTCGCCGAGGCCGAGGTCGAGCGAGATCGCGCAGGCGGGCCCGGCCATCTCGGGCGTAAGGCCGGTGGGCGCGCCTGCTGAGAACACCGTGGTGCCGTTCAGGGTGACGGTGAGCTGCTCGACGTCGAGCTCCGCGAAGCCGCCGTTCCAGCGCGCCGAGCCGGCCGCCATCAGCAGCCGGCCCCAGTTGGGATCCCGGCCGAAAGCGGCGGTCTTGACCAGTGGGGACGTGGCGATGCGCTCTGCGATGGCGACCGCCTGCCCTTCACTTGCGGCACCGGTGACGTCGATCTCGAGCACGACGGTGGCGCCTTCACCGTCGGCGACGATCTGCCTCGCGAGGTCGCTGCACACCTCGAGCAGCGCCTGGGTGAAGTCGGCATCGGTGGCGGGTGTGCGCTTGATGCCGGAGGCGCCGTTCGCGAGCAGGATCACGGAGTCGTTGGTGGACGGGTCGCCGTCCACCGAGATGCGGTTGAAGCTCCCGGCGACCGCGGCATGGAGTTGCCGCTCGACGTCGTCCCGGTCGAGGGGGTAGTCGGTCGTGATCACGGCGAGCATGGTCGCCAGCACCGGATGAATCATCCCGGCGCCCTTGGCCATGCCGCCCACGGTGAACCCGTCTCGCTTCGCAACCGCGGTCTTGGGCCCGGAGTCGGTCGTCATGATCGCGCGCGCGGCATCGTCGCCCCCCGCCTCGGACAGCGCTGCGGCGGCCACGGAGACACCGGCGACGGCCTTGTGCATGTCGAGTTGCACGCCGATCACCCCGGTCGAGAGCACGAGCACGCTCTCGAGCGGGAGCCCGAGCGCTTCGGCTGTTGCCCGCGCGGTCGCCTCGGCGGCCGCGATACCCTGCGCCCCGGTCGCGGCGTTCGCGTTCCCTGCGTTGACGATCACGGCCTGCGGGTCGGCCAGCGCCAGGTGCCTCTTGGAGACGGTCACCGGCGCCGCCTGCACTCGGTTCGTCGTCCACATGGCCGCCCCCACCGCCGCCGGCACCGAGCGGACAAGTGCCATGTCGGGAGCCCCCGACGGCCGGATCCCGGCCGAGACCCCGGCGGCGACGAACCCTCTGGCCGCGGTCACGGACATGCCGCAGCCCTCAGCTTGTGGTGATGCCTGACTGCGGTCAGGCACAGGTTTCCCCCGTTCATACCGTGACCCCGGACAGCCGCAGCCCGACGGTCTCCCCCCAGCCGAAGAGGAGATTGGCGTTCTGCACGGCCTGTCCGGCGGCGCCCTTGCCGAGGTTGTCGATCGCGCAGATGACGATGGTGGTGTCTGTGAACCCGTCGGCGAAGACACCGATCTCCGCGCCGTCGGTGTTCTGCACACGGCTGAGCTCCGGGACGACGCCTGCGGGGAGCACGGTCACGATCTGACTGGCCGCGTAGTGCGTCTCCAGCGCCGCGCGGAGGTCGGCGCCCTGAGCACGCACGTAACAGGTTGCGACGAGCCCCCGCCGGAGCGGCAGGAGGTGAGGGGTCATGGTCAGCGGGAAGCCGAGTAACTGTGCGATCTCCGGCACGTGCTGGTGTCGCCCCACGCGGTAGGGGGAGAAGTTCTCGAGCACGAAGCCGGCATGTGTCGAGTCCTTGAGCGTCCGTCCGGCCCCGGTCATCCCGGACTTGGCGTCGACGACGACGTGTGCGGGGTCGACAAGCTCCCGGATCGGACCGAGGGCGAGCAGCGCCGCGGTCGCGTAGCAGCCGGGATTGGCGATCAGCCGTCCCTGTGGTGCCTGCAGCTCGGGCAGCCCATACGACCAGTCGGCAAGCGTCTCGGGATGCGGATGGTCGAAGCCGTACCAGTCCCCGTACTCGCCCGCGTCCCGCAGCCGGTGCGCGCCCGAGAGGTCGATCACGACGCCGCGCGACGGGGGCTCGATCGTCGCCGCCTCCTCGTGGGAGAGGCAGAGGAAGGTGATGTCCGCCGGCGAGGCGAGTGCCGCCTCGGTGGTGATGAAGTTCGGCAGCTTGCGGCCACCGTTCCGGGCCAGCCGTGGATCGAGCGACGACACGTCCTTGCCGGCGAGCGAGTTGGAGCCGAGCGCGTAGACCTCGAGCTCGGGGTGGCTCAGCACCCGGTCGAGCGTCTCCTGGCCGGTGTAGCCGGCGGCGCCGATGATCGAAACGTAAGCCATTTCGTGCATAGTATGCAGTATCCTTGCTTTGTATGCGCGGGTCGACGGTCTCTGGACAGGCTGCGACCGCCCTCCCGCCGGTTCGGTCTCCGCTAGTCCGGCGAGGGCGGGAGCACAGGGTCGCCGGCTAGCGCCTCGGCGGCGCCGGGGTCACGGCCGGGCGCGGGGCGCCAGCGATGCACGTGAGACCGGTCATGTGCACAGGCTAGCGGACACGAGCATGACGCGCCACGGCGGGCCGACAGGCCCCTCCCGGTGGCTCGTCAGCGGCTTCCGCTTCGCCTTTGACTACGGACCAGGGTCCGGGCACACTTGAAGCGATGCCGTTTGCAGCCCGTCTCGTAGCCGTACCCGTACGCGGTGACCGCGTCGGGGTACGCACGGGCGCCGGCATCGCGACGATCCTGATTCTCCCCTAGGGGAGACGGATCACGCCACGCGCCGCCGGCGCACACACCGACCTCACGCACCCGAGGTGCGTGCTCGCATTCCGCAAACGACCAGGCAGGGACAGGCGATCGGCTTGAGAACTCCGGAGAGATCACAGGGAAAGGCGTACCGATGAAGATGAGAGGCGCAGACGCGATCCTCCGCTGTCTCGAGGCGGAAGGTGTCGAGGTGATGTTCGGGATCCCGGGCGGGGCGATCATGCCCACCTACGACGCGATGGCGCGCGGCACCACGGTACGTCACGTGCTGGCCCGCCACGAGCAGGGCGCGGGCCACATGGCACAGGGGTACGCGCGCGCCTCGGGCCGCGTCGGCGTCGCCATCGCCACCTCCGGCCCCGGCGCCACGAACCTGGTGACGCCGATCGCCGACGCGTGGATGGACTCGACACCCCTCGTCTGCATCACGGGCCAGGTGAGAAGCCCCCTCATCGGCACCGACGCCTTCCAGGAGTGCGACATCACCGGCGTGACGATGCCGATCGTCAAGCACTCGTGGCTCGTGCAGTCCGCCGGCGAGATCCCCGGCGTGATGAAGGCGGCCTTCCACATCGCCCGCACGGGCCGCTGCGGCCCGGTCCTCGTGGACGTGCCGCGCGACATCCAGGAGACCGAGTTCGAGTTCCACTACCCCGAGAAGGTCGATCTCCCAGGCTGGAAACCGCCGCGCAAGGTGCATCCGCTGCAGATCAGGGAAGCCGCCAGGGCGATCGCGAGCGCAGAGAAGCCGATGCTCTACGCGGGCGGCGGCGTGCTCAACGCCGATGCGTGCACCGAGCTTCGGCAGCTCGCCGAGACGGGCAGGCTGCCCGTGGTGACCACGCTGATGGGCAAGAGCGCGTTTCCCGAGACCCACGAGCTGCACTTCGGCTGGCCGGGGATGCACGGGCCCAAGTGGTCGAACATCGCCATGAACACCTGCGACGTGCTCGTCGCCGTCGGCTCCCGGTTCGACGACCGCGTCACCGGAAAGCTGAGCGCGTTCGCCCCCGGCGCGACCGTGGTGCACCTCGACATCGACGCGGCCGAGATCTCCAAGCTGCGCGCCGCCGATGTACCTGTCGTCGGGCCGCTCCGCGACGCACTGCAGGAGCTGGCGCGGGAAGTCGGCCGGCTCCGCGCGGAGGGCGCACCGCCGCCAGAGGAGTGGCTCACCCACATCACCGAGCTCCGTGAGCAGTTCCCGCTGCGCTACGGCACCAGCGCCGACTGGATCAAACCGCAGCGGGTCGTCGAGGAGCTGCAGGCGGCTTCCGCCGGCCGGGACGTGATCGTCACCACCGGCGTCGGCCAGCACCAGATGTGGGCGATGCAGTACATCTTGTCGGACAGGCCGCGCTCTTTCATCAGCTCCGGCGGTCTCGGGACGATGGGCTTCGGCATCCCCGCCGCGGTCGGCGCAAAGGCTGCGCGGCCGGAGGCGACCGTGGTCTGCGTCGACGGCGACGGCTGCTTCCAGATGACCGCGCAGGAACTGGTGACCGCCGTGCTCGAGGATCTTCCGATCGTGGTCGTGCTCGTCAACAACGGCTACCTAGGCATGGTGCAACAGTGGCAGGACATGTTCTTCGACGGGCGCCGCTCGCACGTGCACCTCACCTCGTCGGTGCCCGACTACGCGAAGCTGGCCGAGGCCTACGGCGGCGTGGGCATCACGGTCACCGAGCTCGACGAGCTGCGCCCCGCGCTCGACGGCGCGCTCGACATGGGCCGCACCGTCGTGATCGACGTGCGCGTCGATCCGTCCGAACAGTGCTTCCCCATGATCCCGGCGGGCGCGGCCGCGCTCGACATGGTCGAGTACACCGACCCCGAGGAGGTGCAGGCGTGAAGCACACGATCTCCGTCACCGTGGAGGACCGTCCGGGAGCGCTGACGCGCATCACGACCATGTTTGCCCGTCGCGGGTTCAACATCGAGTCGCTCGCCGTCGGCCCGACGGAGCGCGCGGGCGTCTCCTGCATCACGCTGCGGGTCGACTGCGAGCAGCATTCGCTGGAGCAGATCGAGAAGCAGATCCACAAGCTCGTGAACACGCTGCGCGTGGTGGAGCTGATCCCGGGCGAGGCCGTGGAGCGCGAGTTGATGGTGATCAAGGTCAGCGCACCGCCCGAGCGGCGCGCCGAGCTGATCGCGACGGCGGAGGCGTTCCGCGGCCACGTGCTCGACCTCGGCCCCGATGCGGTGGTACTCGAGATCACCGGCACGCCGGAGGAGCTCGACTCGTTCAACGAGCTCTGCCGTCCGTACGGGATCCAGGAGTCGGTTCGCACCGGCCGGATCGGCTTGAGCCGTGCATCATCTGTCAAGCGGCAGGGCCGTCGCCGGCTCGCCGCCATCAACTGACGGACGACCCTCGAGAAAGGAACCACGTGGCGGAGATTCTCAAGGGCGGCGATCTCTCGCTGCTCAACGGCAAGGTTGCGGTCATCGGGTACGGCAGCCAGGGGCACGCGCACGCCCTCAACCTGCGCGACTCGGGGGTGCAGGTGGAGGTCGGTCTTCGCGACGGCTCCCCATCCGGTGAGGAGGCGCGCGCCGCCGGGCTCACCGTGAAGTCGGTCTCCGACGCCGTCGACGGTGCGCAGCTCGTTTCGATCCTGCTGCCCGACCAGGTGCAGAAGCAGGTGTGGAGCGACCACATCGCGCCTGCGATCGCACCCGGCGCAGCGGTGCTCTTCGCCCACGGGTTCAACATCCAGTACGGCCGCGTCGCGCCCGGGCCCGAGAACGACGTGCTCATGGTCGCCCCGAAAGGCCCCGGCCACATCGTGCGCCGTCTCTTTACCGAGGGCTACGGCACCCCGGCCCTGATCGCCGTGCACCAGAACCCCACGGGGAACGCCCGCGACCTCGCGCTCTCCTATGCCACCGGCATCGGCGCCGGGCGGGCGGGCATCCTCGAGACCACGTTCAAGGAGGAAACGGAGACTGATCTCTTCGGCGAGCAGGCTGTGCTGTGCGGCGGCACCGCGGAGCTGATCAAGGCAGGCTTCGACACCCTCGTCGCCGCCGGCTACCAGCCCGAGTGCGCCTACTACGAGTGCCTGCACGAGCTGAAGCTGATCGTCGACCTGATCTACGAGGGCGGCCTCGAACACATGCGCTGGTCGATCTCCGACACGGCCGAGTTCGGCGACTACGTCTCCGGCCCGCGGGTGATCAACGCCTCGGTGAGAGCGGAGATGGGGAAGATCCTCGAGGACATCCAGAGCGGCGCCTTCGCCAGGAGGTGGATCGCCGACATGGACGGCGGGGAGCCGGAGTTGAGCGCGCTCCGTGCGGAGAACGCCTCGACGACGCTGGAGACGGTCGGCAAGGAACTCCGCGGCCTGATGCACCGCGCCGGCTCGTAGAGTTCCCGCGTGGCATCCGTCGACGTTCCGGTAGCGCTTCTCGGGTACGGCACCGTCGGCTCGGCGGTGCACCGCCTGCTGGAGGAGCAGGCGGACGAGATCGAGCGCGCCACCGGCCACCGGTTGCGGGTGGTGCGCGCGCTGGTGCGCGACGCCTCGAAGGAACGTGACGGCCGCGCGAGCGGTGTGCTCACCACCGACATCGGCGACATCCTCGGCGACCAGGAGATACGGGTCGTGGCCGAGGTGATGGGCGGTGTCGACCCGGCGGGCGGGTACGTGCTCGATCTGCTGCACGGCGGCCGCTCGGTGGTGACTGCGAACAAGCAGCTCGTCGCGCGCCGTGGCGCCGAGCTCTTCGCCGCCGCTTCACAGTCGGGTGTGCAGCTGCGCTTCGAGGCCTCGGTGTGCGCGGCGATCCCCGTGATCAAGGTGCTCCGCGAGTCACTCGTCGTCACCAACGTTCACCGCGTGCTCGGCATCGTCAACGGCACCACGAACTTCATCCTGTCCGCGATGGAGAGCGGCCGAGGGTATGCAGATGCGCTGGCCGAGGCGCAGCGGCTCGGGTATGCAGAGGCGGATCCCACCGACGACGTGGCGGGTTTCGACGCGGCGGCGAAGATCGCGATCCTCGGAACGGTTGCCTTCGGCTCGCGGGTGCCGCTCGACTGGGTCGAGGTGGAAGGCATCGAGGCGGTCACGCTCGACCACGTCAACGCGGCCCGGGCGCTGGAGATGAAGGTGAAGCTGATCGCGCGCGCGACCCTCTCGGACGAGCTGGTCGACGTGCGGGTCGGTCCTGCGCTGGTTGACGCGCACCACCCGCTGGCCGCGGTCGATGGCGCCTTCAACGCGGTGATGCTGCAGGGCGACGCGATCCGCGAGATCACGCTCGAGGGCCCGGGCGCCGGTGGCAGCGAGACCGCGTCGGCTGTGGTCGCGGACATGGTCTCCGTCGTCGGCACGACGGGCACCGGCTTCCTCCAGAACGATCCCGTGTGGCGGGCGCTCGAGCGCATGCCGGCGGGTGAGCTGCGTTCGCCCTGGTATCTGCGGCTCGAAGTGGCCGACCGGGCAGGTGTCCTGGCGCGGCTCGCGCAGGAGCTGGCCGCCAGGGAGGTGTCGGTGGCGCGGCTCGTGCAGCAGCCGGGTGACGGCCACGCCGTCCTGCACGTGGTCACGCACGAGGCCACGGCAGGATCGGTGACGGCTGCGCTGGACGCGATTCGTGCGCTCGACGTCTCGCGCGGCGAGGCGAGTGCGCTCCCGGTGGTGTCGCAGCGCGGGGTCGAAGAGCTCGGCTGGGCCTAGTGTCGGCATGAGGCACGAGCCGCTGATCGAGCGCTTCCGCTCCGTGCTGCCGGTGTCGGCGGCGACCCCTGTGGTGTCCCTCGGCGAGGGCTCGACGCCGCTCGTGTGGGCACCGCGGCTCTCCGAGCGGTACGGCAAGGAGCTGTGGCTGAAGTTGGAGGGTGCGAACCCGAGCGGCTCGTACAAGGATCGCGGCATGACGGTGGCCGTCTCCAAGGCGGTGGAGGAGGGGGCACGTGCGGTGATCTGCGCCTCCACCGGCAACACCGCAGCCTCCGCAGCGGCGTACGCGGCGCGCGCCGGCATCACCGCGGTCGTGCTCACGCCGGAGGGCGCTGTCGCCGGCCCCAAGGTGGCCCAGACCCGCATGCTGGGTGCGAGGGTGCTCGAGGTGCGTGGCGACTTCGACCAGGCGCTCGACGCCGCCCGTGAGCTGGCGGCCCGCGGCACGCATGCGCTGGTGAACTCGCTCAACGAGCATCGCCGGCAGGGCCAGAAGACCGCGGTCTACGAGATCGTGGAGGCGCTGGACGGCGCGCCCGACGCCTTCGTGATCCCCTACGGCGGCGGCGGCAACACGTCGGCCTACGCGATCGCGCGGCGAGAGCTGCGGCTCGACACGCCCATCGTCTCGGTCGAGGCGACCGACCGGCCGCACACGATCGGCTCCGCGATCCGCATCCAGACACCGGCGCACGCGGCCGCGGTGGCCGAGGCCGGGGCGATCGTGATGGCGGTGACCGACGAGGAGATCGTCACGGCGTGGAAGGAGCTCGCCGCACTGGAAGGAATCTTCTGCGAGCCCGCCTCGGCCGCCGGCCTGGCTGCGATCCGTCGCGGTGACGTCGAGGGCGAGCGGCTCGCGGTGACGATCACCGGCCATGGGCTCAAGGACATCGAGGTCGCCGACGCCCATGCGGCGCCAACGCAGCACGTCGATCCCGACCCGGACGCGATCGCGGCCGCCTCGCGATGATCGTCCGCGCGCCCGCCACGTCTGCGAACCTCGGACCCGGGTTCGACTGCGCGGCAGTGGCACTCGAGCTCTGGAACGAGCTGGAGCTGACCGAAGGCGAGGGAGTCCTGGTCGAGGGCGTCGGTGCCGGCGAGCTGGCCGAGGACGCAACCAATCTCGCGGTGCGCGCCTACGGGCTGCTCGCCGACCCGGCCGGCAAGCGCTTCCGCTTCACGAACCGCATTCCCCTCGAGCGCGGTCTCGGCTCGTCGGCGGCGGCGATCGCGCTGGGGCTGGTGGCTGCGCGCCCGGAGTGCGATCCCGAGGAGCTGCTCGCGGCGGGGTTGACGCTCGAGAACCACCCGGACAACCTCGGCGCGGCGCTGCTCGGCGGTGTCACGCTGGCCTGGGAGGGGCACGTGGCGAAGATCGCCGATTCGCTGCCGCTGCATGCGGTGGCGGTGATTCCCTCTCTGCGGACCAACACCGCAAGCTCGCGCGGGACGCTCCCCGAATCGGTATCGCATGCCGACGCCGCGATCACGGCCGGGCGGGCCGCACTGCTCGGGGCGGGTGCGGCGGCAGGAAACGCAGACTGGTTCGCCGCCGCACTGCACGACACGCTGCACGAGCCGTATCGTCCATCGCCGGTGCTCGACCTCGTGCGGACGTACCCGCCCGCCGGTGCGCGGGGTGCCACGCTGTCGGGGTCGGGGCCGACGGTTCTCGTGTGGACGGAGACACCTGATCCGTGCGTCGAAGAGTTGCGCGGCCGCTTCACCGACCACGAGGTGCAGGCGCTGGCCGTGTCGGCAAGGGGAGCGTTGCGGTGACGACGATCGTCCTCGACGTCCGCTCTCGCACCGAGTACGAGGCGGGGCACATCCCCGGCGCCGTGCACGTCGATCCGGAGACGGAGCTGAGCGCGCCGGCCGTGGATCCCGCCGCGGGCGGGCGCCACCCGTTGCCGTCACCCGAAGCGCTGGTCGAGGTGTTCGCGCGGGCCGGTGTCGGCGACGACACGTTCGTGCTGGCGGTGGACGGCGGAACGGGCTGGGCTGCGAGGTGCTGGTGGCTGCTGCGCCACATCGGGCACGACGCAGCGGGGACGCTCGCCATGAGCGCCTACCTCGGGCGGCTCGAGCGGGGACAGTCCCCAGGGGGGACAGTCCCCACGGGGGACTGTCCCCGTTTCACGCCGCGGCCGCGCTCCGATGACCTGATCTCCGCCGAGGAGATCCTGGAGCGGCTTGGCGATCCGCGGCTCATCCTGCTCGACGCGCGCTCGCCCGCCCGCTGGCTCGGCGACGAGGAGCCGCTCGATCCGGTCGCCGGCCGCATCCCGGGCGCGCGGAACGCGTTCTTCACGGAGCCGCTGCCGGATGGCGCGACGGACATACCCGAACCGGTCGCGTACTGCGGCTCCGGCGTGACCGCATGTGTGGTTGTCCAGCGCTTGGTTCTCGCCGGGAGAGATGATGTGCGCCTGTACCCGGGCTCGTGGAGTGAGTGGTGCAGGCGCCATGGCTATCCGCAAGAGAAAGGCTGAGACCGTGACCACGCCGTACGACGACCCGACCAATCCCGCCAAGCGCATCAGCTCGGCGCTCACCGACGGCCCCGACCGCGCGGGCGCGAGAGCGATGCTGAAGGCGACCGGCTTCGACGACGAGGCGCTGGCGAAGCCGATCGTCGGTGTCGGCACGACGTGGATCGAGACGATGCCGTGCAACCTCAACCAGCGCGACCTCGCGGTGCACGTGAAGCAGGGTGTGCGCGACGCGGGCGGCACGCCGATGGAGTTCAACACGATCGCCGTCTCGGACGGGGTCTCCATGGGCACCACGGGCATGCGCGCCTCGCTCGTCTCGCGCGAGGTGATCGCCGACTCGATCGAGCTTGTCTCGCGCGGCCACCTCTTCGACGGTGTCGTCTGCCTTGTCGCGTGCGACAAGACGAACCCGGGCGCGGCAATGGCGGTCGGCCGTCTCGACATCCCCGCGGTCGTCTACTACACGGGCTCGATCGCGCCGGGCCTCTACCGGGGGCGCGAGGTGTCGGTGGGCGACGTGTACGAAGGGATCGGCAAGTATGCGGCCGGGAAGATCAGCGCCGAAGACCTGCACGAGCTGGAGTCGGCGGCCTGCCCGGGCGCCGGCGCCTGCGGCGGCCAGTTCACGGCGAACACGATGTCGACGATCCTCGACTTCCTCGGTCTCTCACCGGTCGGCGCCAACGGCATCCCGGCCATGCACAAGGCGAAGGAGGAGGCCGCCTACGAGATCGGCAAGCTCGCGGTCCGGCTCGTGCGCGACAACGTGACGCCGCGCTCGTTCGTGACGAAGGAGTCATTCGAGAACGCGGTGCGCTCGGTGGCCGCGACCGGCGGCTCCACGAACGCCGTGTTGCATCTGGTGGCGATCGCGCGCGATTTCGGGATCGAGTTCACGATCGACGATTTCGAGCGGATCTCGGCCGAGACGCCGATCGTGGCTGACATGAAGCCGTGGGGCCGTTGGCACGCGAACGACATGTTCAAGGCGGGCGGCGTCGGCCTCGTTGGTCGCGAGCTGAAGAAGGCGGGGCTGCTGCACACGGACGCACGCATCGTGGACGGCCGGACCTGGGGCGAGATCGCCGACGCCGTCGTCGAGACTGAGGGCCAGACCGTGGTGGTGCCGATCGAGACGCCCCTCAAGGCGCGTGGCGGTGTCGCCGTCCTCTACGGCAACCTGGCGCCCGATGGCTGCGCGGTGAAGCTCGCGGGCCACGACCGCACCGTGCACCGCGGCCCAGCTCGGGTGTTCGACTGCGAGGAGGACACCTTCGCCGCGGTCAAGGCGGGCGAGGTGCACGAGGGCGATGTGGTCGTGATCCGCTACGAGGGCCCGCACGGCGGCCCCGGGATGCGCGAGATGCTGCACGTGACCGGCGCCATCGTCGGCGAGGGCTTGAGCGAGTCGGTGGCCCTGATCACCGACGGACGCTTCTCCGGCGCCACGCACGGCTTCATGGTCGGACACGTCTCGCCCGAGGCGTCCAAACGGGGGCCGATCGCGGCACTCCGCGAGGGTGACATCGTCGTGATCGACGTCGACCGCGGCGTCGTCGAGGTCGAACTGAGCGAGGCGGAAATCGCGGCGCGCCTCGCGGACTGGGTCGAGCCCGAGCCACGCTACAGGCGGGGTGTGCTGGCGAACTACGCGACGCTCGTGGCGTCGGCGTCGGACGGGGCAGTCATGCTCTCACGGTTCGAGTCCGCCTAGGTCCACCAAAGACTCGTAACTTAAACCGCGAGGCCTCTCTATGGGGCCTCGCGGTTTCTTTGGGTGTCTGGGGACGGTCTGGGTGGCGGTCTTCCCGGCGGCCTCCATGAGGAGGTCGAAGGGTTCTCGGAAGGTGCCGGTGATGCCTTCGGTGTCGTCGATGACGAAGCGCTCGAAGAGGGCTTGGTTCAGCAGTCTCCGGGTTCGAGGTGAAGCGTCGAGGTAGGCCTGGTGGAGGTTGCCGATGAGGGCGTAGGCCTGTTTCAAGCGTTGTTCGACGGTCTCGAACTTCAGCTCGGTGGTGTCGAGCCGTTGTTCGATGTTGTCGAGCTCGGTGGTGATCCGATCCTGCTCGGTCTTCAGCAGTTCGAGTGGTATCGCTCCGGCGTAGTGCGCTTCGAGCAGCTTGCGTCGCTCGTCGAGCAGCTGTCGCTGCCGGGTGACGAGTCGATTGCGGTCGCCGACGTTGTTCTCTCGCAGCGAGACGACTTGCTCGAGGATCACCTGCTCGGTCTGAAGGCGGAGATCGTCGCTGAGTTGAACGTGGGCGTAGTAGTGCTCTATGGCTTCGACGACACCGGCGATGTTGAGGGCTCGTTGGTTGCAGCCGTCGGCGTCACGTTGGCGGCCAAGACAAATGAAGTAGGGATAGGTAGCCGAGCGACCTCGGGCGTTG
>JBJXGY010000115.1:0-34727 GCA_046160185.1 Gaiella sp. | reverse complement strand
GATCGCACGGGTACTCGAGGGCGAGTCACGGCTGCTCCCGCGCGCCGCCCTCCCGGAAGCCCTGGCCGGCGACGCAGCCGACGAGGCGGCGCTGCAGCTCGCCACCTCCTTGCGCACCCATTCCGCCATGGTCGTGCCGCTCACCGCCGGGGACGAAGTCATCGGCGGGCTCCTGCTCGGGCTCACAGAAGCAGAGCGCCGACCGTACGAAGCGCGCGACCTTCGGTTCGTGCAGGACCTGGCCGCCCGCGTGGGGACCGTGCTCGAGAACGCCCGGCTGGAGGAGGAGGACAGCCTGACGGCTCTTCGGCTACAGCAGGCGCTGCTCCCGGGCGAGCTTCCCGTAATCCGGCAGGTCACCACAGCCGGCCTCTACGAGGCGGCCCAGGAACGGCTGGAGGTGGGCGGCGACTGGTACGACTTGATCGACGTGGGCGACGGCCTGGTCGCAATCGTCGTCGGCGACGTCGTCGGACACGGGCTGGAGTCGGCGATTGCCATGGGCCGCCTGCGTACGGCTCTTGCCGCGTTCGCAGTCAGCGAGCGCGAGCCCGCCGCTGTGCTCGACAGGCTCGAGGCGTTCGCGGAGGGGACTCCGAGCGCACACTTCGCGACCGTCGCCTACGCCCTTCTCGACCCGGCCAGCGGCGACTTGCGCTATGCGCTGGCGGGCCATCCCCCTCCCCTGGTCATCCCAACGGTCGGTCCTGCTCGCTTTCTCGACGACGGTCGGTCCGCGCCTCTCTGCGCCCTGGCACTCCGACCGAGGCCTGTTGCCGAGGTGACACTCGAGCCCGGCGCGACACTGCTCATGTACACGGACGGACTGGTGGAGAGCCGTCGGATTCCGCTCGATGCTCGGTTGCGCGAGCTCGCGGGCGTCGCCGCACACGAACGGTCACGCCCACCCCACGACCTTTGCCGCGTCCTCCTGACCGCACTCACCGCGGGTGAGCCGACCGACGACGTGGCCATCCTCGCCGTGCGTCTCGAGCCCGTCGAGGCGCCGGCGCTGACCCATCGCTTTCCGGCGGAGAGCTCGCAGCTCGCGGGGGCACGATCGGCACTGCGAGCATGGATGGACGAGCTCGGGATCGCAGGCGAGGCACGCCAGAAGATCCTGCTCGGCGCCGGCGAGGCGCTGGGGAACGCCGTGGAACATGCCTATCGCACGGGACGGCCCGGCGAGATCGAGCTGGCCGCCCGCCGCGGTGACGACGACAAGGTCGAGATCACCGTCCGCGACTGGGGATCGTGGCGGCCCCGATCTGACCCGGGCGACCGGGGGCGTGGTTTCGAGATCATGAAGCAGCTGTTCGAGAGCGTCCACGTCGCCAGGGACGCCAACGGCACCACCGTCACGCTTCAGTTCGCCCAGGAGCCGATCCCGGCATGACCGAGCCTCTCGCAGCCGTGACGTGCGAGCGACACGGCGGTGTGGCCGTCGTCGACGTGCGTGGCGAGATCGACATCTCGAACGCGGAGGTGGTGAAGCACGCCCTGTTCGCGGAGATTGCCGACGCCGAGGTGGTGGTGCTCGACTTCAGCGCACTCGCGTATGCCGACAGCGCCGGCGTTCAGCTCGTGATGACGGTGGGCCGCCGGCTCAAGGAGTCCGAACGTGATCTCCTCGTGGTCGCCCCCGCCGATTCTGTAGCTGCGACGCTGCTCCAGCTCGCGCCGATCCCCGGCATCGCCGTCGCCGAGACAAGGGCGGAGGCTCTTTCGCTCGCCGTCGCACGGTGACGGTGCCGCCGGCCGAGGGCGTCTCACGTTCCGTCGAGCAGCTGATGGAGACCCGCCTCCACGCTCGAGATCGACCGGATCTCCCAGCCGTGCCGCTCGAGTCGCTCTAGCGCCTCCAGCTCCCACTCGTCCGCGTCTTCCAGCATCACGCCCGCGCTCCCGTCGGGCCAGCACGTCACGTCCTCTACCACGGCGCCCCTGGAGTGATCGGCGAAGAAGGCCACCGTCGTCCCGACGGGTGGCAGTGACGGCCACCGGCACGCTTGCGTCGCGACGAAGCGCTCACCGAGGATCGTGATCACCACGAGTACCTGGACATCCCACGCCGGCGCAGCGGGGCACGATCGACCGCGCCGGATGCTCACGCCGCTCCAGTGAACAACCTGTGCCGGACGCGCACCGCGCGATCACCGAGATCCCCGAAGGAAGTCATAGGAGATGGTTCCACGAGCCGGCGTTGCGAAAACCGGCCGCGCGCGCCCCGGCCCGCGCGAGCCCCGGCCCGCGCGAAGCACCGCGCGCGACATCGATCAGGGCACGCGCTGCCCACGCCCCTCGGGTGCTCGGCGGGTCCGCCTCTGCGAGGTGACGTCGCCCACGCCGCTTCGCCGTCGCTCACGGACGAGGACGTCCCCCTCGGAGCTTCTCCACAGGCGTCAGCGTCTCAGGATGCTCAGCCCCGTTCGTAACGTTGTCGGGATAGGCGAAAGGCAATAGGTTCTGCGGAAGACGACGAAGCCCCTCGCACTGAAAGTGCGCGAGGTACTACGGCGTTGGCGGGCCGTGAACAGCCTGGGTGCCGGAATCCGTGAACGTCTTGCCGGCGACGGGCACGAACTGCCAGTCGTAGCTCGCCGCGCGAAGCGTGAGCTTGAGCACACCGGCCGTGCCCGAGCTCCGCACCTGGCTTGTCGAAAGCGGCGTCGTGAACCCGGTCGCACTGGCACCGCCGGTGCCGACGACGATCTCGCGCACCCCGAAGACCGGATCGGACGCGCCTGCGGCGTTCACCGGCGCGAAGCGCTCGTAGCTGTGGGTGTGCCCGGCCAGGACCAGGTCGACGCCGGCCTCGTAGGCGATCTGCCAGAAGGTCTGCATGTGGGTGGCGCCGGAGTGGGCGGACGAGGACGTGAAGCGTGGCTTGTGCCAGGTGAGGATGATGTTGTTCGTCGGCGCTGCTGCAAGGTCTGCCCGCAGCCAGACCTCCTGCGCCGAGCCCGCCGCACAGCCACCCTTCAGCCACAAGCCGGTGGACGGCTCGCACTCGCTGTTCAGCACCACTACGTGCCAGCTGCCGAGCTCGAAGCTGTAGTAGCCGCGGCTGCGGTCGCCGGCAGGGCCGGTCTGGTTGCCGGGCCCGTTGAAGTAGTCGAAGTAGCCTGACGCACCCGCGGTGTTGTAGTCGTGGTTTCCGGGGGTGGGGCGGGTGCGACTCTTGAACCGTCCCCAGGTCGGGTCGTAGCAGGAGATGAACTCGGCTGCCGTACCGTTCTGGTAGACGTTGTCGCCGAGCGTGACAACCGTGCCGGGAATGCTGTCGACGAGGGTGGCCGTCGCCTGGTCGTCACTCCAGCTGCAGCTCGCGATGTCACCGGCGGTGATCAGTACCGGATCGGCCGAGCCGGTAGGTGTGGCGCTCACCGGCGCCGACAGCGGCGACGAGTTCCCCGACGCGTCCACGGCCGCCAGCGCGTAATGCACCACGGTTCCGTTGGGAAGCCCCGTGTCGGTGAACGACGTCGCGGTGACGAGCGCGGCGCCGCTGACCGGCCCGCCCGCCGTCGTCACGGGCAGCGCCCCCGAGCGATAGACGCGGTAGCCGGCGAGGTCGGGCTCGGTGTTGGCGCTCCACGAGAGCGCGACCGACCCTGGTGCGGCCACCGCCGCGAGCCCGACCGGAGCGGCCGGGGGCACGACGTCGACAGGAGCGAACGCGTATCCGGTGACCCACGTCGGCCCCGCAACCGATGGCCGCCGCACCCCGTCCGGCGATCCGGCCGAATTGTCGACGGCGGTGCCTGTGCCCTCGTTGAACCCGAAGCGCGCCAGCAGGCCGTTCTGGGCCCCACTCAGTTCCTGACCCATGGTCTGCGCGATCTGCGTGGCCGTTCGGGCGACGTTCCAGACGCGCGCCTCGTCGATCTTCCCCTTGAAGAACCCGGCTGCCGTCCCCGACGAGTTGAGCGCCGAGCCGACGGCGGTGCGCTGGATCGAATCGGACCGAGGCGCGAGCGCGGTCGGCAGCGTCAGCGTGCGGTCGAGCTGCCCGTCGAGATAGAGGCGCCAGGTCTGCCCGTCGTAGGTGGCGGCTGCGTGGTGCCAGACGTTGTTCGTGATCACGGCGACTCCTGTCACCGGATGGTTGAGCCCTGGGGAGGGCTGGCCCGCCCCCTCCTCGAAGTCCGCGGCGAGACGTCCAGACGAATCGATCCCTAGGAAGTAGTTCGTATCCACATTCGACCCGTCGGCCTGCCCACGGCCCTTCGCGATCAGTGGAGCGGCGTTGACGCCGCCCGTGCCGGTGCTCGTCATTACCCCGGTTCCTGTGCGGTAGAACCAGGCTTCCAGGGTGAACACGCTCGCGTTCAGTGCATCGGGGCTTGACGAGACCGACCCGGCGCGCACGAACTGGCTCGTCCCGTTGAACTGGAGCGCCGTGACCGCGGAGATCGCGCTCCGGCCACCGCCGGCGAGCGCAAGCGCGACGACGAGCGCGGCGACAGCAACGCCGATCACCCCGTCTCGCGGACGGCCTCGAGCCCAATCGTTCCCCCGCCTCATGCGCCTCCCCTCACGCACGACGCTGTGCCGGCCGCCGGCCACATGACGTCGCGTGAGCGATCATGACAGCCCGAGCGGACCGCGTCAATGCGGGAGGCCGGCTGCCTCGCGGCAAGTCGTATCCATTGACCGCCGGGGACAAGGTGCTGTTCGAGATCGGGCCTGTAGCGGCTATCCCCCTGGCACCATCCGAATGTCCAGGGAGGCGGCTCACGCCGGACGCACGCGGGCGACTGCTGCCCGGGCGGGGCCGACTCGGACCGGAAGTAGCCGTTGAACGTCTGCTCGACCGCACGGATCGTCCTCAGCAGGTTCGGCGACGGGCCGGGGAGATCCAACCGGAAGACGTAGTTGTCCGCGATCGCCTGGCGGTTCCTGTCCAGGCGGATCGTCCCGATCGGCGATTCGAGCGTGAGCCTGGCCATCGCCATGCGGAACTGCTGGCCGTTCGAGAAGTGCCCACCGACGCGGTCGAGCGTCCTCAGAACCGCCTGCATCGCGATGTAGTAGTCCACCGCGAGGATTGAGGTCGCAACAAAGGGCAGTGCCGGGTACGCGGACTCGAAGGCGGAACGGTACTCGACCCACGACGCAGCTGGATCGGGCGGCGTCGGCTGGCCGTACACGATACCGGCGGCCGCGTCACCCAAGCTGGAAGGGACGAAGGCGCCCAGCAGACCGGTCATCACCTTTCCGGAGAGGCTGCCTCCGTAAGTGTCAAATCCAGCGACCGGGCACGCTTTCCGGTGGACACTGCAGCACGGCACCGGATCCCCACCTGCTCGACGCCCTGAAACTCTCGCTCCGCACACCGGAGCAGTAGAAGACAACCTCGTCCTCACCGTCGTCATCCACGTCGATCGTTCCGATGCCTCGACGAGCATGTGTTCACGTTCGACATGCGCGCTCTGACCCGCCTCGGACGCGGCGTGCTGTTGGGATCCTCCAAAAACCAGAGACCCGCCGTTTCCGGCGGGCCTCTCGAAGCGGATCCCACGCCTCCTGCAAACGACGCCGCGGAGTGAACCGACGAGCGTGAGGGTGGCCGTGGTAGGGAGAGGACGCTGGTCAGCTAACTGGCTCGCTGCGGAGGAGCCGTCTGCGATTCGTCGTAGCGGAAAATGAACGGGTCGAGAGCCGGCCAGTCGCCGTCGCGGATGATCGATCGAAGGATCGACGACGATCCCAGGCTGCTCGCGATGTAGTTGTCCCACCCGCCGTACAGCGCGACCCAGTCGTACGATCTGAGTTGGCTCGTAAGGACACAGTTTTCGAGCCAATCGGCGTGCTGCTCGGCGATCACCGCTAGCCGGACGCTGTCGTTTGCGCTCGGCGTGTTCGGTGTCTGGTCGTAGTAGTAGGCGTGCAACTCCGGTTGCTGGATGAACACGTCCATGAGCACCTTCCAATGAAGCAGGATCTCGCGGTGTGCCTCGGTTCCCGCGACCTCGTTCCCCACCCGTGATTGGATGGCGACTTCGCGTGTCTGGTATGCGAGGAGAAGTACCGAGGCGACCACGGCGATCGTCGCTACGAACTCCATGTTGAACTCCATCCTTGGCCTCCCGACATTGGTCGCGCCGAGGCACGGCTTGGCAGAAATGTGAAGGGAGGAGCCTACTCCGCCGACAGACCCCTGATGGCGTCCGTTCACCGTCTCGCCGCCGTCCTGTGGACGCAGCGGCACGGCACCTGATCCCCGCTCAACCGCCGCGCGGTTGCCGCTCGCGTGGACGATCCGGTCTCCGCCGCTGCGCTAATCGACGATGTCGGTCGCGCCGCCCCGGTCGGTGTAATCGAGGCACCTGGGCGAGCGAAGCCACGTCAGAGTCCAGGCCGAGTCGGCTGAGAAACTCTGGGGTTCGCGCCACGCCTCAGGTGTTGCCATTTTGTTGCCACGACGTTCGGAACGTTGCCATTCGGGAAACAGAAAACCCCCGTTTCCGGGGGCTTCTGTAGAGCGGATGAAGGGACTCGAACCCTCGACCTTCTGCATGGCAAGGACTCAGCGGCACGCGACTGTAACCGACCGGAGCCGTCAATCGGCATGACCAACGAGTTCTCGGAATGAGGTCGATGACCGGAACCGCCCTCATTCGACGCTCAAGGCTGACTTAAAGGCTGACTGCAGTCAATGACGTAGGGGCACCGACAGCGGGGTCGAGCCCGCGCAAAATCCCTGGTAGCGGTCTCCTCCAACGCCTTCCAAGCGCCGCGCGGCTACCTGCAAGCGACGCTCAACCTAGCGCGTCAGCCTGCCGATGCCCTATCCTGTAGCTATGGAACGTTTGTGGAACGGTAATCGGACATGTTCAATCTAGAGCGGCCGCCGCGATACCGGCTCGCTCGTCCGCCACTCGTCGAGGCACTCGTCGATGTTCGTTACCCGGTCCGCGCGGGACTGCAGAGCGTGGAGGGCATCGCCCCACTTCAGTCACGGCTCGAGCAGATGTTCCCGTACATGACACAGGCGCAGGTGCAGCAGATCCAACTCCAGATCGGCCCGGGCAGCCCGCCGGTCGGCGCTGCGAGCGGCGGCAATATCTGGCAGTTCAACGATGACGCAGGCTGGGTGCTGGTCATCGCTCCTGATCGAGCAACACTCGCTGTTGGGCCTCAGTACGCCAACTTCACCGAGTTCCTCGATCGGTTTCGCGTTGTAGTCCAAGCTCTGGGGGAGGCGGGTGGGGTGAACCGCTGCGACCGGCTCGGGGTTCGATATCTGGACGTCGCGCTCATACCTCCCGGGCAGGGCGACGGATGGCGCACGTGGTTCCGGCCCGAGCTCACGGGTTGGCCAGCGACGGATGTCGTCAACGACGCGGCAACGATCTTTACATCACTCATGCAGACACAGCTCTCGGTCCCTGCGACTGGGGAGCTGGCAGGTCCGCCTGCCGATATCACGGCGATTATTCGGCATGGGCTCGTGCCACAGAACTCGGTAGCTCCGACGCTTAGCCCGGGTCAGCCCCTGGCCGGTCCAGCCTTCCTTCTCGATACTGACCTCTTCGTGGCAGCGCAGCAGCCGTTTGACCCGGATCGGCTGGTAGACCAGGTCACGATCTTCCACGACCAGCTTGATCGCTTCTTCCACTGGTCGTTGACGCCCGACGGAGAGGAATACTTCGGACTCGAGGTGGTCGAGTGATGCTCGTCGCACCCGCTGTCTACGAGCATGTGCTGCTCGGCGAGCCACGCCCGCAAGTGGTCGCTGATGCTCCGACGACGGCAGTTGTTGGGGACGACATCTGGAGGCTCTGCGGGTGGCGTATGTGGATCCCGCCATTCGAGACAACGCGGACACCTGAGGTCCAACGCTTGGTGTGGGACGTGAGGCGCCGCACAGGTTGGTCGGCTCGCCGCGTCGCCGAGATCCTTGGGACGAGCCACACTACGATCAGCCGTCTCGAGCGTGGCGGACGGTTGATGACGGGCCACAGCGGCGACCTCAGGCGTCGCCTCACTGACGCCCATGAAGTCGTCTCTCGTGTATCCGAACTCGCAGGCGGAGACGTTGACATGACGACGAACACCCTGGAGATCGTGACGCCGTCAGGTCGTTCGGCGGTTGAACTCCTTCAACTCGACGACGCACCGCGGGCGTATCTCGCTGCGCTTGACGCCCTCAGCCCACGAACGGAGGGTTTGATCGTGGGCACTCATGCGCGATCCGGAGACGCGACGGCGGCTCTTCACGAGTAGGGGACGACGGCCATGGCGTCGCTCCACGCCAGAGGATGGCGGCAGGGCAGCATCTTTCGCGCCGACTTGCCTGTGGACGTCGTTGTTCTAGGGGACGACGATCGACCTCAGCGTCGCTCGGATGTCCATAGCCGATGGGCCGTTGTGACTCAGGACTGCGATCTAGACGGAACCTCTGAAGAAGAGACGGAAGCCACGATCGAGTTGAGGCCGGTCTACACCGAGGACGCTCCGGAAGACTGGGGCATCAGGTCTTCTAGGTTTCTACTTCGGGACGGCGACTACCTTGTGTCGAACAGTCCGCGCCTCACGGTCTCCGGCAACCTCCTATCGGCTCTGCTCAATGTCGGCGGCGCTGACCGACAAGATCCGCCTGCCGAGCGAAACCTCGCGCTCAAGACGTGGCTGGGTCTGCGCTACGACCGCCCCGCAGTTCCCGCGTCTCTTGTGCCGCTAGCGAAGCGGATCAGCGAGGAAGTACGCCATCGACGGTTTCGCGAGATTGCTCGCCGGACACGCGACGTCTTGATGCAGTTTGACGATTCGGTGGCGCCCCATCGGTTCTCGCTCTACGCTGTGCTTGAGCGGGAAGAGGACGCGGAGGAAGTCCGTGCGTGGCTTGCAGACGCCGCCTTGGCGGTTCCCGCAACACTCGGCGTCGCGGCTGAGATCCAGGCAGCGCCGGCAACTCGGATCAGCCTTCACCTCATCGAAACGTCGTACTCAGCGGACGTTTCTCAGCTGACTTGGAGGGCGAACGCTCCCGAGCAGGACGGCGCCGCCTAACTCGCGACAGCCTGCTTAAACACAGTCTCGGTTCAGACGCCGACGCCTACGCTGACGGCACGCGCAAGGACGTCCTCAACCATTGCTGCTGCATCGCGGCCGTCGCGCGCGTAGACCCGGAGGGTGAAGCCAGCATCAGCGTGTCCAGTCACGCGCGCGAGAGTAGTCGCAGGCAACTCGAGGTCAGTCGCGAGCATCGACGCGAACGAGTGCCGCAGCGAATGCCACGACAAACGACCCTCGGTCTCGGTCATCCCCGCCGCGGTCTTGGCATCGTCAAGCGCGCGGCGCATGTTCCGCTCCTGTACGTGCAGCCCGCCGGCCGTCGCGATCACGAGATCATGCGGTCGAGTATGAGGCGATCGCAGTTTCCACGCGATGAGCCGCTTCTGCAGGGCAGGCAACATGGGCACGACGCGCGCTCCGGCA
Organism: Gaiella sp.; assembly: GCA_046160185.1. Classification (GTDB taxonomy): domain Bacteria; phylum Actinomycetota; class Thermoleophilia; order Gaiellales; family Gaiellaceae; genus Gaiella. The sequence continues at coordinate 25,280 of JBJXGY010000115.1, read as the reverse complement.
GACGTCTTCGGAGACTTGGCGGTGCCGTCGGGGAGGAGAGAACGCCGCACGGTGACCGTTCCCGCTTCGCGGTCGACGTCCGCCCACGTGAGCCCGCGGATCTCGCCGAGCCGTAGACCGGCGTACGCTGCGAGCGCGAGCGCAACCCGCCATCGCTCCGACCCGCCAGCCTTCACGAGCTTGGCGATCGCGTCGACGTCGAGGATGTGTACCGGCTTCATGTTGCGCTGCTTCGGTCGCTCCGAGGGAGCGAGTCCATCGACCGGGTTCCTCGTCACGATGCCGCGTCTGAGCGCGAGCGCGAACGTGCCAGCGAGGAGCCGGTACACAGCAACGCGCGTCCATGGCGCGTACTTGTCGCGCATCCCGCGAAGCAGGAGAGCGATCTCGGTCGCGGTGATTTCCTGCACCCGGCGGGACTTGAGGTCGACGAGATGCCGGTCGACGAGATGCTTCTCATGCTCGCACGTCCGGTCGGCCAGCGAGCGGGCGGCTTGGTACTCGGCGAACACATCGACAAACGTTGCTTTGCCAGGGGCGGCGATGCGTCCCTCGCGGAGTCCCACACGCAGACCTTCCCGCTCGCGCCGCGCCTCGGTCAACGTCTCGGCGGCGAGCGTCCGCATGATCCACCGGCCGTCGAGCTTGAAGCCGGCGATGAAGCGTCCGTCGCGAATGTACAGACCGGGGACAGGCCGACCGCGCGAGTCGCGCGCGCGGGTGCGCTTGCCTTGCATTGTCTCCTCCTTTGAAGCGGTTCGCACCATCTACTCTACTCGTCGGCGACGGGGTGGAGCGGTTCGCGCTTCTCCTCCCCCGTCGCCTCTCATGAAGCCGTCGAGATCGTCGCGGTACAGGAGACGCCGCCTACCGACGGTTGAGGAGCGAATGAGTCCTTTGGCGACAAGCCGCTGGATCGTTCGTGCCGACAAGCCGCAGTACTCGGCGGACGCCGCCACGGAAAGCCACATCGACTTGTGCTCGGCTCCGACGAGGATGTCAACGCGCTGCTTGACACGCTCGTCCACAAATCGCTCAAGCGCCAAGACGAACTCGGGCGATAGGGTCCGGAGCACACTAAGTCCCATGGCGTCATCCCGATCTGAGAGATCAGTCGTCATGCCTTCGGGCTCGTCCCCATTGCACCGGTGGGTGATCTCTCAAGCCGGTTCGAGCCGGCGGCCATCTCGAGATGCGCTTTCAGACGACGGGCGCTCGCAACATTGAGCTCCCAATCGGGCGCGTCCGGCTCGCTGTCCGTCCGATCCGGGGCTGGGCATTCATATGCATTACGTGCTTTCCCCGGCAGTTCGTACGCGGTTGCAGTGTCTGAGGTGCGCGGTTGGCTATCGCGAGATGCGCGGTTTCCACCATCTGAACCGCGCTCTTCGTGCGCGGTTAGGAGCGCCTGATAGCGATTCGAGGAGCGTCCACGGCTCCGGCTCACCGAGAGGAACCCAGCAGCCTCGAGCTGGTCGATCGCCCGATCGACCGGCCGGCGCGACGCGAGCCCGCACCCGTCTGCAATCGTCTCCTTCGACGGGAAACATGCGCCGTCCCCGCGCATGTAGGTGGACAACGTGTAAGCGACCAGACGCGCCGTGCTTGGCAGATTGCTCTCACGCACGGCGTCTCTCCAGTCCATGAGGAGCGTGCGGGTCATTCACGCTCGCTCTGATCTGATCTGAAGTGAACCCCCGGGCTGCTGATGTTGCAGTCCGACCAGATTGCTATAAGACTGGAGACGCCTTCCCAACGTCTTCCGCTGCCGCCTCCGGGCGGCTTCGGCGTTCATGGGTCTCCCCTCGATAGGTACGTCTCGATGTCGGCTGGCCGGAACCTCAGCCGCCGTCCGACCCGTACCGGACGAAGGTCGCCTGACCGGATCAACTCGTAAACGGTGGACCGAGTCGTCCGGAGCAGAGCTGCGGTGTCGTTGACGGACAGAAGTGGCTCCAGGGTCTGTCCGGGGCTGGGTCGTACTGTTTCCTCGTGCATACCCTTAGCGTCGCCCAGAACACCCCGCCGATCCCAAAACTGACGGTTTTCGTCGGACGAAAGTTCGATCGCAACCTCGGCGTCGCGTTAGCTGTGGTCGATCCACAGAGCCTCGAGGCAGCGAGGAGATGCTGGCAACACATCCACTCCCGCCTGAGGCCGCTCAAGGGGAAAGTTGCGCCTATCGACCTGCGCGCCGAGTTTCAGTTCGTCGAGCTCCTCCTCAGAAATGTCGTATGGGCGTCCGGCGGCGCGGACGTCGATGCGAGACGTCTCAAGAAGCAGGCGAGTGGCCGGCGTCTCTTCGGGATTTGCACGGGGCCGATCGAGCATCACGGCGTTCTTGTTCGCCGAGGCGGCATCGGGTGCGGGCGGGTGTTCGTACAGAAGGGGAACCGGTCGTCGTTCCCCGTCTGGTGCCCGGAATGCAACCGATCGGGGCAGCGACCGAAGCGGGCGCTCGCGTCGCTCGAATGGTGGCGCGAGGTGATGGAGAAGTGGGAGTCAACCCGGAGTCCCGGGTACGCACGCGAGCTCTGGCGCCTCGCCGAGCTGGAGGAACGCCGAAGAAGAGCGAGAGTGCGGTGACGGCCCTCGAGCCGCCTACGTACTCGAGGGACGTCGGATGCTCGCCAAGAGATCGTCGAGTGCGCCATCCATCGCCGTACCGGACTTTTCCCGCCACAGGGCACGGCGTCGTGCCTCGGGCGTAAGGCCAAGGCGCTCCAGTTCGCGCGACACATCCGAGCGGAGCTGGCGCTCGATGCCGAGAAGCGGATGCGCGCGCGGCTGGCGCTTCGAGCCGCGCACGACAACGCTGTCCTCGGCGAGTGCGGCCTCGATCTCCTCGAGTCGCTGGGCCGTCCGAACGATGATGTCGATCGAGAGTCGATCGGCGACACCCAACGACTCAACGCCCATGATGAAGACGAGTTCATCGCCAAGCTGAGTCGTCAGATCAGGCACCACATGCCCAACTTAGGCGACGGTCCGGACAGTGAGAAAAACCCAGGCGAGTCGTCAGGAAAAATCGGACGTATTCTGCGGCGGTGCGTGCCGAGGCTGAAAGGTGTGGAGATCGAGCCGCTCTCAAAAAGACGATCATCCTGGAACCATCGCAATGAGTGCGGACGCCGCGGATGTAGGCGGTGATCGTGTATAGCGGTTCGTCGCGCCCCCGATCGCGAGTCCGGCAATCACGACATCCGTGACACCTGGGCGCTACGACCAACGAGACGTGACGTACTCCAGGGCATCGGCCGTATTCAACAAACGCGTTGAGTTGTTGAGCCGCACATACAGATCGGCCTCGCCCTTCTTGCCACGAACGAAGGCCGGCGTCTTCCCTGCGCTCACGTCGATCCGACAGACGGTGCCTTCTGGGAAGTCCTCGTAAGAGATGGCTATGCCGAGCGTGGCGGTCGGGCCGAGCTTGTTATCAAGGAGCCCCGTTAGCCATAGCTCGAAGCCGTCCGTGTTTTGCTTGCTGCCGAGAGTCTTCATGTCCTTGTCGATCCCGAAGACTTCCCCCGTATCGGTAACGCCTAGAAGAAGCGTTCCGCCATGGCCGTTTATGAACCCGGCGACTGACTTGATCACCATGAGCTCGATGATGTCGTCACGCTGTTTCGTGGCCACGTTCACACGGGCGGTTTGCTTGAACTCCACTCGCGCGCTCTCTCCTGCGGCAATGATTTCGGCGATCGAGGTGCCCGCGACGCCGGAATCGCTATCAGCTTCTTGCCTCTCGACCGGAGCCGTTTCATCGAGATCGGAGCCGATCTCCTCGGGCTGCTCCGGGACCTCGACCCACAACTCTCGTCCCGTATCTCGCTCGACGTATGAGAACGCCGTCTTGCCGTAGTCATGCGCGGCCAGCTTCTTGAGCTGCTCCTTGACCCGGCGCCGTCCCTCCATCGCGAACTCGAGATACTCCCGGAGCTCTGAGTGCGTCCATTGCCCGTTGGGGTGCAGGATCTTGAGCAGACCGGAGACGGTCTTCCGCACCGCCTTCTCATCACGAGCTGAGAGGTGCGCTCCGAGGGCAAAGTCCTCATCGATTGCTCGCACGAAGGTTTGCTTGCGGAGCTGGCGCAGCGCCTCGGCTAGATAGTCCGATACGAGACCGAAGTGGCCCGTGAACAGCCGCTGCTCTAGCTTGGGCACCTCCCAACCGGGCAGGTAATAGTGCAGCCGGTCGAGGAAGGCGGGGTCGATCATCCCCTTGGGAAGGTCGGCGAAGAGGTGCGCGGTGCGGACGAGCTCCTGGTGCGGCTTGCTCGTGTTGCCGATGAAGACGACGGACGCTTCGGCCGGAGTCTCCTCTTTCCCACGAGCGAAGGATCCGGACTCCATGTAGTCCTTCAGCATGTTGACAACCGTCGTGTCGGACATCTCGAGTCCGGCGACCTCGTCGAAAGCAACGACGTCCCACATGCCGAGCAGCCCGATTCGGCCTGAGCTGAGGTTCACGAACAGCTGCGCGACGGTGACTTTGCCGCCGGAGATGAGCATCGCGTTCGGTGATGTCTCCCGATACACGAAGGACTTGCCGGTGCCCCAGGGCCCGAGTTCGATCAGGTTGTAGTTGCGTTCGACCATAGGGATGAGTCGGACGACGGTCAGCAACTTGCCGCGGAGATCGAGGTGGGTGGGCTCGAGGCCGATCGAGCGAATGATCAGATCGAGCCACTCATCACGGTTGAAGCGGGATCGTCCAGCGACATAGTCGTCCATGTCAAAGGCGGCGACCTGGATCGGCTTGAGCGCCCGAATGTAGAACGGGCGCTTCTGCGCCTCGTCGTCAGACACGTTGTAGAGCAGGTCGAGTTGGCACCAGGCTCCGCCACCAAGGAGCCGCTCGTACTTATAGACGACCTCTTCCGGAATGTTGACGTACTTGTCCCCGAAGTTCGACAGGTGGGCCCAGAACTTGTCCTCGCTCGGGACGAGGCGCACATCGACCTTGTCGATGAGACGGTGCTGGCCCTTCCGTTTCAGCTCCGCCTTGGCCTTCTCTGACTCGTCTGGACGGATGAAGTTCTCGCGCAACACCTGGTTGACGACTTCAAGCCCGGTTGCGATAGCCGCCGGATCGTCCGACGCGCAGTACTTCCCGAGCAAGAATTCGAGGACATAAACGGGTACGTTGGCGCCGACCTTCACCTGACGCACCAGGTCCTTGCGAACAACCCTTCCCGAATATGCGTCGTTGGCTAGGCGGTCGAGCGCGTCCATTGGTGTGCTCGTGAGGGCAGTGTCCTCGGTCACGAGAGATCTTCCTCCACGAGGATCGCGGCCGAGACGGTCGCCTCGGTGCCGCCGAGGCGCACGCCGGTGCGAGCGTCGAACACCTCGATGTCTACGGCCGTGTCGCGTTCGAGGTTGGCGGTCACCTGGAACGTCAGCACCGGTGCCGTCCCCTCCGACCGCAGCGTCACCGCGCCCGTGGCCGGGTCGAAACCGTCACCAGATACCACGCGGGCGACGGCGCCGCTGCCGGTAGGACCTTGCGCCACAACGCGAACAGTGATCTCGGTCGTGAATAGGTTCCCACTGAACGCGACTGTGGCTGCGAACGCCCCTGTCGTAATACGCCCGCCGGCGATGGTGACGTCGACCTGCAACTCCTTCGGCGCTGGCGCAGGCTCCGTGTCCACGACGATGACTGGAATGGCGAGCTCCTGGGGCGAAAGTCCACCGTGGAAGAACTGCTTCGAGCCGCCGGCGCGGAAGACGGCGAGACCACGGGGCACGATAAGGTCGAGATCGCTTGGAATCCCCGTCGAGGCCAGCGCGACGCGGAGCGTGCTCTGCGTGGTCGAGGCGCCCTTGCCGATCCAGCCCCGTCGATGTAGATCGCCGGTTCCCCCCGGAGGAGGATCAATCGCTCGGTCCGGACCGAGGCCCCGCGAGAGCGTGACGAAACCGTGGTCGGCAGCGATGACGATGCGTCGTACGCCCGCCTGACCGAGACGAGCGACAAGGTTGCGAAGCAGTTCGAGCACAGCGTTGAACTGAGACCATGCAGCGTTGAGCATTCCCGACTCGCCTGCAGAGTCAAGTTCCTGCGAACGTACCAACAGCAGATCTGCATCACCGAGCGCCCGTTTCAGCTCCTTCTCACCTTGCCCGGCGACGGCGTCGAGCGTTCGGTCAAGGACATGGTCTCCGTGGGCGGCGCGAAGTCGGGCAAGCCGCTCGGGGACGTTCGCGACTCTCGATCCATCTACGCGGATTACGACATCCCCGCCGTCGAGCTCGACCGATAGCCCCGCGCCGGCCGCAGGCGTGAGATTGGCCATACCGACTGGTGTGATGGTCGGTACTGCCGCGCAGGCTGCGTGCAGCTCAGCTGTGTGGCCGTCGGCGCGCAGGCCATCACAGAGGTCGGCGCCGAGCTCAAAGCGGAGGGCATCGACCCACACATAGGCGACCGGGAAGGGGGCGTCGCGAACCCACTTGGTGTGGATGTCTCCTTGGCGAACGAGGGAGCCGACGCCAAAGCCCGAGTTCTCGATGGCGCTACTAAACGTGAGCAGGGTGGCGTCAAGCCATTGATCGTAGGCGACGCGGGCAGCAGTGAACGACGGCTCAAGTGTCCCAAGGATCCGCAGGTCGTTGCCTGCGATCTCGAAGCGTCGGTGAGCGCGGTCGACCTTCCAGCCCACGTCGACGTACCACTCGAGCAACGCCCCAGGCGAGGAGCCTGCGGGATCGGCTTCAGTGACGGCGCCGAGGAGCTCTGAGGTGCCCTGCACGGCGCGCCACTGACGCGCTCTCGTGGCCCAACCGTCGCCGCTCGGGCCCTGAGGGTCCACCCATGGGCTGATCCGTAGCCGCTGCTCAGCGAGTGCGCCAGCATCCCGGGCCTCTCCTGCCTCGAGCCGTCGAACAGCTTCATCGAACGCGAGATCCTCGATCGCAGCGGTCGCGACGCAGCTTGCGAGTCCGTCCGTCCACGGTAGGGCGACAGCGAGGCCAAGCTCCTCGTCAACTGCATGAGCGTGCTCGCCGTATCCGCTGCGATGGAAGGGGTCGACCCGCCAGGCCGTGAGCAGCTCGGTGGTCCGTCGTCGTTGCTCCGCATTGACTTGAACCCACGCCGAGCTGAGCGCCTTGGGTAAACCGTCCGTGGCAACGGCGGTCTCGGTCAGAACCATCTGGCGAAGCGCGTTCCGGACAAGCTCGTCGGCGGACCCGGATAGCGTGCCGCCGACCTGGGCGCTGAGAAACTCTGCTGCTGCCACCCACGCGTCTGCCGCGTCGATCTCGGCGGCCCGTTCGCCGGTCAAGATACGCAACGCCATGGTCCGCGCATCGCTCGCACCGAGCACGCCGATCAATCGGACATCCCCGCCCGCGTCGCCAGTCAACGCTGCCTCGGCTTCCAGCAACGTGCGGGCCTGGTTACCGATCTCGGTCAGTCTCTGATCACTGAGTTGTCCCTTCAGCGCGTCCTTCGCCAGCGTGGAAAGCCGCCGGGTGTATGAACTGCCGGCGGCACGCAACTCCTCGAGCGGGTCTTCTGCGGGCGCACGCGCCGGGGCGTAGATCAGGATCTTCGGAGGACCATCGCCAGCTAGGAGCGGCTCGACTTCCCGACGCAGGGCATACCAGCTGCCTTCATAGGCCACGAAGCAAGCGTCGGACGGGCACAGCGATGCGGCAACCTCAGCGTACTCCCGTTCAGGGTCCTGCCAAACGACGACACCGTTCTGGCTGACCTTCTTGGCGAGCTCGGCCGCGAGATGGTCACGCATCGCCGTCACAGCTGCTCAGCCCAGGCGGCGACGTTGGCCCAGGGGTACATCCCGTTACGCAGTTCCGACCTGGCAACCTTGGTGTCTGGCCAGGACGGGAACAGATCGGCAAGCGGGGCGGCGCAGAGAACAATGCCGTCGTCGAGATCGGGTTCCCAGCCCAGCCCCGCAATACGCTCGGCCTCGACGCGGAATCGGCGGAGTTCCTCGGCCAGCTTCTCCTCAGAATCGAGATCTTCGGCTACAACGCGCGCTGCCCGCCCTGTACCAAGGTTCTGTTGCTCACGCTGCAGTCGGACGACAGCCTCGCTTGCCAAACGCTCCCGTCGTCCCGCTTCGCCCGCGATGGCGAAGAGCGTCTCGCGGGTAAGCATGGGCGCGTACAACCAGACGCCCCATTTCTTCGAAGGCACCGTTAGTGGCCAGTAGATTGGCGCCTTTCGTCGACTCCTTGAGTACCGCGTGAGATGATCCTTGAAGAACTGCTTGCGAACACAGTCGCGGACACTGTCGCGTCCCAAGATCGAGAGCAGCTCTGAAACGATCGCCGCAGAGTCGTCTAAACAGGCAGCCGCGCATCGCAGAACAGCCGTCTCTATGTCCCAACGGTGCCCAGGCTCGTCGACTAGAAGGCCGCCTACCGGAAGCTCGATCGGATACCCGTCCGGCGTGGCTAGAGCTGGCAGTCCGTCGTCGCCAACGAGCATCCCGGGTGGGCAGATCAAGAGCGGGCCCGAGGGGCCAGGTGCCGCCACAGCGAGCGACGGGTCTCTTCCGATTCGCAGATCCCATCGGCCAAAGGCGGCGCCTATCAGATAGGAGAGCAGGTCGTTCGCTGCCTCAGACGGCGCCTCTGGGGGAAGCAACCGACGGTCGTCTCTCACCCGCGCGAGGCGGCGTGGGCTGCGGTCAAGGGCGATCGCAATCAGCTCAAGTTTGCGGTCAACGAGGTGATAGTTGAGGCGAACATATCGGGCCATGCCGACCTTCTCGGTTGCTGCCTCTATCGCGTCCGAAACTGGCGAGCAGTAAAGACTGGCGAACTCAATCGCTTGATCCGTGGAGAGTGGTTCATCGGGCAAGGTCGCAATGGACGGCCCCACGGACGCATCAAGGTCACGGCCGGGTACTGCACCGAGGACATCCAAGAAGATCGAATCGATCTCGCTGTGGTGCTCGAGTATCTCAAGCACACTCCCTTGTCGGGCTCTGACGTGGGCCTCGGCACAGTCTGCGAGACTCGGGCCGCGGTACAGAAGGGCGCTTGGGACGATGAATCGCCTAGTGGTCTCGTCACATTCATCGAGACCCGCTCTCATCAGAGCGATTTCCGCGGCGAGTACCGCAACTCGATCAGCCACATCCGCATCGAGCCGAGGCCCAATCCATGGCATACGCTGGATGCCGCCAACGGTGTAGTGCCGAGCCGCTGTGCCCCCCTTTTTGGTCTCCTCGCCGGCTGGCGCCGTCGACTCAATGACCCATCTGACCGGGCGGCTGTTGAGCCACGCCAGCAGGAGAAAACGCTCGCGCTCGTCATCCACCCGACAAAGCGGTCCGACGACGCTGAAGATGACGCCTGGCGGGCAAATCTGTGGCGCGAACCCGCTGACCGTTCGCTCTGGCCAAGTCACGCCGGGCATGAAGTAGTGCTGTTGGTTCCGTACTACCGCCTTGTCGAACGCTCGGATCTCCGCTCCATCGTTGCCCCAGTTCACGACCAGTTCGAAGTCGCTGTAGTAGGGCGAGTACTCCCCGCCCTTGCCGAGAGGGACCCAGGGTCGATCGCGATGCGTTTCGCCGCGATCAGTGGTGCAGCGACGTGGGTCGACCTCCCACGCAGCACGGATAAACCGCGGATCGTCGGAGGTTTGTAGACCGACCCGCGCCTGGACAGATGCGCCTTCCAATGGAGGCAGCTCAGTCAGGTGGCTACGGAGGCCAGACGGATCCCAGTAGACGAAGATCGCCGCCGGAGCCTTCTCGATTTCCCGCATTCGAACACGCACCGCGATGTCGGGAGGATCGTCCATATTGATCGACGCCACGACTCGATGCAAAGCTTCCGAGCGTTTCGTCTCTTTGAGCAACCGGATAAACGTGGCAACGTCGTCATCCGAGCTTGGCTCGTTCGCGATGACGTAGGCCGCGGCTTCGACCATCGCCCCTTCCATCACGTCCGAGCCCAGATCCACCATCGAGACGAAACGGTTTGCTAGCAGCACGTCACGTCGCCACTGTTCGAACGAGGCTAGATAGAAGCCTGTTCGCGACGTAATCGCTCCCAAGTACCCGTGCGGGGCGAGAAGCTCCATCCCTCGCCCGACGAAGGCGCCCAGCAGGTTGTAGTCCTTCCAGGGAATCCACGGGTATGCAGTCTTTAGGTACGGCTTGGTACTCGGGATCGGTTCGCCAAAGGGTGGATTCATGAGCACCACGTCATAACGCCGACCCATCGCCTCGACAAACCTGATTGCATCCCGACCTTCCGCGGCAAAGAGACGTTCAGATGGCGAGGCCGACGCCGAGTCACCGATGCGCGCGAGCGCCGCCGAAACCGCGTGTTCGTCATCTGAAAACGCGTGCTCAGGCAAGCTTTCCGCCAGCGTTCCTTCGACTCGATCTGAGCCAAACACCGCGCGCCGAAGCTCTGTCCCAAGCAACTCTTCGGCCTTGAGCAGCGATCCAAGCTCGGGAGCGGCGTCAAGAGCATCGACCATCCGCTCCACAAGGCGTCGCCTCGGGACGTCGAGATCCTCAAGGAGGGCGTCCAGCGCCGCTCCCCGCGGTACTGGACGTGCGGTCACGATGTGAGGCGCGGGAATAACTGCGTCTCGGCAGTGCCGGCGCGCTCTCAGCATGATCGCCGCGGACGCGACTTGAGCGCACCTCGGGTCGATGTCGATACCCCAGAGAGCGTCGACGATTCGAGGCGCGGCGACGTCAGGGCGAACCCCTCGGCACTCCCAGGCCCGCTCGAGGAGGTCATAACAGCCAAGAAGAAAGTGCCCGGATCCGCAGGCCGGATCCAGCATGGTCGCTTGATCGAGGTCGAGTTGCGATCCAAGGGAAGTGGGCGGGTCGACTAGAAGGTCTAGATCCTCGAGCAGCTCTGTGGTGGGGTCGGCCTCGACTAGCCGGCGGCCAAGCGTGTTCTGCACCAGATAGTCCACGACGTAGCGCGGGGTAAAGAACTGGTTCCTGATGGCAAGTTCATTGGAGTCGCGGGGCGCCGCAGAGGTTCGGATGGAGCGATCGTTGAAGAACTGGTAGACCCAGCCGAGCGTATCCGGGGCACTCCATATTTGATCTGTTGACGGATCTGCGAACAGAGCAACGAGCTCATCAAGGGCGGCATTGCTCGGCTCCAGGGCAAGCAGCGGGTTTCGCGGGTCGAAAAGGGCAGGTGCGTCGGCAGCGAGTTCGTCGCCACAGAGATGCAGGTACGCCCGGTAATCGTCAGCCAGCATCGGCATGATCTCGGCGAGATCTCTGAACCCGCGAGACTGAGGACCCTTCGCAAGGGATTCGGTGAGAAGGCCGACGGCCTCGGCAATGCGGATCGCCACGAGCCGGTTGAGGTGGGTGAACACGGCTTCTCGTATCAAGCGGGTTACGGCTCCGGGGGCGTCATCGCCTGTCGTCTGTAGGTGCGCCATGATCTGATCAAGGTCACGGCGGGTGATCCGTAGCGTGCTGTCATCGGGGAGCGCAGACTCATTCTCCACGGTGCCATCGAGATGGATCCCGAAGCGTCCTTCAGCTTGGGCGGCGAGGTCGTTCTCAAGCAGTACGCGGGCGCTAACGACTAAACGATCAAGTGTGGTTCGCTGCTCAGCGTCAAGGCCGGCCACCGCATTGATCATTGGAGTCTTACCTGCTTGCCTTCGGCGAGTTCCGCGACGGCCGCGCGACGGATTCGTTCGAGAGCGTTGTCGAGCTCCTCCTCATTTGTGATCGGCTCCTTGACAACCAGGCTGACGTCAACTCTGACGAGGTTCCCAACAACGCTACGAAGCTCCTCCAACAGATCAGCTGCGTGAGACGAGCGAGCATCCGCAACCTCCAGGCGGGCCTGAAGGTCGGTGAGGTTGATGTCAACGTCGGGATCAGGCAACAGATCGTCGAGGGGGCGGAGAGCCTCGTTGATCTTGCCCCCGTCCATTTCGCCGAACCGCTCTATCAGAGAGGCCCGAAGCGACTCAACCTTCTCGGTGAGCGCCGTGTTCGCCTCGGTACTCGCCCTCCGCCTGGCGTCGATAGCCGTGTTCGTCAGCTCCTTGATTTGGCCGCGATGGGTCAGAACGTCGCCTGCAGAGAGGAGGTCAGCCAGCTCTCTGTGCGCGGTCGCCGCATCTGTCGGGAGGCCGTCCGTGCCAGCGGAGATTTCCGCGCGCGCCTTACGGACGAGAGGAAGATCCTCATCGAGTGTCTCCGCCATGCTGCGGACGACGTCGTGATCAGCGACCAGATCAGCCCAAGCTCCTGCCGCTGAATCCACCACTTCAGCGTCGTCAGCCATGCGAAATGAGGCCACTACGTTCTGTAGTCGAGTAACCGCCTCGGGCACCGCTATGTCAGCACCTTTGAGACCAGCACTGACCGTGGAACACGCCTCGCTGTCGGGCGCAAAGAACTCGCGAAGCGATGTTGCAAGTCCAGCGGTGTCGATCGGAGACTTGGTGCCAGTCAACTTGTCGAGCTTGGCCGCGAGCCCAACGCGAGTTTCGACGCTCGGGCCTGCGGAGGGAGGTGCAAACGATGCGCCTCTGAAGTCGGTGAGCTTGCCGAACACCCGGTCGAGGCGATGATCCGAAGCCGAACCGATTCTTGCACCCTGGTACGTAACCTCGAGAAGGCCAGATCGAACCGCTGCCGCGCAGAGTGCCTGTGCGACTTCGACGGCCGCTCCCCGCGGTGGTTCGGCAAGCTTCGTGGCAAGGACTCCTCCTGTTACAAGGTGGCCGAAGCTGATCTCGTTCTTCACGACCTGCAACAGGTCGTCGAGCGGACCCTTGTCAGTGGCGACCTGGTAACCCTGAGGGGTCAAGTGCACCAGGCCAATTCCGCTCTCTGTGAGCGAGGGGGCAACGGTGCCGAGGTCGTCGGTCCGAAGGACGGCCATGACGTCCTTGGTGGATAGCTGTGCTGCAAACTGGTCAAGGCGGTCGTAGATGACCGCAATCCGGTCAGTCAGCAGCTTCTGTGCAGCCTGGGCAATCGTTCCGGCTGGTGCGTCTTCGAGCGTGCCGCGGAAGGCGACCTGCCCAGCGGTCATATCCCGGGTGAGACGATCGATCAGTTGACGCTCGATCCGTCCCAGCCGTTGGCGTTCCTCGCCGAGGAGCTCGACTTCTGCGGCGGTTTTCGAGGGCGTGTCCTTCGCCTTGATCATCTCGTCGCTGCGATACCACTCGGTGATGGCTTGGTACGTCTCGTCGTCGAGGCCATAGAGCCAGGTCACCCGGTTGGCGGCCGTCTCCTCGCGCGAGGCATTGCGGAGCTGTTCGCGACGTGAGCTATCCGCTTCTTCAACGTAGAGAGGGACATCGCCGTCGGCCAGCTTCTCGCCTTCGACCCAGAGCTCCACCTTGAAAGAACGGCCCTTGGTAACGCTGAGCCCGGTAAGCGCCTGACTTATGACTGTCTTTCGGATGCGGATCGCGTCGGCGGGGCGCGGTTCCTTCCCCTTGCGAGCCTTCTCCCAGTCCTTCTGCTCGGGCGACTGAACGTGATAGCCGTCATCCCCGACACGCAAGCGGTCGTCCCCAACGAGCCTGACCAGCGCATCCGCGACCCCGGCGCGACCACTCTCGGCGTCGATGCCGGAATGGAGGAGCGCCGCGAGGTTCGCCTCGGAGAGCGGGAGCGCGGGGACGTCTGAGCACAGCGCAACGGCTTGCATGATGTGCGTCTCAGTTCCACCAGGCGTGTACTTGTCGGCGACCTGCCCGATTTCGTGACGCCAAGAAGTCGGTATGGCCTCTTCAAGCAACCGTGACGCACGGTCGAGCGTGACGAGCGAACCGACTTCCTCGTCGCCGAGGCCATTGTTGGGATCAATTACGAGTTGCTGAGCGAGCTTGATGATGGTGCGGTTCGACCCGCCAAGCATCGGCGAGCCGCCACCCTGGGCTCGGCGGGCAGACACTGCATCGATGAGCAGCTGAACTTGGTAGGGCACGAGAGGGTAGAGGCGCACGAACTCGTCCTCGGCAAGGTCAGCGGCCCGCGTCGGCGATTCGAGACGGACGTAAGTGTTGAGTTGACTTCGGTGGGCGGCCAGCTTTTCGCGGACAGTCGTCTGGCCGACGTCGGTCTTATCGAGAACGCGCCGGCTCGTGACCTCGTGGATGTCGCTCGGGAGGAGATCAACGCGCAAGGGGAACCTGTCTTGGACGCGCGCATACTCGACCTGGCGCGACTCAAGACTGTCGACGACATCGCTCAGCTTCTCCTGCGACGTGACAACGAGCCAGATCGGGCCGCGCTTCTTCTGGAACGCTTCGGCTAGACCCTGAAGGTCGAACATGCGCGGGATACTGCGTGCGACGTATTGGCCGACTTCGTCGACGACGATCACCAGGCGCTTGGCGCCGTTTCCTCGTCGCTCGAGGAGCTCGATGGCTCGATCCGCTAGCCAGTTGTGGTCGATACTGGGCGGGCTCGCAGCTTTGGCCCAGGAGTCGGCATTCGGGAAGTTTCCTGGATCGATGATGCTCAATGCCCGGCTTGCGTAGTTCTTCGCCAACGCCACATCGCGGACCTGATCCCACCGCTTGCCCTTGGTTGCCTCAAGCACGGCGGCCTCGAATGCATCGAGCCGCTCTTCTGTTTCGAGGGTGACTTCGAGCTCCGCCAGCAGCTCGTTGGCCGAGTACCCCAGGCGCTTTAGCAGTGCCCGATACACAGGCAGAACGAGGCTCTCACCTTCACGCAGCATGTCGCGGCCGCTAGAAAGGTCGAGGAATACGGCGACGGCAGGCGCCAGCGTGTGCGCGGTGGTCAGTAGTGCTTCGAGCTTGATCGAGTTCGTGCGGGCCAGAAGACGTTCGGTGGCCGTCCGACCACCTATCTCGGGATCGGAAAGCGCGTAGCCAATCGTCTTGGCGAAGCTGCTCTTGCCCGATCCGAAGAATCCGCTGATCCAGACGTTGGTCGACTCGCTCGGGTTGCGAGCTGTCTCGGCGTAGAGTTCGGCGAGCTCCTCGAGATTGGAGCGAATGTTGTCGGTGACGACGTACTCGTCGATTTCGTGCGCGACGATCTGCTCGTCAGAGAGATCGACGTGGATCACCGTCTCGATCGGACGTTTGATATCGCCGCGGAACAGGTCCTTGATCTTCACGACCGACCTCCTCGAGGGACAATCAGAGCCCGGTACCCGTACGCCGGCTCGCTGCGATCCATGAATCTCAGCCCGTAATCGCCCACAATGCCGCCGGGGTAGAGCAGCGTCACAGGCAGCCGCACGCGGCCACGCACATCGTCGATGAGCGTGGATGTGCGATAGGCGGGGAACAGCGCGCCGGCCCGATACAAGAAGACAGCGGTGCGCTCGTGGTCGAACTGCTCCACGGCAGAGACCACCCGATCCGGAAGACTCGGGGGGACACGAAGGATCTCACCGACCGATCGGAAGATGTCGGAGAGTGCCGTCGCGTCGCTGTCGGCATCGGTCTCCTGCGCGATCAGCTCATCGATCCAGCCTTCTGACTCGAGCGCCTGCCAGAATAGATCCGCGAGGGAGATGGCGGCGCATCGGACGCCCTGACCAGGGGCTTCTAGCCAGAGCTGGAGCTCCTTGAGGTCGCGTCGGACAGCCCATTCCTCCGTCGGGGGATAGACGTAGAGCTGGTAGGGAGGCTCGCCTCCGCGGTCGTGAAAGGCGAGAACACGCTGACCGATGCTCTGCAGATCCTCACGCAGCGGCACGGACGACCTCCGGCAGTGACTCCTGCAGCCAGTCCACTCGCACGGAACTCCCCGCGGACGAATAGCGGAGCAGACCCGCGCGGGCAGCCTCATGGAACAGCTCGGTCACCCGATTGTTGTCGAGCAGCCAGCGGCGCCAAACCGAGCTCAAGACCGTGGCCCGAGAGGAGGAGCCGGTCTCGTGGAGGCGGAATGCCACATAGGCGAACCCGGCGGTGCTCAGCGACGGTCTGGCGAACTCCTTACGGACAGCGCCAGTGAGGATCCCAAAGTCCCGCAACGCGGCCAAAAGACCCCGTGCAACCTTGACGCGGATGGTCTCGGTCCAGGGGGGCGTCTTCCCTTGCGCGGCGAGTTGGTCGAGCCAAGCCACGATTTCATTCACGTCAACCCCGACCCGCCCTGACTCCCACCACCCAAACAGGGGCCCCTCAGTGACCGCGGCGAGCAACTTGTCGTCACGACTTGCCTCGAAGTAGTACGCATCCACGAAGCTGCGCGGCGAGACCAGAAGTTCCTTCAGCGAGGCGATCACCTGTGGTCCGGGCTCGACGAGCCGGGGGACCAACACGCGCCGGATTACGTCTGCAGATCGTGCCCGCGATGGCTTGGCAAGGAGATTCTGGTCCGCAATTCGGCCCAGGTTCCACGTCACGTCTTCTGCCTCGTCCCAGACCTCGACGAACCGCCGCGCATCATCGAGGAGGGCGCCGCCCTTCTGGATGTTGGCCGTATACACCGTCAGCGCGCAAGGTCGAAGTAGGGCGGGTGCAAGGATCCGGTCTGTTGGAGATACGCCGTCGCGAGCCGACGGGCGGCCAGGTGCAGTGTCCCGTTATCGCCGATCTCGGAGGCAGTGAGCCGACCTAGGAAAAGTCCGTCGCCCAGAACCTCGCCCGTCTGAGGTTCCACGCCACCACACCAATGGCGCAAACCTTCGGCCGCGTCGTCCTTTGACCAGCCTTCGAGGGTGCTCAACAGCGGATCAACCTGGGGCGCCGTCTTCTGCTCAGCGAGCCAGCCGGTTGCCCAGCGACCGAACGGGAGGAAGCTTGAGAAGAGGTGCAATGCACTCGATCGGCCGAGCACCTCGTCGTGCATTCGAGTGGCGGCCATGACGTCGAGCTCCAGCCCAGCCGCCCGCCACGTCCGAGGAAACAAGCCCGACAGGACGTACTGACCGGTGGCGTCCATGGCATGGCCCTTCCACCAACCTCGTAGGTCGTTCTCGCCGAGACGCGCAACACCCAGTACCAGGCGAATTACGTCAGTGATGGGATCGGTGGTCATTGCGTGGCCGAAGTTGGAAGCGTGTCGCGTTCCGACGGCGTGAACGTCGCGACGACACGAATCTACTCGCCCCTCGCACAGGTTGGCGCCGCTCGCCAGCCGCGGCATTCATGGGGGCAAATGCAGCGAAGGCTGACTGAAAGCTGACTATCGACGGTCGAACCTCTATCACCGGCCGAGCGGGCCAACCAGAAACCCGCCGTTTCCAGCGGGTTTCTCGAAGCGGATGAAGGGACTCGAACCCTCGACCTTCTGCATGGCAAGCAGACGCTCTAGCCAACTGAGCTACATCCGCGCTCGGCGCCCAGTATAGCCGGTGGGCCTCCCGCGCCTCAGCCGCTCCAGGTGCGCGCGATGAAGCCGCGGAGCGCGGAGAGGTACTCGGGCCCGTCGATCCACGGAAAGTGACCGGTGCCCGCCAGCCGGCGCGCCGTCACCTTGGCCCCCGCGAGCTGTGCCCGGTCGCCCTTGAACCAGGTGTCGCCGTACGGATCGCGGGCGCCGGCGATCACGAGCGCGGGCCCGGCGTATCGCGCGAGGCGCCGTCGCAAAGCCAGCCGGTCGTCGAGCCGCTCGGTGAGCGCGATCTCGGTGAGCGAGCGGGGCGTCTGCGAGCACGTGAACGGGCCGAGCGCCTTGATCGCGCGCTTCTTCGAGGACGGGCTCGCCAGGAGCATCGGCAGATACGCGAGGTCGGACGCCCGGCAGCTGTTCGGTTCACCGGCCGGGGCGCGGAGCGGCACCAGGCCCTTGCGGATCAGATTCGCCCGCCGGGATCCGGCGATCAGCTGGCCGTCGAGATCGTCCCGCAGGGAGAGCGGGCGCGCGTTCACCAGCATCAGGGTTCGCACTCGGCGGGGATGCTCGGCGGCGAAGGCGGCGGCCACGAAGCCGCCCCACCCGTGCCCTACCAGATCAAGCCGCTCCAGCCCGAGCTTCTTGCGGAGAGCCTCCAGATCAGCCACGTACACCTCGTACCTGTAGAGGTCGTCGATGGTGGCGCTGAGAGGGGCTCGCGGTGGTCGCGACCTGCCGGCGCCGCGCTGGTCGTACGCGACGACCCGCAATACGTCGGAGGCCAGCACGCGGTGCGAACGGAAGAGCCACTGACGATCCTGCCCGGGGCCGTCGTGCACCAGCACCACCGTGCGCGGAGCCTCTGGGTTGCCGGCCGACTGCACGAACCCAGGAATCACATCCGTCGCCGCAGACTGTGACCAGGCACCCGCCGCCAGCAAAGCCGCCGCGAGAGCAGCGACGGCCACGATCGTGCCGGTGAGACGCCGGCGCCTGCTCATCGATCGAAAGCGGCAGCCAGCTCGTCCTGCGCGGCCCGGGCCGCGAGCGCACGGTCGACCGCGTTCACCACGGCACGCAGCGACGCCGTGACTGTGCTCGGATGTATGCCCACGCCCCAGGTCGCCTCGTCGCCCACGTCGGCCTCGATGTACGCCGCAGCCGTCGCGTCCTCTCCCTTCCCCATCGCGTGCTCGTGGTACTCGCGCACGCGGACGTCGAGTCCGGTGTGAGCCTTGAGCGCGTGCACGAACGCCGCGATCGGCCCGTTGCCCTCACCCGCGATCACCGTCTCGGCCCCCTCCACGAGGAGCCTCGCCTCGAGCTCGTCCACCTCGTCACTCGAGTGCTTGTACGAGAGAAGCTGGTACGGGGTCGTGATCTCCAGGTAGCCGCTCCTGAACACGTCGTAGATCTCCTCGGCCGTCAGCTCTCCCCCACGCGCGTCGGTGATCGCCTGCACCTGCCGCGCGAAGTCGACCTGAAGGCCGCGCGGCAGGTCGAGGTTGTGCTCGGTCTTCATCAGATACGCCACGCCGCCCTTGCCGGATTGCGAGTTGACCCGGATGATCGCCTCGTAGCTGCGGCCCAGGTCGTGAGGATCCAGCGGCAGGTACGGCACGTCCCACACCTCCGAGCCCGATCGCTCCTGAGCATCCATGCCCTTCTTGATCGCGTCCTGGTGGGAGCCGGAGAACGCCGTGTACACCAGCTCACCCACGTAGGGATGCCGCGGGTGCACGGGCAACTCGTTGCACTCCTCCACGATGCGGCGCGTCTCGTCGATCTGGGAAAGATCCAACCGCGGATCGACGCCCTGGGTCAGCAGGTTCAGGGCGAGCGTGATCAGGTCGACGTTGCCCGTGCGCTCGCCGTTGCCAAACAGACAACCCTCGACCCGTTCCGCCCCCGCCATCAGCCCCAGCTCTGCGGTGGCCACGGCGGTGCCACGGTCGTTGTGCGGGTGGATCGACATGATCGCCGCGCGGCGCTTGGAGAAGTGGCGGATGAACCACTCCATGCGGTCGGCGTACACGTTCGGCGGGAAGGCCTCGACCGTGGTCGGCAGGTTGACGACCATCTTCGCCGCTTCGGTCGGCCCCCACTCCTCGGCGACCGCCTCGCAGATCTCGAGTGCGTACTCGAGCTCGGTGTGATGGAAGCTCTCCGGCGAGTACTGGAACACGATCTCGGTCGGTGTTCTCGCCGCCAGCTCGCGGCACAGGGCGGTGCCGCGCACGGCGAGCTCGGTGATGCCTGCCTCGTCCAGCCGGAAGACCACGCGGCGCTGCGTGGTCGACGTCGAGTTGTAGAGGTGGACGATCGCCCGCGCCGCGCCCTCGATCGCCTGGAACGACCTCTCGATGAGCTCCGGCCGTGCCTGCGTCAGGACCGCGATCGTGGTATCCGCAGGGATCAGGTCGTCCTCCACCAACTTACGGACGAAGTCGAAGTCGGTCTTCGAAGCGCTCGGGAAGCCGACCTCGATCTCCTTCACCCCCAGGTGGACGAGCAGCGCGAAGAACCGCTCTTTGCGTGCCGAATCCATGGGGTTGACAAGCGCCTGGTTGCCGTCGCGCAGATCGGTGGAGCACCAGATCGGCGCACGGGGGATCACGGTGTCCGGCCAGGCACGGTCGGGCAGCGAAACCGTGTCGTAGGGACGGTACTTGCGGAAGGGCATCGTCATGGCGTCGTCATTCTCCTCGAGGCGTGGGTGTCCCTCTGTGCGAAGGAACATCGCGGGCAGGGATATGTCGCACGCGTGCTTCCCCTAGCGGGGAAGGAGGAGGCCGAGGGCGAGCAGGCCGGAAACGGCCGGGCAGTGCGTGCTCGCGAAGGTGCTCATCAGAGGTCACCATACCCGACGTGCCTCGCCGAGACAATCCGCAGCGGCTGACCGAGCGTTCACACCGCGCTTCCGTTCGGGCCGTCGCGACGCGCGACCCGGACCTCGCCCGCGTCGTCGCCCGCTATGGGGTGCCGCCGTTCTGGAGCCGTGAGGAAGGGTTCGCGACGCTCGTGCACGTGATCCTCGAACAGCAGGTGTCGCTCGCCTCGGCGCAGGCGGCGTTCGACCGCCTGGCAGCGCGGATCGGCAGCGTGACTCCCAGGGCGTTGCTTGCCGTCAGCGACGCCGAGTTGCGAGAGGACGGCTTCTCGCGGCAGAAGGCGCGCTACACGCGGCTGCTGGCGGAGGCGACGCTCGGCGGCGACGTGGATCTCGGTGGGCTGGCAGCGCTCCCGGATGCGGACGCCCACCGCGCGCTGACCGCACTCACCGGGATCGGGCGCTGGACAGCCGACGTCTACCTGGTGATGGCGTTGCGCCGCCCCGACGTGTGGCCTCGCGGGGACCTCGCGCTGGAGATCGCCGCCGCGGAGGTGAAGGGCGACGGCCGGCGGATGGAGGCCGACCAGCTGGAGCAGCTGGCCGAGACCTGGCGACCCCATCGAGCATCCGCCGCCCGCATCCTCTGGCACCACTACCTCTCCAGTCGCGGTCGGAGCGACTGAGCGCACGATCCTTCCGGAGAAACCCACTGGCGAGCCCCTGAAGGGGCTGTGTAGCGTCGGGGGTGTGGCGGCGGCGGGAAGCATCCCGCCGGACCCGCCTGGCGCGCCGCCCCGCCCCGCTGCGCCAGCCGGCCGGCTCAGGGAGCAGCGTCCAGCGCCTCGTTGACCAGCCGGTCGGCGAGCGCGTTGTGCTCACGCCGGACGTGGACGAAGGTCACGCCGCGGAGGGCGTTGGCGGCACGCGACGCGTCCAGGAACAGCTCCTGCAGCGCGGCGTTCTTGACTCGGTACTCCCCACGCATCTGCTTGACCATCAGCTCCGAGTCGGACTTGACGACAAGCTCCTCCACGCCGAGCTCGCGGGCGCGGCGCAATCCGTTGACCAGTGCCGAATACTCCGCGACGTTGTTCGTCGCCGTCCCGATCGCCACGCCCTGCGCGTCGAGCACACCCCCGTCCGCCGTCTCCAGCACGAACGCGTACGCAGCGGGACCTGGATTCCCTCGAGCACCGCCGTCGGTCCACAAGACGCCTTGCACGACCGCGAGGCTACCCGCCGCGCCCGTTCCACGGGCGATAGCATCGGGGCGAGCGAGAGGAGCGCCGTGGCGACCACCTACACACTGACGACCTGGCGGGTCAAGCCGGGCCAGGACGACGAGTTCGTGCGGCGCTGGGCAGACTGGATCGCGTGGAGCCACGGGCAGGGTCTCGGCGCCAATGCGCGGCTGCTGCGAGACGTGGAGCAGCCCGGCACCTTCATCAGCTTCGGCCCGTGGGCGAGCCTCGACGTCGTGCGCCGCTGGCGGTCGGACCCCGAGTATCACGTGCGCGTGGCGCGCATGTACGAGGTCGTGGAGAGCTTCGAGCCGCGGACGCTAGAGCTCTCGGCCGAACGCTGAGCCCGGTGGATCCAGGCTTTAGACGGGGGCCAGCTCGGGCATGATGCGGCCGTCGTCGGCGATCGACGCGTTCCACCCCGTGTAGGCCGGCCCGATCTCCGAGGAGTCCGTTCCCCGCTCCTCGATCCGCACCGGCTGCCCGGACTCCGGGGAGACGCGGTACTGGTACCAGGTGATGTCCCAGGCGACCGTGATCACGGTCTCGCCGTTGACGCCGGAGAGGGGGACGACAGAGACGCGGGGCTCGCCCAGGCTCCGTGCCACGCCGACCACGGTGCGCCGGAACTGACTCTGGTTGAACAACTCGACCGCCTCCACGAGCGCCATCTCGCCGTCGGAGAGCCGGCGCAGAATCGGCTCGGAGACGACCGGCATGGGCTCCTCTTCACGGGCACCCAACAAGGTCTGCCAGATCGTCCGTTGCCGGCGCCGCCGGGGCGGGTGGCCCAGGCTGACAGCACTGGCGAGCCCCTCTTTGGCCCAGCCGTGATCGAGAGCCGCATCGTTGCAGAGGGTGCACACGTCCACGTACTCGACGCCGTCCGGCGAGAACCGCAGCGCCTCCTCGCCCATCAAGAGGGTTCGATCGCAGACGGCGCAGGTTCGGGTGACGGCGGACTTGGTGACACGCATGGGGACGACCACTATAGCCCGCTTGCAGGGATTTTGGAACCCCGACCGGATCCGACCCTCAGTCCCCCGCTGCGTCCCGCCTTTTCCGTGTCTCGGATTCAGTTGCGGTTGCGCGGGTGGCTGCGAGCCTGCCGCTCGTTGCCTCGCTTGTAGTTCCCCGTCCAGCGGGCCATCACGCCCTGCTGGTCGGCCTCGACCTCCGCGAGAAACGCAGCCGCTCTCTCGCCGCGCAGCACGGTCGCCTGGCGGCCGCGGTGACTGATCACCACCGTGCCCTGGCGCTCGATGAAGCTGAACCCGGACGGCCCTGGCATCGCCGCCCCGTCAGCCGCTCGCGGCCTCGCGGGCCTTACGGGTCTCGTCGATGATCCTCTGAGCGACATGGCTCGGAACCTCGTCGTAGCGCAGCAGGTGCATCGAGTAGTCGCCGCGGCCTCCCGTCATCGAGGTCAGCGACTGGGAGTAGGTGAGGAGCTCCGACATCGGCACCTCCGCCTTCACCGTGGTCATGCCGCCCGCCGGCTCCATGCCGTGGAGTCGCCCTCTCCGTGAGTTGAGGTCGCCGTTGACGGCTCCGACCGCCTCGTCGGGCACGGTCACCTCCAGCTCCATGATCGGCTCCAGCAGCACGGGGTCAGCCTTCAGGTACGCCTCCTTGAAAGCCATCGAGCCGGCGATCTTGAAGGCCATCTCCGAGGAGTCGACGTTGTGGTACTGGCCGTCGACGAGCCGCACCCGCACGCCCTGCACCGGCGCGCCCGCGAGCTCGCCGTGCACCATCGCGTCCTGGATGCCCTTGTCGACGGCGGGCCGGTAGCTCTGCGGGATCACACCGCCGACGATGTTGTCGACGAACTCGTAGCCGACGTGCCCGTCGATGGGCTCGAGCACGATCTCGCAGTCGCCGAACTGCCCGCGGCCGCCTGTCTGCTTCTTGTAGCGATGACGCTGGCGCGACTCCTTGCGGATCGACTCGAGGTAGGGAACACGTGGCGGGTGCAGCTCCACGTCCACGCCGAACCGCCGCTTGACCCGGTCGAGCGCGACCTCCACGTGCATCTGGCTCATGCCGGCGAGGATCTCCTCGCCGGTCTGGGCGTCCCGCCGCAGACGGAGCGTCGGATCTTCCTCGTTGAGACGCCGTATCGCGTTCGAGACCTTGTCCTCGTCGCCCTTCGACTTCGGCGTGATCGCAAAGCTCATCACCGGCTCCGGGAACCCGAGGTCGGGACCGCTGACCCCGACCTCCCTGTCGGCGAGGAGGTCGCCGGTGTGCGCGTCCTTGAGCTTGGCCACGGCGCCGATGTCGCCTTCGCCGAACTCCTTGACGCCCGAATGCTCCTTGCCCTGGATCTGCAGCAACGACCCGGTGCGCTCCTTGGAGCGGGTCCGAGCGTTCACGAGGTTCGAGTCGGTCGTGATCAGCCCGCGCACGATCCGGAACAGGTTGATCCTGCCCGCGAAGGGGTCGGCGAAGGTCTTGAAGACATAGGCCGCAGTCGCCGCCTCGCCGACATCGATCGTCTGGCCCTTCTTCGCAGGGGAGGGCACACCCTCGACGATCAGATCGAGCAGCGCGTGCGTCCCGAGGTTCTTGGAGGCGATCCCGCAGGCCACAGGAAACACGTCCCCGCGCGTGACGGCCGTCTTGAGCGCAGCGGCAACATCGTGAGCGTCGAGCTCGGCGCCTTCCAGATATCGCTCCATCAGCGCCTCGTCGGTCTCGACGACCGCATCGAGCAGCTTCTCCCGATACTTCTGTGCAAGCTCCTGCATCTCGACCGGAATCGGCTCCGGCTCACCTTCTTTGGCGCCGTTCGGGCTGAGGTAGGCACACATGTGAAGGACGTCCACGATGCCGGACACGTCGTGCTCGGAGCCGATCGGCAGGTGCACGGCGACACACTTCGGAGAGAGCTGGCTCTGGACTGCCTCGAGCGCACGATAGAAGTCGCCGCGCTCCCGATCGAGCATGTTGATGAACACGACCCGGGAGAGGCCGAGCTCCTCGGCCTTGCGCCAGACACGGGTCGTCCCGACCTCGACGCCCATGACCGCGGACACCACGACCAAGACCCCCTCGACAACGGGAAGAGCGCACCTCCACTCACCCTGGAACGACGGGTCGCCGGGACAGTCGAGCAGGTTGATCTTGCGACCCTGCCAGCTCGTGCGCGCAAGCGTGAGCGCGATCGACAACTGCCGCCGCTGCTCGTCTTCGTCCCAGTCCGTGACCGTCGAGCCGGTCTCGATCGTGCCCAGGCGGTTGACCTCGCCCGTCTGGAAGAGCAGGGCTTCGACCAGGGACGTCTTCCCCGTCCCACGATGGCCGACGACGGCGACGTTGCGGATCTTCCCTGGCTCGTGAGCGGCCATGCGCGCAGCTTCCTCCTCGGTCGGTGACGTGCGCCAATGCTAGTGGACTGTCAGGGAACATTCGCCGGGTTGCGGCCCGCGATAACGCGTCGCCAGGCGTTGTCCTCGGTCGCGCCAATACTCTCCAGTATTGGCGCTCCCTGCGTCCTCGCCTGGCTCGGTTCTCGCGACCCGCATCTCCACCAACGTTGCCTGACAGTCCACTAGCACGGATCGTTCAACAAGCGTGTTTGCGGGGCGCCTTGTCGGGGAGCGGCCTGGCAGGCCCGGCAGGATGCACCGCCCGCGCTTGACAGCGAGCCGGGCTAGGTAGGTTCGGGAGATGCCGACGGTTCACGTGCGATCGGTGCAGGCAGACGCCGCCGCGGCCAGGGGCCGCCTGCCTGAGATCGCGCGAGCGGTGGCCGGGGCCGTCCCCTGCTCGGTCGACGGGGTGTGGGTCACGTTCCAGGTGCTCGAGGTCGAGACACTGGGCGAGCGCTTCGTGGACGGAGACGGGCGGATCGCGTACGTGGACGTGTGGATCCGCCCACGAGACGGCGATCCGGGAGCGGCGCCACGGGCCCTGGTG
>JBJXGY010000114.1:0-7341 GCA_046160185.1 Gaiella sp. | reverse complement strand
GTCGTCTGCGCCCCGACGAACGAGTGATCGTGCGACTGGCCCGCCCGGCCCGGGAAGACGATGGGATCGTCGCCGGCTCGATGGCTGAAGCGGCAGGAGTTGACGAAGTTGACACCCTTCAGATGTGCGAGCGAGACCGGCTCCCGGTCGCCTCCGCCGGAGCCTGCGGCGACCGCGACAGCGGCAAGCGTCACCGCGAATCCCGAGACGAGAGCGACGACGATGGTGAAGCGCCGTGCGGACATGGGTTTTGCCTCCTGTCGGCGGAGCGACGTTGTCAGCACATCTCACACCCTGCTCGCAAGGACGCTGTGAGGTCTTTGTGAAGCATCGGTAAGCGGATGACGGCTGAGGCTCGATCCGCGGCGTTGACTCCTACGTCCTGGCGAGCCCCTGAAGGGGCCCGCCCGAAACGGGCCCTCCGGTGGCTTACACCCCGAGCGAGGCCGAGGTGAGGGGGCCGATCTTGGTGCGACTCAGGTCGGCGGCATGGGGGATCTGGTTGAACCACCACTGGCCGAAGAGGGCAACCTGTCCGCCGGCGCGATTTCTGATCGAGACCGATGTCTTGCTCGAGCCCTCGCCGCTGATCCAGGCCGAGCCGTCCCGCAGGAGCGCACGCGCCCCGACGTCCCAGCCGATGTTGTTCTCGTTGCGGTCGAACCAGATGTGCCCGTGCAGCTCGCAGTTGTAGACGAGGATCGGGAGCTCGCCACCGACCCCGAAATCGAACCCGCGCCCGCCCGCGGGAACATTGCAGCCGAACTGTGACGTGAAGAAGCCCTTGAAGCTCTCCGTGCCGCCGACACGGCGCAGGGTAATGCCCGTCGCGCAGTTGGTGGAGGAGCAGTTGACGAGCATCACGCCCTCGTTGTACTGGCGGCTCGCGAAGTTGTTGAGCAGGAAGCCGATCCCGGCCTTGTAGTCGCGCACGCGAACGTTCCGGGCCCAGGCGCCGAAGGAGAGATCGCGGAACTCGACGCCCGCAGCACCGGGCGCGCTGCCACCCTGAATCGAGAGCTCGCCGATCCCGGCCCGGTGCTCGGTGATCCCCGGGCCCGTGAGCGTGAAGCACGATCCGGCGCCGACGTGGCGGAAGAGCGTCGTGCCGACTCCCGCGCCGACGAGCTGCGTCCACGGACGCAAGACGTGTCCGCCCCGAGTTATGTACTCCCCCGGTGGGGCATAGAGGATGCCGCCGTGGCGGAGCTCCCCCAGCCGCTTGAACGCCCTGCGGATCGCTGCGGTGTCGTCCTTGCGACCGTCGCCGACGGCGCCGGTGTCGCGCAGCGAGACGACACCGGGAAGCCGTCCCGCCGCAGCCGGCTTGGCGCCCGGGCGGGCGGCGAGGGCGACGCCGACCCCGCCCAGCAGCTGCGCACCCAGGCCCACGAAGTCGCCGCGCGAGTGCGCGGTCATCGTTGCTCCTCCCAGGGCCCGAGGCGGCCGGGACGACCGGTCACCTGAGCCGGCAGCCGGCAGAGCCCGGTCACGCCGCCGCCCCGATACCGGTCGCGTTCGAACCGACGTACCACTCCCATTGCGCCGCGAGACCGTCGGCGAGGGGCACGGTCGGGCGCCACGCGAGCTCGCTGCGAATGCGCGAGGTGTCGGCGGCTGTCCGCCGGGCGTCACCCGGAGCCTGCTCTTCGAAGCGGATGCGAAGGCTCCGTACGGCGACGGTCTCGGCGACAGCGATCGCATCCAGCAGCTCCACTTCCGATCCGCCACCCACGTTGTAGATCGCGCCGGACGGCGCCGCCGCCATCGCCAACACGTTGGCTGATACCGCGTCCGACACGTATGTGAAGTCGCGCGCCTGATGGCCGTCCCCGTACACCCCGTACGAGGAGCCCGCCGCCAGCGCCGCGAGCATCCGTGTGAAGCCCATGTCCGGACGCTGCCGTGGGCCGTACACGGTGAAGTAGCGGAGCGTGACCACGTCGAGGCCGAAGCTCTCGCGATAGGCGGCGGCGAGGCCCTCACAGGCCAGCTTCGTGACGCCGTACGGGGAGACCGGAACGGTCGGCCCGTCCTCAGCCGTCGGGTAGGTCGCCGCGTTCCCGTACACCGAGGAGGACGAGGAGAACACGACGCGCACACCTCGTTCGGCGGCGGCCCCGAACAGCCGCTGGGTCACCTGCAGGTTGTTGCGCAGGTAGCCGTCGAACGTGTCGCCCCAGCTCGCCCGCACGCCGGCCTGCGCGGCCAGGTGGTAGACGCCGTCCACGCCGTCGAGCAGCGGCTCCAGGTCGCAGGTCGCGAGGTCGAGCCGCTCGACGTCGAGCGTGGCGGCGTTCAGCGCCTTGAGCTGGGGCGCGTAGTAGTCGTTGAAGGAGTCCACGCAGCGAAGCTCGTGCCCTGCCGCCCGGACCTCTTCCGCGAGATGCGAGCCGATGAACCCGGCCGCGCCGGTGACCAGATACCTCATGTGGCCTCGCCGGGGAGGTAGGCGGGATTGAGACCGGAATGGCCGTAGCTGACCAGACCGGGGGCGCCGGCCGCTTTGCGTGCGGTGAGCAACGCCCGGTTCTTGGAGACCTGCCGGGAGTAGACGTCGCGGATCTCGACGTCGACGAAACCCACCATCTCGAGCCAGGAGGCCAGCGCCCGCCGGGACGGCAGGTGGGTGATCGTCGGCACGCCGCCGAACGGGTGCGGCCAGTGCAGCTGCACGACATTGGCCTTCCGGGCGCGACGGCCGCGCGCCGTCGAGCTCTCGACCACCACCAGACCCCCGTCGGCGCACAGGTCGTACAGGCGTCTCAGGAGCCGGAGCTGCTCGACGTTGTGGTAGACGACGCCGAGACACCAGACGACGTCGAACAGGCCCAGCGACTCCCTCGCGGCCGCGGGCATGTACAGGATGTTGCCCTCCTCGTACCGCGCAGGGCATAGGGCATCGACCTCGCCGAGCCAGGAGCGGATGGAGGGAGTCTTTTCGGGGAGATCGACCAGCACGAGCTCGCTGGGCGCCAGCGCGGCGAGCAGCCGCGAGTCCAGCCCGTGTTTGGGCCCGATCTCGAGCACCCGCCCGCCGGTCACCGCGTCCAGCAACCCGTGCCGCTGCAGATGGGTGAAGGCGATCCGCTCGCCGTCGAGCTCGGGGAGTTGCCGGGGATCCGCCAGACGTAGCCATCCGCGCTTGAGCCGCCGGGCCGCCGGCAGCAGTCCCACGGCGGCCAGGCTGTTGCGGATCACCCGAGGGCCACGATGCACGGACACCGTGAAGGGAAGGTTGGGCTGGGCGGTCATCGCGGGCGGGCACTCCTCGAGTGGGTGACGGGTGGACGGTGCGAGGCGAGGCTCGCGCGCACTCGCCGGCCGGCACGGACGCGAACGTTCTCGGCGCGCTGGCGATGCCGGCGCGCCATGCTCACGACGGCGAACGGCAACGACCACGAGGTGACGTGGACGAGACGCGTGGGCCGATGGCCCTGCGGATGAAGCACGCGCTCGGGGTCGACGGACAGCCCCCAGCCCGGTCCTGCGGGGAGTGCACACATGCCACCGGCGATGTGGGGTGACGGCCGGCCGAAATCGACCCCGAGGCGCTCGTGGCCGAGACCCTCGGTCTCGAACGGTTGCCAAGCCGCGGAGGCGTGGAGGAGCGCCGCCATGCCGGGGCCGAGATCCTCGTTGCAGCCGATCAGCACGTCCCGTCCCTCCTCCAGGCAGCGCCGGCGGTACTCCGCAGCGCCGGTGATGCCCCCGAGCCGCGAGAGCTTGAGGTTGAGGACGTCGAAGCAGCCCCACGCCAGCGCCTCCTCGAGCTGCGCCAGGTCGCGCACGCTCTCGTCGAGGATGACGCGGGCACCCGTCGCCTCGCGCCAGCGGGCGAGCTCGGCGAACGAGGAGTCCAGCGGCTCCTCCCAATCCACGATGCCGAGCTCACGAGCGGGCCCGGCCACGGCCAGAGCATCCTGCGGTGAGTAGCCGCGGTTGGCGTCGACGCGAAGGTGAAGCGCCGGCCCTGCGGCCTCACGTAGGCGGCGGAGCAGCCGCAGGTCACGGCCCGGGTGCCCGTGCAGCTTGATCTTCAGCGTCTTCGTGCCGCGGGCCAGAGCGCTCTCGACGGCCCGCTCCGGGCGCTCCGCCGCGTCGAGGAACAATTGCTCGGTGATCGACACGGCCGGCAGCGGTCGCGATGCTCCGAGCACCTCGGCCACCCGGCATCCCCGGCGGATCGCCTCGAGCTCCCACAGAGCACCGTCGAGCGCACTCAACAGGTCGGACACGCCGGCCAGCCGGCCCGCGGCCACCTCGCGCGCCCTGGCCGCATCCTGGTAGGGGAGGTCCCGCGCCAGAGCCGCGAGATGTGGGCGAAGCGCGCGTACCTGGTGTGGAGCACGCGCGTAGAGCGCAGCCGCGCCGAAGCCGCAGACACCGCCCACGGTCACCCTGGCGAGCACGTGATGCGAGTAGCGGATTCTCGCCCGCGCGATGCGCCCGTCCAGCGGGAGCGTGGCGAGCCACCAGTCGATCGAGCCGCGCTCGCTCACAGGTGGGCCTCCACGGCCGCACTCGCGCGCGAGGCTGCACCGCGCTGGGCCCGCTTCCCGTAGACGAGGGCCGTCGTGAGGATCGTGTACAGCACGGCGATGACCAGGGCTTCGATGCCCACCCCCACCAGGCCGAAGAGGACGAGCGCCAGCGGAAGCAGCGCGGCGGACGCGAGCGGCTTGACGAGGTGCAAGACATACAGCTCACGGACCCGCGCCTGAGCCTTGAGATGCAGTTCCAGGCAGGATCCCGTCGCGGAGACGGCCGGAACCAGCAGCAGAAGCTGCGCCACGGTGACGGCGCCCGCATAGTCCTCGCCGAAGACAAACGGGACGACCCACGGGCACAGCGCGGCGGCGACGACACCGATCAGCGCGTAGACGGCGGTGAGTGCTGCCGCGAGCCGCATGCTGACACTCCGGCTCTCGGTCTCGTCGAGGGCCGCGAGCCGTCCGATGTTGGCCTGCGACACCAGGTACCAGGTCGCCTTCAGAAACTGGCCGCCCGCGCGGCCGACGGCCAGTAGCGCGACGTTCGGCTTGGAGAGCAGCGCGGCGGTCAGCAGCACGTCCAGCTGGAGGTCGATCGACGACAGCACGCCGATCTTGGACAACCGTTTGCCGTAGAGGTGGCACTCGTCGACGGCCTCCTGATCCACCGTTCTCTGCAGCCTGACCAGGACGAACGCCTGAGCGACCGCGGTCAGGCCGAGGTACCCGAGCACGATCAACCACGCGCGGCCGTGCCCGAGCGTGACCGCCAGCACGACCCAGGCCACGGTGGAGGTCTGCACCACGGCCTGCAGCCGGAGGTACCGCGGGAACGACCGGGCGCCGATGAGGTGCGCACCCGCGAGATCGGATACCGACCATGGCACGAACACGATGCCCGCGACCGCGACCGCGAGCCCCGTCGAGCCGCGTCCCAGCAGCATCAGCACCGCACCGGTGACGGCGAGCCCGGCTGCGCCCGCGACCGACCACGGAACCCGCCGACGGGCGATGGCGAAGGTGACGTCCTGCCCGCGGGCGACGGCGCGTGCCACCGCGACGGCTGCGCCCGGAAGCGCCACGATCGTGGCGATCGCCACGGCGGAGAGTGCGAGGCGGAAGTCCGCGAGCGTGTCGAGCGTCCCCAGGTTCGTCAATGCGAGCAGGATGAGGATGCTGTTCACCTGCGAGACGACGGTGGCCGCGCCCAGCGGTGCGACCGTGCGTCGCAGCGTCGCGTTGAGCGATGAGGCTCTGCTCACCGGGCCGTCGCCCCCTGCTGGGTCCGCGCCGCGCGCGCATTCGCGGCCACGGCCAGGCAGAGACCCGCGCTGAAGGCCAGCGACTTCCTCCAGATACTGGACTCGACGGCAGCGAGTGCGACCAGCCCGGCCATCGTGGCGAGAACGACCGCACGCGGCGGTACGTGCACGGCCGGAGCCGCCGCGGCCAGCCTGAAGGGGATGGCGACGAGAAGCAGCACGACGGCAAGACCGAGCAGGCCGCTGTCGGCGAAGGCCTCCGCGAAGGAGTTGTACGCCGCGAGCTGCTCGCCGTAGCGGTCGGTGGAGGTGGCGACGAAGTTCCCGAGACCGGCGCCGAGCGGCAGGGTGGAGGTGCCGATGGTGAGGGCGTCGTTGAACGTGTCGACGCGCAGCGAGACGCCCTCTGCCGAGGTCGAGGAGCGTAGACGCTCGCCGAGTGCCGGCCCGTTGAGCGTGACGGCGGCGACCACGGCGACTGCGAGAGCGACCGCCACGGGGAGCAGCGACCGGCGCGCCCGGCGATCGGCCAGGGAGGCGACGAGGAAGACGGCGATCGCGACCCCGAGCTGCCAGAGCGACTTGCGGCTCAAGGTGGCCACGATGATCGCGAGCTGGCCCGCGGTGAGCATCAGCCACAGCGGGAGCCGGCCCCGATCGCGACGGAACGCCGCAGCGAGCTGGTACCACACGATCGGTGCGGTGAAGGCGAGAAACTCACCGAGGGCATACGGGCTGAGCGTGATCGAGCGTGGCCGGAAGAAGCCGAAGAAGAACTCCACCTGGGTCTGTGGCGGATCAGGGAACGGAACCAACCAACGCTGGGCGACCAGTTCCGCGGCCGCGATCACGACCGCGATCGCCACCTCGGCCACGAGCACGGCGCGAATCAGGGGCCAGCGGGATTCGGTGAGGAAGTGCCCGACGAGCAGCGCGATCGCGAGCCAGCTCGCCATCGAGAAGAAGAGCTGAGCGCGGCCGCCGAACCCTGCTGCCCCGCTGAAGGCAGAGGGAACGAGCAGGAGCGGCAAGGCCAGCCAGGGACCGACGCTCCGAAGCTGAAGCGGACGGAGCGTGCCCACCTCGACGAGGGCGCGGCCGCAGGCGGTCATGGCCGCCAGCACCGAGATCGAGACCGGGCTGCCCGGCGGCTGCCAATCGGCAAAGGGCAGCGTGGCCACGAGCCCGAGCACCAGCAGGTGAAGCGGCACGGCGAGCGCGGCGGTGCACACGAGCGCAGCCACGACCAGTACCACCGCGAGCATCCCGAGCTCGGGCTCCGCAAGCATCGCACCCGCCGCGGTGGAGAGAACCACCCCGGCCGCCAACGCCACCGCGGGCGCAGTGCGAGGGTCACCGCCGGTGCCCGAGATCCTCATGCTTGCCCCCAGAGCCGGAACCCACTCCCGCGGCTTCCTGCTCGGGAAGACCCCTGAAGCGGCCGCTGCCGCGGCCGGCCGCTACCCCGGAACGCGAGCCGGGGGGTTGACACAGGGCGTCTCATGCTTGCCCCCAGAGCCGGAACCCGCTCCCGCGGCTCCCGGCTCGGGAAGACCCCTGAAGCGGCCGCGGCCGCGGCCGGCCGC
>JBJXGY010000113.1:0-43274 GCA_046160185.1 Gaiella sp. | reverse complement strand
TTCGAGGACGCGCTGGCCGCCGCCAACCTCCTGCCCGGCCCCGCCTCGACGCAGCTGGCCATCTACTGCGCCTGGACGGTCGGCTCGCGTGCCGGCGCGCTCGTCGGTGGGCTCGCCTTCGTGCTTCCAGGTCTGGTCGCCACCATCCTCCTCGCCGCGCTCTTCCTCGGCTCACCGCCCGACTGGCTGCGCGGCGCGGGTGCCGGGGCGGGAGCCGCCGTGGCCGTGGTCGCCGTGCACGCCGCGCTGCCCCTGCTGCGGCCGGTCCTCGCGCGCCGGGCCCGGCTGCGTGCCAGAGGTCTGCTCTACGCCGCTCTCGGCGCGGCGGCAGCGGCGCTTCTCGGGCCATGGCTCGTGGCGGTACTGCTGGCCTGCGGGGTTATCGAGCTCGGGCTGCGGATACCCGTCCGCGCCGTGCGCCGCGCCGTCGACGCACTGCTTCTGGCCAGACTCGAGCTCGTGGCAGCGCTCGGGGCCGCCGCCGGCGGTCTCGTCTGGACGGGCCTGAAAGTTGGCGCGCTTTCGTACGGCGGCGGCTTCGTGATCGTGCCGCTGATGCAAGCCGACGCGGTCGACGCGCACGGCTGGATGAGCGAGGCCGAGTTCTTGAACGCGGTGGCGATCGGCCAGGTGACGCCCGGCCCGGTGGTGCACACGGTCGCCGTGGTCGGGTACGCAGCGGCAGGCCTCGCCGGCGCGCTGCTCGTGTCTGCGATCGCCTTTGCTCCGTCCTTCGCATTCGTGCTGCTGGGGGCCCCGCGCCTCGAACGGCTCGCCTCCAACGTCCGCGTCCGCGCCTTTCTCGACGGCGCGGGCCCGGCTGCCGCAGGCGCGATCCTCGGCGTCGCCGTCCCGCTCGCGCGGGCGCTCGACCATGCCTGGCAGGTTGGCATCCTCGGTGGGGCGTGTCTGCTCCTGCTCGGACTGCGACGGGGGGTCGTGCTCACGCTCGTCGCTGCAGGTGCGGCCGGAGTGCTCGCGGTGCAGCTTGGAGCGCCCCTCGCCGGGTGAAGCGGGCGGGGTGGACCGTCGCCGGCCCGCCCCCGCCCGTCGGCTGTGAGGTTACGTCGCGGTGGATTGGAACAACCCGAACGCGGCGCCTGCCGGGTCGACCAGGATCGCGATGCGGCCGATGCCGGTGATGTCGAACGGCTCGGCGAGCGTCGTCGCACCCAGGCTCTCGGCCTTTTTCACGCTCGCATCGGTGTCCTCATTCGCCAGATACGTGAGCCAGGCGGACGTCGGCGCCATCTCGGGCTTGGCCATCAGCCCAGCCACGTCCTGACCGTCGGCGGCCTGGAACATGGTGTAGGTCATCCCGCTCATGTCCATGTCCTTGGATCTCCAGCCCGCGACCTCGGTGTAGAAGCGCCTCGACGCCTCCACGTCCTCGCTCATCAGCTCGTCCCAGGCGAAGACGCCGGTGGCGGCTGGGCCCTCGCCGGCCGGGGTGTAGAGAGAGCAGACCGCCCCTTGCGGGTCGCGGATGAGCGTGAACCGGCCCACTTCGGGGATGTCCATGGGGCCTGCGAGCGTCTCGGCGCCGAGCTTCGTCGCCTTCGCCGCCGCGGCGTCGACGTCCTCGACCGCGATGTGGCCGAACCAGAAGGACGGCCGCCCGTCGTCCGCCTGCTGGAAGCCACCGTGGGTGGCACCTCCGACGGAGATCATCGTGTAGTCCATCTCACCGGGCTTGAACGTCTCGGTCTGCCAGCCGAGCAGTGACGTGTAGAACGAGGCGGACTTTTCGGCCGACGGTGTGGAGAGCTCGTGCCAGACGACGTGGCCGGTTTGGGTCAGCGTCTGCGGTGCCATGTTGCCTCCGTTCGTTCGGGCGCCGCGCCTGGCGGCGCGGGCCGACCATGACGACCACGAGAGCATGCACCCTCCGGACAGCCCCCGTCAACGGAAGATTCCGATTGGAGATCGCCTGGTCACCGCCTGGTTGCCGCCGGGCCGGCCGGCCATCGCCTATTGTCCCGGCGTGCCGGCCGCGCTGCCGCCCGCCGTCCCGATCGTCTGCCCGGCCGAGGCCCGCGCGCTCGGGCCTGTTCGTTGCGGGTTCGTGCGCGTGCCACTCGACCGGTCGGCAGTTGCCCGCGGCCGCACGATCCGCGTCTACTTCGAGCTCTACCGGCGCCGCGACACTGCGCGACCTGCCGAGTCGACCGTGGTCTCGGTCGAAGGCGGCCCCGGCTACGGCACCACGCCGGGACGGGCATCCCGGGTCGCGCTGTGGCGTCCGCTCAGTCTGCGACGCAACCTGCTGCTGGTCGACCTGCGGGGCACCGGACGCAGCGGCGCACTCCGCTGCCGCGCGCTGGCGCGCTCCACCCGCGGCTACTGGCAGCGGGCGGGGCGCTGCGCGCGGGAGCTCGGGGCCGCACGAGATCTCTACGGGACGGGCGACGCCGTCGACGACGTCGAGGACGTGCTCACTGCGATCCGTGCACGGCGCATCGACCTCTACGGCGACTCCTACGGCACGTACGCAGCCCAGGCGTTCGCACTCCGGCACCCCGGGCGGCTACGCACCCTGACACTCGACGCCGCGTACCCGCTGCCCGGCACCGATCCCGCTTACGCCGACCTGGCCGGTGCCCTGAGGCGCGGGCTGCGTCTGACTTGCCGGCGCTCACCTGGCTGCCCGGCGGCGGAGCGGCGCGAGGACGCCGTCGCGCTCGTCGGACGCCTCGCGCGTCTCGTGCGCCGCAGTGCCGTGGTCGGTGTCGCGCCGGACGGGGACGGCAACCGCCGCAGGATGCGGGTCGACGAGACCGTGCTCGCACAGGTCGCGGGCTCCTCGTACTACAGCTATCCGGTGTGGCGCGACCTGCTCGCGGCCGCGGAGGCGGCGCTCCGCGGGGATACGGCGCCGCTGCTCCGCCTGGCGGCCGAGCACGTGATCGACGACGTGGGGATTGCGCAGCCAGCGCTCTTCTCAGATCCGACGTACCTCGCGGTCACCTGCCACGACTACCCGCAGCTCTGGGAACCCGAGACGCGGGTCGGCGACAGGGTCGAGGAGGTGCGCGCCCGGCTCGCGAGTTACCCACCGGGCACGTTCGCGCCATTCTCAGCCGCGGCGTGGACCGGAGGCTCCTACGAGGGGCCGCTTTCCTGTATCGAGTGGCCGAGCCCCGCGGCCGGACAGCCGCCGCAACACGAGGGAGCTGCGTACCCCGACGTGCCGACCCTCGTCTTGAACGGCGACCTCGACACGATCACCTCGTCCGCGGGGGCGCGTGTCGTCGCCTCGCGGTTCTCGAACTCGCGATTCGTCGAGGTGGCGAACTCCGTACACGTCACCGCGCTCGGCGACCGCGACGGCTGCGCGTCGCGCATCTACTGGCGCTTCGTGAAGGCGAGGCGCGTCCGCGATACTTCATGCGCGCGGCGCGTTGCGCCGCTCCGTTTGGTGCCGCGCTTCGCCGGCTCCGTGGGTGACGTCGATCCGGGTCGCCCGGAGAAAGGCAACGACGCGAGCGCAGCCCACCGCAGG
This sequence comes from Gaiella sp., assembly GCA_046160185.1. GTDB lineage: Bacteria > Actinomycetota > Thermoleophilia > Gaiellales > Gaiellaceae > Gaiella. The sequence goes on along the minus strand of JBJXGY010000113.1, from coordinate 39,772 downwards.
ATCGCCGTGGCGGCCTCCCGCACGGCGGCCGATGTCGTCTCGCGCTGGTGGCTCAACTACGACGGGACTGGCGTCGGCCTGCGCGGCGGCAGCTGGACGTACGAGGGCGACGATCCCGTGCTGTTCACCCTCGATCGCGTCGAGCTCGTGCCGGCGGTCGAGGTCTCCGGGTCGGTCAGATGGGAGCGGGACGGGACGGTCGCGGCGACGCTCGACGTCCACGCGCCGCGAGGTGAGCGGGCCCTGTTCGAGGCGCGATGGTCACTTGCGCGGCGCGGCTCTCGCGCAACGCTGTCCGGGTGGGTGGCCGGCGAGCGGCTGCTGGCGACGATGCGCGCGCCCTGACGGCCGCCGTGGCCGTACTACGATTGGCCGGTGTCGAGACGCGACGACTCACGCCTTGTCTACTCGACGGCGACGGGCGATCACCGTCGCCAGCGGGAAGCGCCGGAGAGGCCGACTGCGTTTTCTGGCCCGCCGGTTCCGGACGACGGCGTCGTGCGTGTGTTCCGTGAGAAGAGCGGGCGCGGCGGCAAGGTCGTGACCGTCGTCCGCGGGCTCCCCGCCGCGGACGTGACCGCAGTCGCCTCGGACCTGAAGCGACACTGCGGGTCGGGCGGGGCCGCCAAGGCCGGCGCGGTCGAGATCCAGGGCGATCACCGGGAGAAGGTGGCACGGCGCCTCGAGGGACAGGGCTACCGGGTCAAGCTCGCCGGCGGGTGAGACTTCGGGCGGTGAACCGGTTCTTCGCGGCTGCGCTTTGTGTGCTCGCGGTCGGGGCCGGACTGGCCGTCGCGGCTTCCCCCCAGGCGGTGCCGGGCAGGCACTCGGCCGCACCGTCGTACGCCGACGACTGGCGCGGCTGGCCGGTGGCGCCGGTCACCGCGCAGCACCCGATCCGGGGCTCGTTCGACGATCCCCGGCCGAGCGGGTACCACATCGGCATCGACGTCGGCGTGCGCGACGACCAGCCGGAGGCGGGCGCTCCGCCGGGCCGCACGCACCGCGTCTACGCCGTCGAAGGCGGCACCGTCGAGGTCGCGGCGAACGTCGGCGCGGTCGGCTGCGTCAACCGTGTGATCCGCATCGGCCGGTTCGCGTACTGGCACGCCGATCCCCTGGGCACGGTCGCGTCCGGCCAGACTGTGGCGGCCGGCGATCCGATCGGCTGGACCTGCAACGGGCTCTGGCACGTGCATCTCTCGGAATGGACCACGGTGAATGGCGTCCGCACGTGGGTCAACCCGCTGCGGCCGGGTGGCAAGGTGGCACCGTACGTCGACACGGCCAAGCCGGCGATCCGCGGCATCCGTTTCTTCAGGCCGGCGAACACCTCCTGGCAGCTGGACGGGAACGTGGTGGCCGCGCCTGCGGCCGGGACCGAGCTCGACCGCGATGCGTTGAGCGGGCGGGTCGACGTACGGGCCGAGATCGCGGACCCGCAGTCGTTCCGCGGCTGGATGACGGGGCAGCTCTCCAGGCTCTACGCCGACCATCACCCGTATCGGGTGCGGCTCACGCTGCGGCGGCTCGGTGCGACCGGGCCGCCTCTCCTGCTGCGAGACGTCTTTCGGGGCGAGCGGGTGCTGGGGAGAGGGGAGGAGGTGACGGTGATCCCGCCGAGCGTGGCGCCCGAGTTCCACTACGCCCCCGAGCTCCGCCAGAACCTCGGGGCCGTGAAGTGCGTGGCCGTGGCGCCGGTGAGCTGCGCGGGCCGCTACGTGCTCCGCCTGTTTGCGCGACCCGGAGCGCGCTTCTGGGACACACGAACCGTCCCCGACGGGGAGTACCGCATCACCGTCCAGGCCTGGGATGCCAAGGGAAACGCTCGCACAACGTCGGTACGGGTGACGGTCGCCAACTGACAGAGCGGACGCAAGGCACGCGGGTCCCGTCAGGGGCGCGCCGGCGACGTTCCCTTTCGCGGCAGCGTCGCCACAAAGGCAGCCGCCCTCCCGACCCACGACGCGAGCGCACGCTTGGTGGCGATCCCCTCCGGCTCGACGTACACCATCGTGCGCATCGGCTTTCCGGTGAAGTCCATCGGCCGGGTATGCGGCCGCGCGAGTGCCGCGTCCGCGCCCTCCTCTCCCAGCCGGAGCATGAGCGTGTCGCCGACAAGGCCGCACGCCATGTGGCCGCCGACCAGGAAGCAGAGACCGCCGAACATCTTGCGCTCCTCGACGGTCCCGCTCGGCGACGCGTCTGCCAGCGCCGCGCGCACACGATGCGCAAGCTCCTCGTCGTATGCCATCGGAAGCAGCCTAACGGGTAGCGATCGGCTGCGGCATCTATCCTCGGGGGAGATGTCCGACGCGCTCACTCAGCTGCTCGCAGAACGGCCGTACGTCCTGGCCGACGGTGCCACCGGCACGAACCTCTTCGCGCGCGGTCTGGAGTCGGGCGATGCCCCGGAGCTCTGGAACCTCGAGCACCCCGAGCGGATCGCGGCCCTCCACCGGGAGATGATCGACGCAGGCGCCGACATCGTGATGACCAACAGCTTCGGCGGCTCCAGCTACCGGCTGCAACTGCACGGCGCCCAGGACCGCGTCCGCGAGCTCAACATCGCTGCCGCCCGCATCGCCCGTGCGGTCGCCGACGAGGAGGCAGCGAGGCTCGGCAGGCCGATCCTCGTCGCGGGCGATCTGGGGCCGACGGGTGAGCTGTTCGAGCCGCTGGGGCCGTTGACCGTCGCGGAGGCGAGCGACGCTTTCGAGGAGCAGGCGGCGGCGCTCCGGGAGGGCGGCGCGGACATCAGCTGGATCGAGACCGTCTCCTCGATCGACGAGCTCGAGGCCGCCGTCACGGGTGCCGCGCGGGTCGACCTCCCGATCGTGTGCACGCTCACGTTCGACACGCACGGGCGCACCATGATGGGCGTGACCCCGCAGGCGATGGTGCAGCTCTGTCGCGAGACCCTCACGCAGCCGCTCGCGTACGGGGCGAACTGCGGGGTGGGGCCGGCCGACCTGGTGGCGACCATCTCAGCGATGGCGGCCGCCGGAGCCGACCAGGACATTCTCGTGGCCAAGGGAAACTGCGGTGTGCCGGCCTTTGTCGACGGCGCGGTGCACTACGACGGCACGCCGGAGACGATGGCGGCGTACGCACGGCTCTCGCGGGACGCCGGCGCACGCATCATCGGCGGCTGCTGCGGGACGACCGCCGCGCACCTGCGCGCGATCCGCGATGCGCTCGACGGCTACGAGCCGGCGGGGAGGCCGGGCCTGGCGGAGATCGTCGCAGCGCTGGGTGAGCCGTCGGCAGGCGCCGCGAAGCTGCTCGCCGGCGACGCGGCACCGCGGGAGGCCGGACGGCCGTTACGCCGCCGGGGAGCGCGCGAGTGATGCCGGACCACCCGCTGGGGAGCGATGATGTGAAGAGGGGAATCAACCATGCAAGGTGAAGCCGAGTCGGTGCCCGCCCCTACCCCAGCCAACCCGGTCGACGCCGGACGTGCGATCGCCGAGCACGCTGCGCGGCTTGTCAGGCTCGAGCTCGAGCTGAAATCGGTCGAGCTGAAGGAGAAGGCGGCCCGGCTCGGTCTCGCCGCCGGTCTGGGGTTGCTCGCCGTCCTCCTGGCGCCGCTGCTGGTGGTCTTCCTGCTGGCAGCGGTCGCGGCGGCGCTCGCGCTTGTGCTTCCGGTGTGGGCCGCGATCCTCGTCGTCGCCGGTCTCCTGCTGCTGCTCGTTGGCGGGTTGGCGGGCGCTGCCGTAGCCTTGGCGCGGACAGCGAAGGAGGAACGTGACGATGACCAAGAATGACCGCCGTACTGCTGAGGACATCCGCGCGGAGATCCGCGCCGAGCGCGCGCAGCTCGATGACCGACTGTCGGAGCTCGGGGCCGGCGCGAAGCGGTCGGGACGGATCGCCGGGTCGGCTCTGGCGGCACTCGGTGGTGTGGCGCTACTGGTCAGGCGCCGCGCTCGCCGCCGCGCCTCCTGAGATGCCGAGACCACCGCAGCACCGCGTCCCTCGCGGAGTCGATGCCTGACGCGTCAGCCGGGATGACGCCCCGACCGGAGAGCGGGCGGACATTCACCGACACCCGCCGCGTGCGGCTGTCCGACATGGATGCTCGCGGACGTGTGCGTCTCGACGCGCTCGCCAGGCTGCTGCAGGACATCGCCATCGACGACGTGCAGGAGACGGGCTGGGGGCTCCCTGATCATCTCTGGTTCGTTCGCGCGGTCCGCATCGATCTGGCGTCCCCGTTTCTCGAGGACGCCGAGATCGAGCTCACGACATGGTGCAACGGACACGGAGCGGCAGCGGCGGGGCGGCGCTGGTCACTGATCGGGGATCAGGGCGGGAACGCGGAGGTCGACTCCGTGTGGATCCACCTGGACGCGGGGGGACGGCCGGCGCGCCTCGGGGCCTTCGGCGTCTACGCGGAGGCCTCCGAGGGGCGGGCTGTCACGACCCGGCTCGCGTTGCCCGATCCGCCGGAGGGGGCCGTGGCGAGGCGATGGCCGCTTCGCACCACCGATCTCGACCGGCACGGTCACGTGAACAATGCGATCTTCTGGGCCGCGGTGGAGGACTCCGTGGTGGACGACATCGATCTTCGGGCGCCACTTCGGGCCTCGCTCGACTACCGCGGCCCGCTCGACCATGGAGACGACCTGCAGGTCGTGGCCTTCGGCGTCGACGCCGGTGTGGGCGTAGGTGTGGGCCTTCTCGCCGGCAGCGAGGTCCGAGCCGTGGCCGTCGTGAAGCAGCGGTAGCGAGGGTCAGAAGGCCGCGATCACGAACGGGGTGTCGATCTCGTCATCTCGCCCGGGCACGGACAGCGTGATGCGGAAGGCTCCGCCGCCGAGAGGTTGCACGCTGGCGAACGCTGCGCCTGCGCTCGCGATCGCCGCATCGGTGGCGACCCCGACGAACCGCACCTCGTAGACCCCAAACCCTGCCCTGCGCGCCTGCACGCCCTTGCCGGCGCAGTTGTAGACCCTGCCGAACGCGTTCCGCTTCGCGGTGAACTGGTCTCCGATGTTGGCGATCCCCGCCCCAGGCGGTCCGTTGACCGCGGCGACGCCTCGGACGGCTCCGCCGCTGCAGCGGGCGGTGCTGGTGTCGAGCGCTTCCGAGAGGGCGTAGCCTGAGCCGCCGAGGGCAAAGAAAAGGGCGACGGCGGCGAGAACGGTGGCGGGGCTGACGGCCTTGCGCATGGGTGTGACCTCCGTGCTCGGGCCGCAGGACGGGCGCGGCGCAGGTGTATCCCAGACCTTACGCTGAGCGGCGGACCGTGCCGATGGGCGGTTCCCGCGTACCAACGGTGCCAGACCGACCGTCTGGCACCGGCTGGCCTCGACGATCGAGTTCGCCGACCCGGCGGGCGCTACAGACGTGCGGCGCGAACGATCCGGGGCACCGCGTCGGCCTCCCAGCCCGGCGCCATCAGGTGCACACCTGCGACGCCCGGTGTCTCGGCGAGGCGGGCGACGATCTCGGTTGCGATCTCGACGCCGGCTGCCTTTGCGTCCTCGCCTTCGAGGCCCTCCATTCGCGCGAACGTCGCGTCGTCGACCTCGACGCCCGGGATGTTGTCGTGCATGTGCCGCAGCATGCGCGTGCTCCGCGGCGGGGTGACGCCGACGAGGAACGGCGCCCGCTCGGGGATACCGGCCGCCACAATCGGCTCGAACCAGCCGCTGAACCGCTCCACGTCGTAGACGATGTTGGTCTGGAAGCAGGCGACTCCAGCGTCGACCTTCTGCTCGAGTCGTTCCACGCTGTCGCGAAGGGGGTTGGCCGCCCCCACGATTAGAAAGCCAGTCGGCGTGCTGAGCGTTTCTCCCGCGGCGAGACGGCCGTCGTTGAGCCCGCAGATGAGGTGGGTGAGCCCCACGGAGTCGCGCTCTGAAACAGCTGTCGCGAGCGATGCGTACGGCCCGACGGACAGCGGGTCGCCGCCGAGCGCGAGCACCGTGCGGACACCGAGCGCCCAGGCTCCGAGCAGATCCGCCTGCAGCGCGAGGAGGTTGCGATCGCGCGTCGTCAGCTGGAGGATCGTGTCCAGCCCCTCTTCCATCATCAGTACCGACGACGCGAGCGGGGACATCTTCACTGTCGCCGCCTGGTTGTCCGTGACGTTCGCGGCGTGAACGAAGGGCGCGAGGGCGCGGGCCTTCGCACGCACGATGTCGGGGTCGGGATCGGCGGGTGGGCCGAGCTCTGCGGTCAAGACGAAATCGCCCGCGGCCAGAGCCTCGCGAAGACTCGTTGTCTGTTGCTCCACACCCACGCTGCGGCTCCTTGGATCGTGCGAGCCGAGGCGTTCAGGGCTCGGCGGGCAACCTTAACCTATCCCGCGACGCTGAACGCCCCACGACCGGCGATGGTTGCGCCGTAGACCAGGCACCGCCCGAAGGCCGAGCGGCGGAGGTGGGTCAGCGTGCCGGTGAAGGTGCCGATCGCGGCAACGGTCTCAACGCGGTAGCGCTGGTGCCGGCAGCCGCTACCGTTGTCGAGCACCGTGACGGATCCGCCGGTGACCGGGCCGCGGAGGAGCCTGCGGTCGTCGAGCAGGAGCTGGAACGTGCCGCCGGTGATGGCGACTCGCGGCCCGGTGCGGAGCTCCTCGTGCACGATCTGTGCGCGCCACGCCGCACGGACGCCGCCGCTCGCGACACCGACGAAGGTGCCGCGGGTGGAGGAGACGGGGATCACTTCGATGCCGGTGAGCGTGGCCCCGACCTGTGACGCGCCGTGGGCCGCCGCCCCTACGGCGAGCGTGATCGTGAGCGTGGCGACAGCCGCTACCGTGAGAGATCGGAGAGACATGGCGGAGAAGCGTAGGGGCGACGTGTATGGAAGGCGTGAGGCCTTCGTTCGGATTTCGGAGCGCTGCGCAGCCCCGGGGAACGCCGCTGGCGAGCCCCTGAAGGGACCCGCCGGAGGGCGCCACCGACCGCCGGCCGGAGCGTGGTGTCTGACTTCAGTCAGACACCGGTGTTGACTCAGGCGGGGATGGCGGTGACCACGACGTTGTCGCGGTAGCTGCCACGCGCCTGCACGAAGGGGCCGCCGCAGGTCACGAGCACCAGGCGGTGCGGGCCGCTCTGCTCGTACACCGAGGTCGGCAGCTGCGGCTTCGGCATGGTGCGCACCGACTGGACCTTGTACGCGACGACCTTGCCGGAGCCCGTGCGCACCTCGATCCGCTGCCCGGGCCGGGCGTTCTTGAGGTTGACGAACGCACCCGCGCCGTCGCGCGCGCTGTCGACGTGGCCGGCGATCAGCAGCGAGCCGTTCTTGTCGCCCGGCGCCGCGCCGTCACGCCACCAGCCGAGCCGCCGGATGTCGGACGGCACGGCCAGTTCGCTCTTGGCGATCGAGATCCCGACGCTGCTCACCGGCGCGTCGATCGCGAGTGAGGCGATCCGCACGCGCGCAGGCGCCGCGCCGGCTTGCTGCCTGGTGCGCGAATGCAGGTTCGCCGAGCGGCCGGTGTTGATGGCCGGTGCGACAAGCGACGTCTCCGCCGGCTCGCCGCAGGCGGTGCGAGTCTCCTGCACGAGGGGCTGACCGAGCAGCCGCTCGCGATAGGTGTAGAAGCCGACCTTCTGCACCCTCACCGCCGGGGAGCGGAGTTCGCCGTCGCCCTTCGCGGTGACCTCGCCCTCCCAGAAGGGCTTGCCGGAACAGCTGATGGCGTCCTTCGTCGCGAACGGGCCCCACAGCTCGACCTCGATGCGGGCGCTCGTCTTGCCCAGGCCACTGACCCGGATGCGGTCGAAGAGCATGGAGCCCGGTCGCACCACCGCATCGGAGACGAGCGTCGTCACCTTCGGTTCGGAGCGTGCAAACGACGTCTCCGCCGCCTCGCCGCACTCGGTCTCGACAGCCGTGTTCGCCGGGCTGGCCTCGATCGCCTCCCGATAGGTGTAGTAGCCGACGTGTTCGATCGTCACGGCCTGGGTCGTGTAGGTGCCGTCCCCGTTCGCGGGGAAGGTTCCCGTCCAGTACGGGGTTCCTGTACAGCGGATCGCGGCCCGAGTCGCGAACGGGCCCCAGAGCTCGACGCGGACGGTTACGGTGAGCGCCCCCAGGCCGGTCACCACGGCCTTGTCCGTGAGCTTCGAGCCGACCGTGATCTGGCTGTCGCTGACCTGGGTGCGTATCTGCGGCCGCGCGGTCACGACCGTGGTTTCCGACGCCTCGCCACACGGTGTCTTCACCTCGCGTACGAACTCGGACGCAGCGATCGATTCGCGATACGAGTAGAAGCCGGGAGTCGTCACCGTGAACTCGTCGGTCAGGTACTCGCCATCCCTGTCCACCTGGAGCGTCCCGGTCCACACGGGGTTCGTGTCACAGTTGATCGTGTCGGGGGCGCCGAACGGGCCAAAGAGCTCTGCGATGATCGTGAGCTTCTCGCCGGCCGTACCGGAGACGGTCACCTTGTCGTGGATCGCGGTGCCCGGCGCCACCGTCGGGGCGCTGACAACCGTCTTGACCACGGGTTGCACCTCCACCTTGATGCGCTCCGACTCGACCTGGCAGGGAGCAGTGATACCCGTGTGATCGTCGTCCGCCGGGACCGCCACGCGGTACTGGTAGTAGCCCGGCGCGGTCGGCCGGAACGCGGCGGTCGTCGTCGTCCCCGAGCCGCTCGCCCTGAACGTGGTGGTGAACGCCGGCGTCCGGTCGCACCGGATCTGGTCGATCGCCCGGAACGGCCCGTGCACCTCGACCTCGACCGTGCCGTTGTACCCGGCGCGTGCACCGTCGATCTTCACCTCGTCACGGCTCTGCTCGCCGACGAGGAGGACGCTGGGCTTGGCGGTCGTCGACACCGTGATCTTTGCCCTGGCGCCTGTCGACCCGGCGGCGGCCGAGATGCGTTGTGTGTCGGGCGCCGCCAGCCGCTGGCCGTTTCGGGCCGCGGCGGCGGTGGTGGGCGCGTAGATCTTGGGAAGCGTCGAGGCGAGTGCCTCGGTCTGGACGGAGAGACGCACGCCGTCGGCGTCGTCCGCGGTCAGGGCGACCCGGACGACGCCCGAGGGCCCGGTCGATACCTTGCCGGGCACGCCGCGTGCCCCGTTGGCAGACAGCTCGAGGCCGACGTTCGGGACCGCGGCTCCGGACGCTGCAAGTAGGCGGATCGTGGCTGTCCCCTGTGCCCCCACAGCGATCCGGCCGGGCATCTGGATGTCCAGCCGGTAGGGGCCGTGCAGGCGCGCCGCCTCGTTCTCGATGCGCTGGTAGATACCCGCGACCGTCGAGCCGATCACCGATGGCCCGACCTCCCCCGGAGCCCCGTCGGCCATCAAGGTGTGCACGTAGAGCATCACCGCTGCCTGCTGGTCGACGTTCCGGCTGCGACCGTAGTGGTGCATCGCGTAGGCCATACGGCGGAGCCGCTCGAGCGGCACGGCCGCCCCTGCGCGATTCTTGAGCCCGGTCGCCTCGACCAGCTTGTAGTTGTACTTCGCCGACGGATACCAGAAGCGAAGATCGATGCAGAACGTGTGCGCCTCGTTGGGGACTGCCCCGCGGTAGTCGCCGAACCAGCGAATGCCGTACTGGTAGTTCCGGTAGGAGCCGACACCCGTGGTCTCGCAGGCGTTCCGGCCGTTGGTCGAGCAGGGATCGTTCTGGTTCGGGGGTTCCGCCGCCCGAAGCGTGCCGGGGCTCGTCAGCGCGCCCGTCACGGCGACCACGAGCACGGCAAAGGTAATCGAGAGGGCCCGCATCGACCCGGGATTATGACCGCTTTCGCAAAGTGAGGATACGGTTCGCGGCATGACGGGAGGGCAGGGGCCGGTAGGCGCCAATCTTGCTCGGGTGGGAGCGCTGGCTGCTGCCGGGACGATCCTGGTCGTGGCCATGCTGGCGCTGGTCACCTCGACACGGTCGGCCGGTGGTCCCACCCCGGTGCTCCCACCGCTCGCCCGTGGCGGCGACCCGTTGCTCGCCGCGGCGGGTGACATCGCGTGCTCACCGAGCGACGACGGGTACCGGAACGGCGGCGGCGCCCCGAACCGCTGCCGTCAGCGCGCCACCGCCGACCTCCTCAGGCGAGGTGACTACGACGCGATTCTGCTGCTCGGCGACCTCCAGTACGAGACCGGCACCGCAGCCGACTTCCGCGTGTCTTTCGCACGATCGTGGGGCCGCCACATGCCGCTGCTACGCCCCGCCCCCGGCAACCACGAGTACAACACGAAGGGCGCAGCGGGCTACTTCTCGACGTTCGGCGCGAGGGCCGGCGACCCCGCGAAGGGCTACTACAGCTTCGATCTCGGCGCGTGGCATCTAATCGCGCTCAACTCGAACTGCGACGCGATCGGAGGCTGCGATCGCGCCTCGCCGCAGGTGCGGTGGCTGCGAGCCGATCTCGCCGCGCATCCCGGGGCCTGCGTCCTCGCTTTCTGGCATCACCCGCGGTTCAGCTCCGGCAGCACCCACGGGGGAGATGTGCGCTTCCGCGCCTTCTGGCAGGCGTTGTACGAGGCTCGGGCCGATCTCGTACTGGTCGGCCACGAGCATCACTATGAGCGGTTCGCGCAACTCACGCCCGGCGGCCGTCCGTCCGCCGACGGCATCAGGCAGTTCGTGGTCGGCACCGGCGGCAAGAGCCTGTACGGCTTCCGCACGGCCGTCGCGGGCAGCGAGGTGCGAGACGCCTCGAGTTTCGGGGTGCTGGAGCTCGTCCTGCGACCGCAGGGCTACGTCTGGCGATTCCTGCCGGCGACCGGTGCGTTCGTCGACCGGGGCCGCGGACGCTGCGTCACGTGAGCTGCCAGTCGATCGGCTCGACGCCGGCCGCGGCGAGCAACTCGTTCGTCCGCGAGAAGTGGCGGCAGCCGAAGAAGCCCGCGGCGGAGTACGGGGAGGGATGGGCGCACTCGAGCACGTGATGGCAGGAGCGGTCGACGACCGCCGCCTTCTGCTGCGCGTACTTGCCCCAGAGCAGGAAGACGATCCTCTCGCGTCCGTCGGAGAGCTCGCGGATCACACGGTCGGTGAACTGCTCCCAGCCCTTGCCCGCGTGCGATCCAGCCTGCCGGGGCGAGACGGTCAGCACCGCATTCAGCAGGAGCACGCCCCGTTCGGCCCAGGCGGTGAGATCGCCGTGAGCGGGGCGGGCGACGCCGATGTCGGACTCGAGCTCGGTGAAGATGTTGACGAGCGAGGGCGGCGGCTTGACGCCTCGCGGGACCGAGAAGCACAGCCCCATCGCCTGCCCAGGCCCGTGGTAGGGGTCCTGTCCCAGGATCACCGCCTTCACTGACGCGAACGGTGTCAGGGTGAGGGCGTTGAAGACGAGCTCCGAGGGCGGGAAGAAGCCGCGGCGAGCCGCGAGCTCGGCGGCCAGGAACTCCCGAAGCCGCTGCGACTCCGGAGTCTCGAGCTCGTCGCCGACCCGTTCCAGCCACGAGGGATCCATGCGCGGCGCGCCCACGGCGCCAGCGTACTGCGCTCGCTGGGGCGTGTAGCCTCCCGAACCGTGATCGACAAGCTCCTGCGCCGGGTGATCCTTGCCGCCGCCGAGAGTCGTGGGCTGCAGCGGATCGTCCGCCGTCACGGGATGCGGCTCGGCGCCGCGCGGTTCGTCGCGGGCCAGACGCTCGAGGAGGCACTCACGGTGCTCGCGCGGCTGGACGCCCAGGGGCTGCTGACGAACACGACGCTGCTGGGAGAGGGCGTGGCGAACGAGGCCGAGACCCGCGACGTCGTTGCCGTCTACCGCAACTGCCTCGGGCGGATCGCCGAGGCCCGCCTGCGCACGAACGTCGCGCTCAAGCTCACGCATCTCGGCCTCGCTCTCGACGAGGAGCTGGCTTACACCAACGTCGCGGAGCTCGTCGATGTGGCCGCCCAGCACGGGAACTTCATCCGCATCGACATGGAGGACAGCCCGACCGTCGATGCGACGCTGCGCGTGTACCGGCGGCTCCGAGAGTCGGGCCGTGACAACGTCGGCACGGTCCTGCAGTCCTATCTCTTCCGCACGGAGGCAGATCTGGAGGCGCTCTTGCCGCTCGCGCCCAATCTGCGCCTGGTCAAGGGCGCCTACCTGGAGCCGCCCACCGTCGCCTACCCGGCGAAGGAAGACGTCGACTCAGCCTACGTGCGGCTGCTCGAGCGCTCGCTCCGCGACGCTGCGTTCACGGCCGTCGCCACCCACGACGAGCGGCTGATCGAGCACGCCATCGCGTACGCCGGACGGGAGGGCATCGGTCGCGACCGTTTCCAGTTCCAGATGCTCTACGGCGTGCGCTCCAAGCTTCAGCTCGAACTCGTCGCGCGCGGCTACGACGTTCTCGTCGCCACGCCTTACGGGCCCGAGTGGTACCGCTACCTGATGCGACGGCTCGCCGAGCGCCCCGCCAACATCCTCTTCTTCCTGCGGAATCTCGTCCGGGGGTAGCGCCGTCCCCTGGGTGCACCGGTGCCTGACCGAAGTCGGGCCGCACGTTCTGTTCACTCAGCCGGCGCCGGCCGGCATCGTCCCGTCCACGTCGTCCGCGAGACCGAGGCGGCGGACGTCGCCGGCGCGATCCGGGTACGCCTGAAGGAGGTGCGAGATATGGCCGCCCTCGAAGCCGGCGGCGTCGAACCCCGGCGCCATCGTGCAGCCGAAGAGCGCCCACCGCCCACCGGCCACCATCTCACCCGCCTGCCATACACCGGCGGGGATCACGTGCTGCACACTGTGTCCTGCCGGCGGTTCCGAGCCGAGCACGACGTCTTCCGACTCGCCTCCGGGGTGGAGGAGCACGAGCCGGATCGGGTCGCCGCTGTAGAAGTGCCAGATCTCGTCCGCGTCGAGACGGTGGAACAGGGAGCGGCTGGGCGGATCGTCCGCATACAGGCCGACGATCGCCGTGCCGGCGTGGCGGCCCTCTGTTCCGCGAGCGGCAGAGCGGTACGTGTTGACGAACAGCGTTCCCTCCACCGGCAACGGCTCCAGGCGGTAGTGCTCGATCAGCCGGGCGACCTCGGGATCCACGGGGCCGAACCTAGCAGTGCTCGCAAGTGGCTCCGTCCCGCTTTGGCCGGCGCCGGACCCTGGACTCAGGCCGCGACGCCGAGGCTTGCCAGCAGCCGCTCCTGGCTCGCCAGCACGAACCCGTTGCGCTCCGTGAGCAGCCGGTCGACGTACGCGCGGGAGCGGCGTCCCATGTCCTCCTGCGAGAACGCCTGCGTGGCGCCGTCCCGGCAGACGGCCACGAGATCGTCGACCACCTGCATCAGCGTCTCGTTGCTGTCACGCGTGAGGTGCTGGAGCCGCGCCTCGTAGGCGTCGAGCCCGGGGAGCCCGGGGTCGAACCCCCGCATCACCGCCAGCTCGTTCCACGCGAACTTCAGTTGCGGCGACAGCGCCTGCAGTCCGTGGATCCACCCGGTCACGTTGAGCGCCTCGTTGACGAGGCGGAAGAAGCGCTCGATGCGCGGATCGAGGAAGTCGTAGTCCGGGTTGCAGACGTCACCGCGCAGCCTGCCCTCGGCGGCGAGCTGGTCCTTGATCGGCGTGCCGTCGTACGGCACCATCCGGCAGAACTCAGCGGCGGCAGAGCCGTCCCCGACGATGCGGCGCAGGAACGCGACGTTGTCCTCGATCGACTCGAACGTGCTCGACGGGTCGAGCATCATGAAGCCGAAGTCGAAGAGGATGCCGAGACGCTTCATCGTCTCCACGGCCGCCTCGTTCTGGACGACGGTGGTCTGCTTGTGCAACGTCACCAGGCTCGTGTCGCTTCCTGATTCGAGTCCCATGTAGACCATGTAGAGCCCCGCGTCCCGCATCTCCTGGAGCAGCACCGGATCGGCGGCGTCGGCGCGACAGTTGACCTTCCACAGCATCCGGCCCGGAAGATCGAGGGCGTGGATCTCTTCGAGCAGCTCCCGCGTCCAGCGATGCCAGGCCGGCCCGAACATGGGGAAGTCGTCGTCCTGGAAGAGCACGACGCTGGCGTCGAGCTCGTCGAGCACGAAACGCATGTCCTGCGCCACCTGCGCCGGGCGGCGAGTCCGCACGACCTTGCCGGGAGCCACGCGATAGAACATGTGGATCGAGCAGAAGGAGCACGTGCGCGCACAGCCGCGCGAGGCGATCAGCTGCGCGACGTTCCGCCCCATGATGGGACGTGTCGCCACATCGAGATGGGGGCGCGGTAGCTCGTCCAGATCGGCGAGCAGGGGCCGCATCGGCGTCAACCGGACCTCGCCGCGCTCGAGAAAGCCGATGCCCTCGACGTCGTGCCAGTCGCTCCCGCTGCCGAGGCGGTCGCAGAGCTCGAGCAGGGTCAGCTCGCCCTCGAAGCGCACGACGCTGTCGAGTTGTGGCACCAGGCCCAGCGTCTCCGCCGTCGACAGGCTGGGGAAGTGACCACCCATCGTGAAGTGGGCGCGCACCCCGTCCGCCCGCAGGCGGCGAGCGAGCTCCTCGAAGCGGTGGACGTAGAACTGGAAGATCAGCGAGAACCCGACCACGACCGGATCGCGCCGCCGTACCGCTTCCAGGATCTCGCCGTAGGGTGCATCGACGTCGAGCACCTCGACCGGATAGCCGAGGTGCTCCAGTGTCGTCGCCAGGTAGCCGAGACCGAGGTTCCCCTGCTCCTTGAACCCGATCAGGACCGCGCCGCGTGAGACGTCTCGTTCGCGCGCGCAGGCAAGCGCGAACGGCGACGGTGGCGTGAGCAGCTCGCTGGCCATCGACTGGCCGCCCTCCGGAACGGCTACCGGGTCTTGGCGATCACGTCGTGGATCTTCTGCAGACCCTCGGCGTGCACCTTGGCCGAGGCGATCTGGGTCTGCAGGATCGCCCCCACGACCTGCAGCTGCACGCGCTGGTCGAGCTCGTCGATGATCCGCCAGATTTCCGGGGCCGGGTCGCCCGGAGGCCAGGGGCGCCAGCGAAAGAGCGGGTTCACCTGCAGCGGTTCGATACCGGACATCGATCGACTCCTTCCTGAGAGGACGTGACCGCAGGCCAGGGAGTCTGAACCGTCGATCGCTCCGGGTCATCATCCGAACGAGGGATCCTGCTGCAAATCCGGGGTATCTTGTCGTCGGATCCGTAACCGGATCTTCACCTGAAGCGGAGGACGCGCGCGCGGGCGATCTGCAGTACGATCCCCGCACCAAGGAGGCCCACGTGAAAGGCGTCGCCGTTGCGCTGTCCGGGGGAGGGCACAGAGCCGCATTGTTCGGGCTCGGGGTGCTGCTCTACCTCGTCGACGCGGGCAAGAACGGCCAGGTAGGTTCGATCGCGTCGGTCTCGGGCGGCTCGCTGACCAACGGGTACGTGGCGCTGGCCGGAGACTACGGCGCCGCGACTCCAGCCACTTTCGACCCTGTCGCCGGCCGCATCACACGCCAGATCGCCACCGGCACGCTCTGGAGGACACCGCTCACCAAGCTCTACCTGGCCGTGCTGCTCCTGTTCGCCGTCGCCACGTTCGTGGTGCCCTGGCTACCCGTTGTGCCGCTCCCGTTGTGGGCCCGGTCCCTTGTCTTCGTGGCCGCCGTCGTCGGTGTTGCCCAGCTCGCCAAGGTGCGAGGCTGGGTCTGCGCCAGGGCCTTCCGGGCAACCTTGCTCAACCGCGACGGGGACGGTGTCCGTCTCGGGGACGTCCACAAGCAGGTCGAGCACGTCTTCTGCGCCGCCGACCTGCACTCGGGAGAGCACGTCTACTTCTCGGGCGGCTTCGTGTGCTCCTACCGCCATGGTTTCGGGAACACGGGTGACGTCTGGTTGCACGACGCAGTGCACGCCTCCGCCGCCTATCCGGGCGGATTCCCCGCACGGCGTCTGCCCACGGCTCCGCACGGCTTCGCTCACGGCGCCGAGCCCAGGGCGGCCAAAACCGGCCACATGACGCTCGTCGACGGCGGCGTCTACGACAACATGGCGGACGAATGGGCGCTCGGTGTCCGTGATCGCAACGAGCGCTGGAGCGGGCACGCCGCGTTCGCGGTTCCGGAGGAGCTGGTCGTCGTCAACGCCTCGGCGGCGATGGGCTGGAAGTCGACGCGCTCGCTCGCCTGGCCGGTGCTCGGCGAGGCGCTCACCCTCAAGCGCGACATCGACGTGCTCTACGACACGACCACCAGTACCCGCCGCCGCTGGCTGGTCGATCGTTTCCAGCACGAGATCGACGGCACGCGCGGCGCGCTCGTGCACATCGCCCAGACCCCGTTCCGGGTGCCGGAGCGCATCCTCGGCTCGGTGCCGGCGGGCGACCCCCTATCCGTCAGGGCCCAGGCCGTGCTCGGCGCGCTCGGTGACACGGAAGACCACTGGGACGGGCTGGTGGCGAAGACCCGCTCGGTGAAGACGACGCTGAGCGGGGTCGGGCCGGACGCCGCCGCGCGCCTCGTCGAGCACGGCTACGTGCTGGCCATGGCAAACCTGCACGTCCTGCTCGACTATCCGCTGCTCGCGGTGCCGCCGCCGTCCCGTTTCGACGCGCTGGCCCGAGAGCGACCGAGCCCGTGATCCCGCTCTCGCGGCTCGACGAGTGGACACACGGGCTCGACCCGCCGGCCGCAGGCAGTGCGTTGCTCGCGCTCGGGCTCAAGCCCGCGCGGCGAGGGCAGACGCCGTACGGCCCGCTGCCGCCGATCCGTCACTGGTCGGTTGCCCAGCGCGGGCTGAACCGCCGGCTCCGGACACCCGCGGGCGAGCTGCTCAATGCGTTCATCGATCCCGGCGCGTGCCGCGTCGCCGTCGGCGGCGACCTGGTGACGATCGAAGTCGCACGCCGCCTGCGTGCGGCGCCGTCGGTTGTGTCCGCTTTCGCGGCCGTCGCGCGCGAACCCGGCTCGTTGCGTCACCGGCCATGGAGCTGGCCGCTCCGCATCGGGCTGCTCGGATTCGCGGCCGGCACCGCCGAGGTTCTGGCCGCCGAGATCGAGGCGTATGGCGGTCTGCCGGGTCGCCTCGTCGACGTGCGCCGGCTCGAGGACGAGCCCGCGGCCGTGGACATCCTCGTCGTGGACGACGGTTTGGCAGACGCCGCGGCCGCCGTCGTCGCGTCGACACCGGTCGCGAACGCGGTGATCGTGGCGGGCGAGCTCACGCAGCGGTGGCCCGTGGTCGAGGCCCTGCTGGGCACGATCCGTGCGGCCACAGGAGCCACAGCCGCAGCGATCGTTCCTCACGGCTCCCTCGGCGCGCTTGGCGGCCTGGTGCGCGAGATGTCCCACGCGCTGCCCTTCGACATGGCGGCAGCGGCGGCCTGGGGTGCCGACCTGCTGCTCTGGGGCGAGCCCGACCGCTACGACCGCTCACGGGTTCCCGAAGTTGCGCTGCGCCGGGCGCGCGAGCTCCGGTCGGCCGCGCGCATGACCACGCGGGCGCTCCCGCCCTCGGGCCCGGCCGCCGCCGCAGCGCTCGACGCGATGGCCGAGGGCGCATTCGCAGGCGAGACACACGAGGCCAGCGGGATCGCCGAGGCCGGCGCCGAGGTGGAAGCCGCGCTGGAGGCGGTGTCCGACGAGCGCTGGCTCCAGGCGCAGGTGAACCGGGGTACGGAGAGTGTGGAGGACAACGCCTTCGCGCGGGGCGACAACGAAGTGCTGGTCTTCGTCGGCCCACCCGAGGAAGAGGCGCTGCGAGGGCAGACCTCGTTCGACGAGCGAAAGCTTCCCTGGCGCGAAGAGGACGCCGACGCGTTTCGCCTGACCGTGGTCTTCGCTCCGCTCGAACCGCGGAGCGCGCCCCAGACGGCGCAGATCGAGCTTCCACGCTTCGGGCGCAGCCAGACGGCGACCTTCCACCTGGACGCGCCGGACGGGGTGCAGATCCTGTCCGCGCGCATCGCCGTCGTCTTCCGCAACCGCATCCTGCAGACCGCGGTGCTGTCGGGCGTTGTCGGGGAGCAGGCGCGCCTCGACGACCTGCTCGCGCTGGTCACGGCGCTCGGCGCGCTCGACGAGCGGCGGCCCTTCGACGCCGCCCTGCTCGCGAACCACGACCGCAAGGGGCTGCGAGCGCTGCTGCAGATCACATCCCCGCGCCCGCCGACGTTCATCGACGACACGGACGCCGTCCTCGAGACCGTACGGCGTCTCTCCGACACGCTCTCCAAGGCGGCCGATGTGCGCGTGAGCGCAACGACGCTTACCGGCAAGAGCGCGCGAACGCTTCTGGTCTCGCTCGCCGTCGACGGCCGGGAGCTGAACGACCGCCTGCCTGCGCTGGCGAAGGCGCGGCGGATCCAGGTGGTGACTGCGGGTGGTGACTGGTATCTCCCGATCGAGCTTGCGTACGAGCGCGAGGCGCCGAACGAGGGCGCCACGGTCTGCGAGAACTTCCTGCGGGACCCCGACAGCTGCGGGCCGGCGTGCGCGAACGACCTGGACGTGGTCTGCCCGAACGCGTTCTGGGGGTTGTCGCGCACGATCGAGCGTCATCGCTTCGATCCCGGTCTCGAGGGCGAGCTCGGCGCACGGATCGCGCTCGTGGGGATGCCCCGGGCAAAGCGCCGTACCCTCACCCTGGAGCGGGCAGTCCTCGGTGCGAGCGCGAGGGTGAGGGATCCGGGTCGGAGCGCGGCGGTGACGGCGCTCGGCGCCCCCGCCGTAGAGGTCGCGAGCTGGGACGACTGGCAGGCAGCGCTCGCCGACGCGGACACCCATCTCCTCGTCCTGCTGCCGCACACCAACTACGCCGACCCCTCGCTGGAGATCTCGGGCACGAAGCTGCTGCGCGGCCGTATCGAGCAGCGCTACGTCACGGGGGGACGTACCGTCGAGCCGGTCGTACTCCTCTTCGGGTGCCGAACGTCAGGGGCGCGCGGCGACCCGAGCGGCTTCGCCTCGCGCTTCATGATGAAGGACGCGGCGATCGTCTTCCACAGCCTCGCCGACCTCAAGGCCGGCCACGCCGCCGTCATGGCCGAGCGGATGGTCGCACTGCTCCGGTCGGCACGAGAGCACGTCGCGGTCAGCGAGCTGCTCACCCGCTTCCGCCGCGAGGCCGTGCACAGCGGCCTGCTCGCCGGGCTCGCCGTCTCCGCGTACGGTGACGCCGACTGGAGGGTCTAGAGATGTTCACCATCGAGATGCTCCCTGCGCAGCGCGGCGACTGCCTGTGGCTGACCTACGGCACGCCGTCCCAGCCTCGGCACGTGCTGATCGACGGGGGGCCGAGCGAGACGATCGGTTCGCTCGTACCCGAGCTGGAGCGGCGCCTCAAGCAGCTACCGGGTACGACCAATCGCGTGGAGCTGCTCGTGATCTCGCATATCGACGCAGACCACATCCAGGGCATCGTCTCCCTGCTCTCCGACCACCGGCGCGTGAAGCTGTTTCGCGACATCTGGTTCAACGGCTTCGAGCATCTCGGCGGTAACCTGCTGGGCGCACCCGACGGGGAGCGGCTGACGGCGGCCCTGCAGACCCAGCCGGGCCGCTGGAACAAGGCGTTTGGCGGCGAGGCCGTGGTCGTGCCCGACACGGGCGACTTGCCCGTCGTGCGGCTGCCGGGAGGGCTCGAGCTCCTGCTGCTCTCGCCCACGCCTGCGGCGCTGGCCAAGCTCGCTCCCAAGTGGGAGAAGGAATGCCGGCGGGCGGGCCTGATTCCCGGACACGGCGCCTCGGTTCCTGCCTCGATGCAGCGGGACGACCTGCTCGGTGACCTCGAGGCGGAGGCCGCCCGCCCCTACCGCCGAGACCGGGCGGAGCCGAACGGGTCGAGCATCGTCTTCGTCGCCTCCTTCGAGGGGAAGAGCGTGCTGTGCGGCGCGGACGCGCACTCGGAGATCCTCGAGGCGAGCCTCGACCGGCTGGGGCCTGGGACGCACCGCTTCACCGCCGTGAAGGTGAACCACCATGGATCGCGGAACAACACGAGCCCGCGGCTGCTCGAGCGGATCCGAGCCAAGAACTGGCTGATCTCCACCGACGGCGCCCGCTTCCATCACCCGCACGCCCAGGCTGTCGCGCGGATCGCGCTCAGCCAGGACCGGCCGTGCTTCCATCTCAACTACGTGACCGAGGACGTGGCCGGGCTGATCGCCGACGCCGGCGATCGCTACACGGTGAAGCTCCCGCGCAAGGTGGGTGGCCGGTTCAGCGAGGGCGTCGTCGTCGAGCTCTGAGTCGCGCTCGTGCGCGTCGGTCGCGAGAATGCGACGGTGAGCATCCCTCGCGTCGACCAACTGCTCGACCTCGCGGACCGGGTCGCGATCGTCACGGGCGCGAGCGGCACGATCGGAGCTGGGATCGCGCGACGGTTGCACGAGGCAGGCGCGTCGGTCGCGGTGCACTGCCTGACGGGTCGTGTTGCGGCAGAGCTTCTGGCGGCCGAGCTGGGCGCGCGGGCAGTGGTCGTCGAGGGTGACGTCGAGCGTGACGCCGGCCGTATCTGCGCAGAGGCCGTGGCCGCGTTCGGGCGGCTCGACGTGGCCGTCAACAACGCCGGCCTCCAGCCGGTGAAGCCTCTGCTCGAGATCAGCGCGGCGGAGACGGCCGAGATGCTGCGGGTAAACGTCGGCGGGGTTGCGGCCATGACCCGCGCCGCAGCTGCTCATCTGCCGCGAGGCGGTTCGATCGTCAACATCGCCTCGATCGAGGGCCTGCAACCCGCCGCGCTGCACTCCCATTACACGACTTCGAAGGCGGCCGTGCTCATGCAGACCCGCGCAGCCGCGCTCGAGCTGGGCCCGCAGGGGATCCGCGTCAACGCGGTCGCGCCCGGGCTGATCCGCGCGGACGGGATCGAGGAGGCGTGGCCCGAAGGCGTCGCCCGCTGGCACGCCGCCTGCCCGCTCGGGCGCATGGGAGAGGCCGACGACGTTGCCGACGCCGTGCTCTTCCTCTCCTCGGAGGCGGCGCGCTGGGTGACGGGGGCGACGCTGGTGGTGGACGGCGGCGTTCTCACCAACAACACGTGGTGAATGTGCTGCCCTTCAGGGATGGCTGCTAGGAGTCGGCGGTCAGCGTGCGGGCGGCGGCCGGTCGTGCCCGTGGCGCCAGGAGTCCGGGACGCGAACCGCCCTGACTGTTGCGCAGGCCCGCGGCTTGCCGGCCGCCTCGAGGACGCACTCGACGACGCTCGTGCGTTCGTCGTGCTCCGTCTCGTCGGCGGTGAGCCGAATCAGCGAGTCGAGCGGTGTGGGGCGGAGGTACTCGACGGTGAGCGAGGCCGTGGCGTACCACAGCTCGGGTGCGGACCCGATCTCACGGCCCTCCTTGCGGTAGGCCGACGCGATCGCGGCGCAGACGCCGTGACAGTCGAGAAGGGTGGCGATGATTCCGCCGTTCAGGATGTGTCTCGGGCCGGCCGCGTGTTGCGGCGCAGGAGTCCACTCGGCGACGGCGATCTCGCCCTCCCACCGGCTCTTCAGTTGCAGACCGTCGGGATTGTCGGCGCCGCAGCCGAAGCAGAAGCTGTCGCGCAGCAGATCCTGGAAGGAGACGCCCGCGGGTTGCCCGTTCATGCTGTCACGGGACGTTTCCCCACGGAAGCTCGCGCCCGAGCAGCTCGGCGAGCGCGCGGTTCGGCTCGGCGAACCGCGCGGCGAGTGCGGCGCACGCGGGAGCGGGCGGTTCCGCATAGGCCCGCTCGAAGATCCTCGGAAATCCCTGCGGAGGGCGCCAGGGCTGGACGCCGAGGAACTCGAGCGTGCGATGGTACGCCTCCTCGGTCCGCTCGGCGAGGTCGTCGTTCGTGAGGACGAGGAGCTGCCGGCGAGGGAAGACGGCGAACCAGCGCTCCAGCTGCTCCGCATACAACCCGCGCGCGGCGTAGGTGTGATCCCACCAGGCCCGCGAGAAGTACCGGGGGTTCACGCTCATGCGTTCGACTTCGCCCGCTATCCGTTCCTCCTCGGCGGCGAGCGCGTCCTCGAAGGAGAGCGGCTCACGCCCGAGTGAGACCTCGTGCTGGTAGTGCGAGTAGGCCCGCTCGACGGGATCGCGCAGGATGGCGATCAGCTTCACGCCGGGCAGCAGGGCCGCGACGCGCTGTGGCGCAAGCGGGTGGAAGAGGTAGCTCGGGCTCGCCTCACCGACTGCGACCAGGCGTCGTGACGTGCGGAGTGGGAACTGCCCCTGGTACCAGCGGAGGCCGCGCCAGAAGTGCCGGTCGAAGAAGCTGACCTCCTTCCAGGCAGGCCCGGAGATCGCCGGGTGCCACCGCAGGTAGGCGTAGAGGGCGGTGGTGCCGGCCTTCTGGGCCCCGATCACGAGGAACGTCGGCAGGCGGCGCGCGCCCGCCGTGGCCGAGCCGAACTTCCAGACCGCGTGGCGGGCGACGGCCTTGACGGGCGGCGGCAGCGTCGGGATCCGCTCGGCGGGCAGTCGGCGCACGCCGACGAGCGTACCGCGGGGCCGCGTGCAGCCCGCACGCTGCGTCTGGATCCTGGCTCGGTCAGGCGGCGAGCGGGAGGGGCCGCGAGACGGCCGGGGCGGGCTCGAGGCGAAAGACGACGACCGGGAGGTCGCGGCGGCTCTCCACCATGTAGCGGACGCGCGCGCGGCGCAGGTGCGCCTCGAACATCACGATCCGGCCGTTGTCGTCGGCGTCGAAGACGACGGCGTACCCTTGGAGCAGCCGCTCGGTCTCTTCCTCCATCCAGCTCATCCCACCAATATCGGCACCCGCTGGGCCGTTCTTGATGGTTCCGAGCGCCTCGGGTCAGGCCACGGCTCGCTCCGGGAGAGCCGTTCGCAGGAGCGCGAGCGCGCGCTCCCGGTGTTCGTCCTGCAGCGCAACGACGCGTCGCTTGTCGCGCCTGCGAACCGCCTCCACGATCTCGTCGTGCGCGGAGTCGGCCCGTGCGACCTCACCGGGCAACGTGTAGTAGAGAGCACGGTAGGCCTCGGTCGCGTCCCACAGCTGATCGATCAGGCGCGTGAGCTGCCGGCTTCGCGCAAGCCCGTGGAGCGCGTCGTGGAACTCCCGGTTTGCCGACAGGCGGAGGGCCACGTCATCCGAGCGGCCGGTCGATCGGCACCGGTCGGCTGCGGCGGCCAGCACCGCCACGTCGGCGTCGGACGCGTCTGGCACGCCGCGCTCGATGGCCTCCGTCTCCAGGATCTTCCGCAGCGAGTAGACATCCGCGAGCTCGGCAAGGTCGAGCTCCGTCACCGCATACCCACGACGCGGCCGGTAGGCGACGAGCCCTTCGCCGGCTAGACCCTGCAGTGCTTCCCGCAGAGGGATCAGCGAGACACCCGTGCGCTCGGCCCACGTCTCCTGGGAGATGCGCTGCCCGGGCCGGAGCTCACCTTCGAGGATCGCCGAGCGGAGCGCGTCTGCCGCCCGCTTCTGCGCAGTCGGACGGCTGCCTCCATTGCTGGTCACGTCGCCCTTCGGCTCAGCGGAACGCCGGTGTGCCGGTGATCGCGCCTCCCACGACGAGCGTGTGCACCTCGTGCGTGCCCTCGTACGTGATCACCGATTCCAGGTTGTTCATGTGTCGGATCACGGGGTACTCGAGGGTGATGCCGTTGCCCCCGAGCACCTGGCGGGCGGAGCGGCAGACCTCGAGCGCTCCGCGCACGTTGCCCATCTTCCCCATGCTCACGTGCTCGTTGCTGAGCGTGCCCGCGTCCTTCATGCGGCCGAGGTGGAGCGCAACCAGTGAGCCACGGTTCACCTCCAGTGCCATCTCGGCGAGCCGCTGCTGGATCAGCTGGTAGCCCGCGATCGGCTTGCCGAAGACGATGCGCTCCTTGGCGTATTCCAGCGCCGACTCGTAGCACGCACGGGCGGCGCCGACGGCCCCCCACACGATCCCGTACCGCGCTTCGTTGAGGCAGGAGAGGGGGCCGCGCAGCGAGCTGATCTCCGGGAACACCGCGTCGCCCGGCACCCGCACATCCTGGAGCACGAGCTCCGAGGTGACGGACGCGCGGAGGGAGATCTTCTTGTGGATCTCAGGTGCGCTGAACCCCGGTGTGCCCTTCTCCACCAGGAAGCCGCGGATCTCGCCCTCATCGGTGCGCGCCCAGACCACGGCGACGTCGGCGATCGTTCCGTTCGTGATCCACATCTTCGCGCCGTTCAACACCCAGTCGGATCCATCGCGGCGGGCGTGCGTGCGCATCGCTCCCGGATCGGAGCCGGCGTCCGGCTCGGTCAGTCCGAAGCACCCGATCGCCTCGCCCCGATGCATCGCCGGCAGCCAGCGCTCCTTCTGCTCCTCGGAGCCCCAGCGCCAGATGGCGAACATGGCCAGCGAGCCCTGCACCGAGACGCAGCTGCGGATACCCGAATCACCCGCCTCGAGCTCGAGGCAGACCAGGCCGTACGCGACCGCGCTCGCACCGGGCAGGCCGTAGCCGTCGAGGTGCATCCCGAACAGCCCGAGCCGCGCCAGCTCCGTGACCACTTCGCGAGGGAGCACGCCCTTTTCGAACCAGTCGCCGACCTCGGGCACGATCTGCTCCCGTACGAACTGGCGCACCGTGTCGCGGATTGCCCGCTCCTCGTCGTCGAGCAGCGCGTCGAGCGCGAGGAAGTCGAGGGGATTGACGGGGGGACGTTCGGTGGTGACGTGCACGGGGTACCTCCGCGGGCAGGGTGGCTGGCGAACCGATTCTCCAAAATTCTATAAAAAACCGGGGAGAACGGCAAGCCCCCGTTCCTGGTAGCGTCGCGGCGATGAGCTCCGGCTGCGTGTTCATCGACGGCGAGTACGTTGCGCCGGACGAGGCGAAGATCTCGATCTTCGACCCGGGGTTCACGCGCGGCGACGCGGTATACGACACCGTGTCGGTGTGGAAGAACACGTTCTTCCGGCTCTCCGATCACATCGAGCGCTTCTTCCGCTCCTGCGAGCGCGGGCGCCTGATCTGCCCGCACGCACCTGACGAGGTGGAGGAGATTCTCGCCCAATGCGTGCACCGCGGCGCCGTCGAGAGCGCGTACGTGCAGATGATCGTGACCCGAGGGCCTTTCCCGTCCCCGGCGCTGCGCGACCCGCGGCTGTGCGAGAACCGCTTCATCGGGCTGGCCGTTCCCTACATGTGGGTCGTGCCGCCCGAGCGGCACGGCGAAGGGATCGACCTGGCGATCGGCGAGACCCGGCGCACGCCTACCGAGGCCATCGATCCGCGCATGAAGAACTTCAACTGGCTCGACCTGCAGGGCGGCCTGTTCGAGGCGCTCGACCGGGGAGCCGACACCGTGGTTCTCTGCACGATGTCGGGCCTGCTGGCCGAGGGGCCGGGCTTCAACCTCTTCCTGCTGCGAGACGGCGAGCTGCTGACGCCCCGCTCCAACATCCTGGAGGGGATCACGCGCCAGACCGTGTTCGATCTCGCCGACGAGCTCGGGGTGCCCGCGGTCGACGCCGACCTGCGGCCGGATGACCTCCGCGGGGCGGACGAGGCCTTCATCTGCTCGACCGCCGGCGGGATCATGCCGGTGGGGCGCGTCGACGGTGAGCCGTTGGGCGCGGGTCGCGCGGGCCCGATCTCGCTGCAGTTGCGGGAGCTCTACTGGCGCAGGCGGGAGGAGGGCTGGCTCGGGACGCCGGTCGCGTCCCTCGTGCCGGCCGCCACGGCGTAGCGCGCCGGCGCGGTTGAAGCCGCAGGTGTCGATGATCGCGCTCGTCACGGGTGGGGGCACGGGACTCGGTGCCGAGACCTGCCGCGCCCTCGCCGCGCACGGCTGCGACGTGGCGGTGAACTACGCCACGTCGGTCACGTCGGCCGAGGCGCTGGTCGCGGAACTTGGCGGCGCGGGACGCCGCGCAGTCGCCATCCAGGCCGATGTCGGTGACGAGGCTCAGGCGAAGGCTCTGGTTGCCCGCGTCCAGCGCGAGCTCGGCCCGGTCGATTACCTCGTCAACAACGCCGGTGTCACGAAGTACGGGCCGTGGGGAGACATCGACAGCGTCTCGCACGAGGACTGGCTGCGGCTCGTGCGGGTGAACCTGCTCGGCGCCTGGCACTGCACCGTCGCTGTGTCCCACTCCATGCGCGAACGCGGCGCGGGAGCCGTCGTCAACGTCACGAGCGACTCGGTGTTCACCTTCGATTCGACCTCACTGCCGTACGTCGTGACCAAGGCCGCGCTCGTCAGCCTCACCCGTACGCTCTCGCTCGCCCTGGCGCCGGAGATCCGGGTCAACGCCGTCGCCCCCGGATGGATGGACACCCCGTGGCTCGAGCGGAACATCCCGCCGGCGGTCCGGGCCACGCGCGTGCCGGCCGACCCGGCGGAGATGGTGCCGCTTCGAGACGTTGCCGAGGAGGTGTGGCGACTGCTCACCTGCGGCGATACCGGGCAGGTCATGCTGATGCTGCCCGGCGAGCCGCCCCGGCACATGCCGGTGATGCCGGAGGCCTCTGGCGGCTGATGTGGCGACCGGCTGTTGGTCGGTCACCGGTTCCCGCAATCACACGGTCGCCGCGGCCAGATCCGGTTCGACCTTCGCCAGGAATGCGTCGAGCCCGGCCCGCACGCTCTCTCCGAGCAGGCCGATCTCCTCCTCGGTGATCGTGAGCGGTGGCGACACCGCCAGCGACGAGAGCATCGGTCGCATGAACAGCTTGCCCACGTCTCGAACGGACACGTACACCTCTTGGACGGCCGTCTTGCGGCGCTCGAGGAGCTCCGGCCTGAGCTCGATCGCGGCCATCATGCCGGTGCCACCGCGCACCTCGGCCACGACCGGATGATCCGCGAGCGGGGCAAGCGCATCGTGGAGCGGCCCCTCGAGCGTGCGGCCCCGCTCGACAAGCCCCTCGCGTTCCATGATCTCGATGTTGGCGAGGCCGGCCGCGCAGCAGGTGGCGTGGCCGGCGTAGGTCTGACCGTGGCGGAAGGGATTGCCAGGCGTGTCCCAGAACGGGGCGGCCACGCGCTCGCCGACGACGACGCCGCCGAGCGGAAGGTAGCCGCTGGTGACGCCCTTGGCGAAGACGATCATGTCGGGCCGCACACCCCAACGCTCGGCGGCGAACCACGTCCCGACCCGGCCGAAGCCGCAAATTGTGGCGTCGAGCACGAAGATGACCCCGTGCTCGCGGCAGATCGCGGCCACCGACTCCACATAGCCCTCAGGTGGCGGATAGACCCCGCCGGCGCCGATCACGGGCTCCATGAAGAACGCCGCGACGCGGTCGGCGCCGACGGTGGCGATCTCCTCGCGAAGCGCATCCGCGGAGTCCCAGGCGATCGTGGAGGTCGACGGCACGAGCGGGCCGACGCCGGCGCGGTTCGGCTCGATGCCGCCGATCGAGGTGCCGAAGGCCTGACTGCCGTGATAGGCCTTCGCCCGCGACACGATGTGGACGCGCTCGGGCTGCCCGATCGCGTTGAAGTGGCGGCGCGCGAGCTTGGCCGCGGCCTCGATGCCGTCACCGCCGCCGGAGCCGAAGAACACGCGGCCGTTGTCGACAGGTGCCAGCTCCGCCAGTCGGTTGGCAAGCTCGAGCGACGGTGCGGTCGCGGTGTCGCCGAAGATCGACCAGGTCTCGAGCTTGGCGAGCTGCTCCGCTACGGCCTCTGCGATCTCGCGGCGTCCGTGGCCGACGTTCGCGTACCAGAGAGCTGCCGTGCCGTCCAGGTAGCGGTTCCCCCGGTCGTCGAAGAGCCAGATGCCCTCTCCGCGCTCGAGGACGAGCTCGTGCCCGCGGACGTTCGCCATGTCGGCGAACGGATGCCAGAGACGCGTATCGGTAGCCATGCGCTGAGTGTGGCACGAGCAACGCGGACGTGTCGCGTGACCGGTTGGCACATGAGGTGGAGACCCGCCACTCGACATGGGCGCTTGCCAAGGGTGTGGTAGAAGCGATCATGGTCTGCCGAGGCGCACGTCGGTCAGCCCGGTTCCCGCTCGGGGCTTCGGTCACCCTCGAGGCGCTCGCAGCTGATCTGCACGGGGTCACGGCTCGTCTGCGTGCAAGCGAACCGGTCTCGTGTCTGCCTGCGCTGGGTGGTTGGGTCGTCACCTCGTACAGCCTGGTGGTCGAGGCGATGCGCGACGCGCAAGCGTTCACGGTCGACGACCCTCGCTTCTCCACCGGGCGCGTGCTCGGCCCGAGCATGCTGTCCCTCGACGGGGAGGAGCACGCGCGGCATCGCGAGCCGTTCGCGCTCCCCTTGAGAGCTGCCGCCGTGCGCGCCGAGCTGGAGGCGGGCGTGCGGGTCGCAGCGGACGAGCTGGTCGAGAAGCTGGCGCGACGGGGCCGTCGTGCCGAGCTGCGCGCAGAACTGGCGGGACCGCTCGCCGCGCGTGTGATGACCGACCTCCTTTCGCTGGACGGTGTGAAGACAGACGAGCTTCTCGGCTGGTATGCCGAGATCGTGGCCGAGGTGACGCGGCTCTCGTCGGGCGGTGCCGATGGTGTCCGCGTCGCGGCCGTGGACGGCCTGGCAGATGCGGTGCGGCGTTCGATTCGCGGGTCGTCCTTTCTCGGCGCCGCGGCGGGCGCGCTCGACGAGCCCGAGCTCGTCGCCAACGTCGGCGTCATGCTCTTCGGCGGGCTCGAGACGAGCGAGGCCGCCACCGCGAACGCGTTCGCGCATCTGCTGCGCGCGCCATCCGCATGGGCCCGCTGTACCGCGGACAGAGCCCTGCTCGCAAACGCGGTGGACGAGTCGCTCAGGCTGGAGCCGGCCGCAGCGCAGCTCGACCGCTACGCCACCAGAGACCTCGAGCTCGGCGGCGTCGAGATCGGAGCTGGAGACTTCGTCGTGCTGTCGCTGGCGGCGGCGAATCGCGACCCCGAGGTGTTCGCGGCGCCTGACGTGTTCGATCCGGTGCGTGCGAACACGCGTAAGCACCTCGCCTTCGCGCAGGGGCCGCACGCGTGCCTCGGTGTGCACCTGGCGCGACTGGAGACGCTGGCCGCGCTCGAGGCGGTTCGCGACCGGCTGCCCGGCATTCGCCTCGACCCGGACGCGCCCGCGCCGGTGGCGGAGGGAGTCGTCTTCCGCAAGCCACCCGCGGTGAACGTCGTATGGTGACCGCAGTGCTCGCGATCGGCCGGGGCGCAGGCCTGCCTCCCGTGTCAGGCGACCTCGAGCGCGGCGCCGCGCCGGCCCTGAACCTCGAAGAGGCGGACGGCCAGCAGTCCGACGACGGCGTACGCCGTCCCCACCAGCCCCTCGGCCGCGATCAGCGTGGCGACGTCTTCTAGCGAGGCGCCGGCCACGAGCTCACGCACAGCTTCCGTTCCGTGCGTCACCGGTAGTCCCTGGGCAAGCGTCGAGAGCCACCCAGGCATGCGGTCGAGCGGGACGTTGACCCCGGCGAAGATCAGAAGCGCGAAGAGCATGAAGTTCGCAAGCACCCCCGTCTCGCGCCAGCGAAGGCCGAGCGCGGCGTTGCAGAGACCCATGCCCACGCAGGCGAACGCGGAGAGGAGCGTCGCGAGCGCGATGCCGGGGAGCGCGTCAGCCGGGATGTGTATGCGGAACAGCAATCCCCCGACGGTGAACGTCCAGGCGGCCACGAACACGCCGTTCGCCAGGACTGGCAACGCGCGTCCGAGGAGGATGGCCAGGCGGCTCGCCGGGGACGCGACAAGCAGCGCCAGCGTGTGCGTCTCGCGCTCGTCGGCGATCGTCTGGGCCATCCCGAAGAGACCGGGTGCGGCGGCCGCCACGAGCGCGTTGCCGACAACGTAGAACGCATCGTCTGCGACGCCGGCGGCCCGGCCGAGGTACACGAAGAACACGAGCTGCGTGACCGTCGGCACGAGGAGCGTGAGCACATACAACTGGGGATTGAGCCAGCCGAAGAGCGCGCGGTAGCTCAGGTAGCCCCCGATCGCGAAGACCCGGAGGTTCGTCACGCGAGCCCGAGCGTTGCGTGTTCTCGCGCGGAGCGGACGAACCACCGCAAAAGCAAGACTGCGACCGCCCCGTAGAACACCGACACGGCTGCGCACATACCGATGTCGAGCCACGGCTGACCGGTTCCGAGCGTGGCCCCGCGGAGAGCACGCATGCCCCACGTCGGAGCAACGAGCCACGACATTGGATGTGCCCATCCTGGGAGGAGAGCGACGGGGACAAGCAGACCGCTGAGCGTCCAGACAGGCCACTCGAGCAGGTTTCCGATCATGAACGCCGAGCGGTAGCGCACGAGAGCGGCGGTGAGCAGGAACCCGAAGAACCCCAGGGAGATGATCGTGGCCGGAATCGCCGCGCCGAACGCGACCCAGTCGGCCACGTCGGGCGTGACGCCGAATAGCAGCCGAACGTACGCGACCCCAGCCACGAACGAGTAGATGCCGATCGTAGAGAGGGCAAGCGTGATCGGGAGCACAACCGCGCCGAACGGCGCCGGAGAGGCCACGAGCAGCTCGAGCACCCCGAGCCGCCGCTGGCGGCGCAACGCACCCGCGCCCGCCGCAGTCGTCGACGACCAGATGCCCATCACGGCGGAGGCCAGCGCGGCCACGAACAGGGCGCCGGGATCCCCGTCGGTGGTGAAGAGGAAGTAGGCGAGGGTGGAGAAGATCAACGGCGTCGCCAGCACGATCCAGAGGTCGAACGGCGACCGGCTGAGGATCTTGAAGTGCAGCTCGAGCCCCACCGCGACGACCCGAAGGCTCCTTGGCAGCGCCATCGGCTGATCCTTCCATCTACGCCACGATGGTGCATTGGGTCGACGCCGGTGTCTGACTGAAGTCAGACACCCCACGGAAGCCACGGTCGGCGTGCTGCTT
Source organism: Gaiella sp. (assembly GCA_046160185.1). Lineage (GTDB taxonomy): Bacteria > Actinomycetota > Thermoleophilia > Gaiellales > Gaiellaceae > Gaiella. Next base: position 9,166 of record JBJXGY010000113.1, on the reverse strand, counting down.
GGTGCCTGATTGACAGGCAGGCACCGGTGTTGCCCTTGCCGGCGTTGGCGCTGCCTTACTTCGCTCAGCCAGGTATCGGGGCCGGCCAGCCCTGCGAGAGGTCGACCGAGACACGCGCGCCGGTCTTGGGGTTCGTCGCCACGAGCGTGCGACCGTCGTCGGCGAACCGGAGTTGCCAGAAGCGGTCGCCGGCGCGCTCGTGGGGGTCGTGGGGTCGCAGCTCGATGCAGGCCGCGGCGCGCGCACGGGTCTGGAGGGCGTGAATGAACGGCCCCTCGTGACCGCCACGGTAGGCGGTGTACACCCAGCCGTCATAGCCGGAGGAGACGCGGGCGACGGCATAGCCGGCCATCGGCCCCGGCTCCTCACCCTTCTCCACCACTGGCTGCGCGAGGAGACGCTGCTTGGTGAGGCTGTACACCCGGACGAGGTAGCGGCCGTCCTCGCCCGGGAGCATCTGGGTGAGATAGAGCAGGCGCCCGTCGGGCGAGAGTGCGTCGTAGTCGAAGCGTCCCGCGAGCGTGACGATGCGCGGCGGGCGGTCGAGGGAGGACGCGAGGACAGCGAACGTCGAGCTTTTGGCTCCGACTGCACCCTGCAGCACGATCGTCGACTGGTCGACGGAGAGCCCTTCGCGCACACCACGGACCACCACCGGGAGACGGAATGTCCCAGCCAGGCGTTGCGTGGCAACGGTCTCACCGGTCTGCGCGGCGACCGTTCGCACTACGGTCTGACCGCCGCTCGACGTGACCCGAACGGTGATTGCACCCTGTGGGCGCGCGCCTACCTGGACGACGAGGATCAGCGCGACGACGGCGACGGCGCCGAGGGCGAGGGTTCTGTGGCGCATGCGGTCCTCCTTTTCCTGCAGATGGAGCACCGGTACTGACTGGAAGTCAGACACCGGGGAGCCGGGGAGCGAGAACAACACTCCCGATACACCGGTCGGCGCCGGCAGGTTCCCGGCGCCGTCAGCGCGAGACGTGCAGGGGCGGCACGCGGCCGGCCCAGGGCATCGCCGCTTCCAGCTGCGCGGCCAGGCGGATCAGGGTCGCCTCGGCGCCGTAGCGTCCTACGAGCTGCATCCCGATCGGCAGCCCGCTCTCCGACTGGTGGAGCGGCAGGCTGATCGCGGGCTGGCCCGACGCGTTGAACACCGGTAGGAACGATTCCAGCTGCGACCAGGAGTCGAAGATCTCCCGTGGCTCGATCTCCGCGTCGGGCTCGTAGGTCCCGAGACGCGCCGGGAGGGCGCCGAGCGTCGGCGTCAGCAGCACATCGAAATCCTCGAACAGGCGGGCAACGTGCCGCACGACCGTCCCGGCTCCGTCGATCGCGTCGAGGAGTTGGTGCGCCGTGACGGCGCGACCGTACTCGAGCATGCGAAACGTCGGCAGTTCCAGGTTGTCGGGCCCGGGTGCGCGTCCGACGGCGGCCCCGAATCCGGTGATCGTGTGCGCCGTGTTGGACGACCAGATGTCGGTCATGGCGTCCAGGAACTGCTCCCAGCTGAACACGGGGCACGCCGGCGTGATGTGGTGGCCGAGATCCTCGAGCAGCTGCGCGGTCGTCTCGGTGCACAGCCGCACCTCGTCCACCACCGGCCGTCCCGACCACGGCTCCCAGCACACCGCGATGCGCAGGGCGACGGGCTCGGCGCCCGCCTCGGCGGCGAACGGCGTCGGTGGAGCAGGTGGAACGGCGGAATCGCCCGGAAACGGCCCGGAAAGCAGATCGAGGCAGGCGGCCGTGTCGCGGACGCTGCGGGACAGCACGAAGTGGACGGCCCACCCGAGGAGGGGCTCTCCCGCCAGCGGGCCCCACGTGACACGGCCGCGGCTCGGCTTCAGGCCGACGACGCCGCAGGCGGAAGCGGGAATCCGGATCGAGCCGCCGCCGTCCGACCCCGTCGCGACCGGCACGATCCCCGCGCCGACGACCGCGCCTGCGCCGCCGCTCGACCCGCCGGCCATGTGCTTGTCGCTCCACGGTGAGCACGTCCGGCCGACGGCGATCGTCTCCGTCGTCCCCATGATCCCGAACTCCGAGGTGGCCGAGCGGCCGAGCGGCACGAAGCCCGCCGCCCGGATTCGCCGTGCGAGCTCCGACGGCGTCTGCGCGACCCAGCCCTCGGCGAGACGGCTGCCCGCCTCGGTCACCTCGCCGACGTCCCCGTGGAAGAGATCCTTGAGAAGCGTCGGCACACCCCGGAACGGCCCCTCGGCCGCGTGGGCGGCGCGTGCGTCGAGGTCGTCGTAGAGCGCGACGACACCGCGCAGCGTGTCGTTGACGCGTCCTGCGCCCTCCGCCGCGAGTCCGGCCAATTCGGGTGCCGAGACCTGGCCGTCGCGGATGAGCGCTGCCAGCGCTGTTGCGTCGAGGGCCGCGTATTCGTCCAGGCGCACCGCGGGATCGTACGCGCACGTCACCCTTCCGAGGTTCACAAGCGCTGGACCGGCCGATAACCTGAGTGGATGAGCACGGAGGGGATCCGTGACCGCGCGCCTGGGTTCCACGAGGCGACCGTCACCTTCCGGTCGATCGTCGAGGAGCAACCCGGCGACCGCCTGAAGGATCTGTTCGACGTCGCGTGGCCTGCGTACCGGCGCTGGTTCCTGCGCGACGGCGAACTGGCCCGCCCGTCGTACGCCCGATGCCTGCGTGCGCTCCGCACCTATGTCCCGGAGCTCGTACCGGTCTACGAGAAGCTTGTGGGCACCGTCGGCGGCGGAGATCTCGAAGCGCGGTTTCTCTCCCTGTGGGAGCCGACACCCTTCTTCTCCGCATGCTCGATCGCTGCGGTGCCCGGTGCCGATCGGGGCATCGTGCGCAACTACGACTACGTCCCCGCGCTGTGCGAGACCACGCTCCTCGCCTCCCAGCTGGCCGGGCGGCGGACGCTTGCGATGAGCGACTGCTTGTGGGGCGTGCTCGACGGAGTCAACGAGGATGGCCTGGCGGTCGCGCTCGCGTTCGGCGGCCGCCGCGTCGTCGGGCGTGGCTTCGCGATCACGCTCCTGCTCCGCTACCTGCTCGAGATGTGCGCAACGGTGGAACAGGCCATCGAAGCGGCGCGCATCGTCCCGGTCAACCTCGCCTACAACGTCGTGGTCGCCGACGCCGAAGGTGACGCGGCGTTTCTGCAGATCGCGCCGGACCACGAGCCCGTCCTGTCACGCGACGTGCTGTTCGCGGGGAACAGACAGGGGAAGACCGAATGGGCCGAGCATGCGGTGATGACCGAGACCGTCGCCCGCGAGGAAGCGATCGCGGCGGCGCTCGTCTCCGGCCCCGGCCGGGAAGAGCTGGAGCGTGCGTTCCTCAGCGAGCCGATCTACCGGCCACACCTTCGTCACACCTGGGGCACCGTCTACACGGCGTCGTACTCCTGTCGCGACCGGACGGTCCGCCTGCTCTGGCCCGATGAGAGCTGGGAGCTGTCCCTCGCCGCACCGTACGAGGAGGAGCGGACGCGACGCATGGTGATGACCATGCCGCCAGTCCTCGAACGCACTTTTGAGCCGCCCCACACCCCCGACGTGATCTTCGCGTAACGGGCTTGAGCCGGTGCTCTCGACCCTGTACGGTCGGATGATGGGGGGAGGGAAGGACGGCAAGGTCAAAACTGCGAAGAGAGGTGCGTCGTCCGGCGTCGTGTTGAGAAGCCTTTCGGACGTCTCGACCTACATGAGACGCTTGCAGACGCCGATCTACTTCGTCTCGCCGACCCCTTACAACATCCTCGGCCTCGACCAGTGGGTCGGCCCGTTCGAGTACATCTCGTACTTCGACTCCTTCGACAGTCACCACCCGCATGTCTTCGTGCCGAGTCACGAGGCGCAGCCCGAGTTCGCCTCCTTCGAGGCCGTGAACACGTATCTCCTGTCCCACAAGGAGGTGACGGACCGCATCCATGCCCGGGGTGGCGGCAAGGCGCTGTTCGTGATGTTCGAGGAGGAGACGGAGGAGTTGGCCGGCGAGCTTGGCCTCGAGATCGCATTGCCGCCGCGTGAGCTGCGGGAGCACATCGACTCGAAGATCACCACCACCCACCTCGCCAACGAGGCCGGCATCGAGTCGGCGCCGAATGTGCTCTCCCGAGCCGGAAGCTACAAGGAGCTGCTGCAGCTCGCGAAGAAAGGGAAGCTCGGCACCGACCTCGTGGTGCAGACCCCGTATGGCGACTCCGGTCGAACCACGTTTTTCATCTCGGACGAGGTGGGCTGGAACGAGCACGTCGAGAAGTTCGTCGGCGAGGACCTCAAGATCATGCGCCGGATCGAGCACCTGCCCGGCACGCTCGAGGCATGCGCGACCCGCCACGGCACGCTCGTCGGGCCGATCCAGACCGACATCACCGGTTTCGAGGAGCTCACCCCGTACCGCGGCGGCTGGTGCGGCAACGACATCTTCCCGAACGTCTTCACCGAAGCCATCCGCAAGCGCATCCGCACGATGGCCCGCAAGCTCGGCGACACGCTGTACGCGAACGGCTACCGAGGCGTCTTCTGTCTCGACTTCCTCGTCGAGAACGACACCGGCGAGGTCTACCTGGGTGAGATCAACCCGCGCATCTCCGGCGCGAGCCCGCTCACCAACCTGATCACGTCCAAGTACGGCGGAGTGCCGCTCTTCCTCTTCCACCTCCTGGAGTTCCTCGACGTCGACTGGGAGCTTGACCTCAAGCGCGTGCAGAAGCGGTGGGAGGAGTACGACGAGTGGAGCCAGCTGGTGCTGAAGCAGACCGAGGACGTGGTCGAGCTGATCACCCAGGCACCTCCCAGCGGGCTCTGGCGGATGGGTGACGACGGCAGGGTCGAGCACCTCTCGCCGGTGACCACCTGGCACACGGTCGGGCACGACGACGAGGCCTTCTACCTGCGTGTCTACGGCAACGGCGACTACCGCTACAAGGGTGCGGATCTCGGCGTGATCGTCTCGCGCGGGCGGATGCAGACCGACGACCGCCGGCTCACCGACCGCGCCAGGCGCTGGGCCGACGGCATCACGTCGCTGTTCGCGGGCGTCCCGCCCGAGCAGGCACCCGTGGTGCCGGAGCCGCTGTACACCAAGTGGTTCTAGGTTCCAGGTAGAGCCGCCGCCGCGCGGCATCGGTCGCCTCAGAGCTGGAGCGCGCCCCAGGCCTCCTTGCGGCCGGGCACGTTGTAGCCGAACGCGTCCGGGTCGGTGCCGAGCTCCTCGGCGAGGTCGAGCGCGATGCGCTGGATCGCCACCGTGAGCGCGAAGACCGACAGCGGCTCGCCGAGTGCGGTCTCGCTGATGCGATGAACCACCGAGCCAGTGGCCTCGGCGGCCGCGGCTACCGCCTCGATCCGCTCCGCGCCAGGGCCGCCGCCGTCCAGGCACACGAGGGTGCAGCCCTCGCCGCACGCCACCGCCGGGCCGTGGAAGAACTGCTCGACCGAAAGGCCCTGGGCGATCACGAGCGCCGCCTCCCGCACCTTGAGCGCCCCCTCGGCCGCCGTCCACTGGTTGGGGCCGGCGCCGATGTACTCGAGGGCCTTCGCCGGCGCCTGCACGCGCGGCCCGTCACCTGAGAGCGCGAACTCCACAGCTTCCGGGATCCGCTCGAGCCCCGGCAGGGCAGCGCCCAGCGCTCGCGCCAGCTGCGCAAGCCGCAGCAGCGCCCCGAGGTGGCTGGCCGTGAACGTGGGGGAGCGCTCCTGCTCGACCGTCTCCAGGTCGGCGCCCTCCGACCCGGCGCCCGAGATCACGACGGTGGGCACTCCAGCCGCGCGGGCACGCGCCAGCTCGACGGATGCGAAGCGCTTCGAGTTGCGGTGGCTGAGCAGGAGCAGCGCGTCGTCCGGCCCGGGTCGAGGTCCCCACAACGCCGCGTCCATCGCCTGCACCGGAAGCGCGTCAACACCGGCCTCGCGAAGCAGCCACACCCCATGGTTGGCAGCGTGCCAGCTCGTGCCCGTGCCGACGAGGAACACGCGGCGACCGCGCAGGCGCTCGGCGGCGGCCTCGGCCGGGTCGGGGTCGGCGAGCAGCCGCCGCAGGTCGGTCGGCTGCCGCCACATCGTCTCCCGCATGATCGAGGCCATCGAGCTAGTGGTCTAGCGCGCGGTGGCGCCTGCGGATAGCAGCGTCTGCTCGAGCAGGTCGAGGCCCTGACGCAGCTCCTCGTCCGTGAGGTTGAGCGGAGGCAGGAAGCGGATCACGTTCGTGTACAGCCCCGAGGACATGAGCAGCAGCCCGCGGTCGAAGGCCTCGGAGATCGCCCGCGAGACCAGCTCGGTGGCGGGCGTCTTCGCGGTGCGGTCGGTGACGAGCTCGATCGCCAGCATCGGCCCGAGGCCGCGCACGTCCCCGATCTCCTCGATCCGTCCCTGCAGCTCGTCAAGTCCAGCACGGAATTGCTCACCGAGCCGTTTCGACAGCGCCAGAACCTCCGGCTTCGAGACCTCCTCGAGCACGACCGCGGCTGCCGCGCAACAGACAGGGTTTCCGCCGAACGTCCCGCCGAGGCCACCGGGGCCGGGCGCGTCCATCACCTCCGCCCGCCCGGTCACGCCTGCCAGCGGCAACCCACCTCCGAGCGTCTTGCCGGAGATCAGCAGGTCAGGCTCGACGCTGTACTGCTCGATCGCCCACATCGTGCCGGTGCGACCGCAGCCGGTCTGGATCTCGTCGTTCGCATAGAGGATGCCGTACTTCGCGATGAGCTCCTTGAGGCGCGCCGGGAAATCCGGCTCCATGGGGATGAACCCGCCCTCGCCCTGCACCGGCTCGAGGACGGCGCACGCCACCGTCTCCGGGTCGAGCTCGCTCTTGAACAGCCGCTCGATACCCGCGATCGCATCGTCGCTGGTGATGCCCCGGTAGGGATACGGCGCGGGAGCGCGGTAGATCTCGGGCGCGAAGGGGCCGAAGCCCTTCCGGTACACGAGCTTCGCGGTCATCGTCATCGTCAGCAGCGTGCGCCCGTGGAAGCCGCGGTCGAAGACCAGGACCGCCGGCCGGCCGGTGGAGGCGCGCGCGATCTTGACGGTGTTCTCGACTGCCTCGGCGCCGGAGTTGACGAGCATGCTCTTGACCGGGCCCGCGATCGGGGCGGTCTCGTTGAGCAGCCGGCAGACGTCGACGTAGGGCTCGTACGAGCCGATCCCGATCTGCTGGTGCAGGAAACGGTCGACCTGCTCGTGGATCGCCTGGACAACGAGGTCGTTGCCGTGTCCGAGGTTCTGGCAGCCGATGCCGCCGACGAAGTCGAGATACTCCCGACCCTCGACGTCGATCACCTTCGCATTCTCGGCACGGGCCACTACGAGCCGCGGGTTGGGCACACCCCGGGCGACGATCTCGCTACGGGCTTCGTGCAGTGCAGCAGCGCTCTGGTGTGTCGACATCGTGACCTCCTGATCGGTACTTCTGGGATTATCCGGGTTCGCTGGTGTCCACGCGCCGATCGGGAGGAGTTGCATGAGGATCAGAGCAGCGGTGCTCGAGGAGTTCGGGAGCCCACTCGTGGTGCAAGAGATCGATCTCGCGGAGCCGAAGGCGGGAGAGGTGCTCGTCAGGCTGGTGGCCTGCGGCGTGTGCCACACCGACCTCTACACGGCTTCGGGCGCCGACCCCTCCGGGTACGCACCGTGCGTTCTCGGCCACGAGGGTGCCGGCATCGTCGAACGGGTGGGGGATGGGGTCACCCTCGTCCGGCCGGGCGACCATGTCGTCACGCTCTTCGCCCCGGAATGCGGCGCGTGCGTTCACTGCCGGAGCTCCCGCACCAACCGCTGCCTGGCCATCCGCGACCGGCAGGGTCTCGGCTACCTGCCGGACGGGACCGCGCGGCTCTCACGCAACGGGGAAGAGCTTCGACATTTCATGGGCACGTCCACCTTCGCCGAGTACACCGTGATGCCCGAGATCGCACTCGCGAAGGTCAACCCTGATGCATCACTCGAGGGTTGCGCTCCGTTTGCCTGCGGCCTCTCGACGGGCATCGGCGCGGCGCTGTACACCGCAAGGGTCGAGCCCGGAAGCACGGTGGCCGTCTTCGGTTGCGGGCTCGTCGGACTGGGGGCGGTGATCGGTGCGCGTCTCGCGGGGGCCGACCGGATCATCGCGCTCGACCTGTCCGACGGGCGTTTGCAGCAGGCGCGCCACCACGGCGCCACCGAGACGCGGGTGGCCGACGCGGACACTGTCGACTGGCTCCGGTCCGAAACCGGGGGCTTCGGTGCCGACTACACCTTCGAGGCCACGGGCAACGTGCACGTGATGCGGCAGGCAGTGGAAGCCGCACGGGAAGCCTGGGGGCTGGCCACGATGTGCGGCGTCGCCGGAAAGGGCGAGGTGCTCGAGGTGATCCCGCGGTTCCTGATCACAGGGCGCCGCGTGACCGGGTCGAGCTTCGGCGGCGTCAAGGGGCGCACCCAGGTGCCGCAGCTCGTCGACCGCTGGCTGGCCGGCGAGATCGACGTCGAGTCGCTGATCTCCCACCGGCTCACCCTCGACCACGTCAATCACGGCTTCGAGCTGATGGAAGCACAGGACGGCATCAGGAGCGTGATCACGTTTTGAGCGCAGACGCGGGCATCATCGAACGGGTCGAGGACACGCAGTTCCTCGCCAACGCCTACCTCGTGGCGGAGAGGCCGGGCGGGAAGGGGGTCCTGGTCGACGGCAACGAGCGTGTCGAGGAGCTGGTTCGGCGGGCAGCGGCAGACGGGATCGAGATCACGCACGTGCTGCTCACTCACCACCACATCGATCACGTGGTGGGGATCGGTGAGCTCGCGGCGCGTTTCGCGGTGCCGGTGGTCGCCCACCCGTTGACGGCCGAGCTGCTGGAGCCGGGGCTGGTCACGCAGACGATCGCGGACGGAGGCGTCGTCTCCAGCGGCCGGCTCGAGATCGAGGCGCTCTTCACACCGGGCCACGCGCCCGGACATCTCGCCTTCCTCGTGGGCGGTGACTGCCTCACCGCCGACGTGCTCTTTCGCGGCACCGTGGGCGGTACCCGCAGCCCGGGTGGCAGCTACCCGGCGCTGCGCCACTCGGTCATGGAGCGCCTGCTCACGCTGCCTCCCGACACCCGCGTGCACCCGGGCCACCGTGAGGCGACGACCGTGGCCGCGGAGTGGGAGACGAACCCGTTCGTGCGGGTCTGGCGCGGCCTGGATCCGGAGGG
>JBJXGY010000112.1:0-9655 GCA_046160185.1 Gaiella sp. | reverse complement strand
CCCAAGGAGACGGCGGCCTCGAAGCCCTCCGCATCCTCAAACGCCGCCTCTCCGACATCGTCTACCGCGCCCTCAAAACCGACGCCACCACCGAACTACCCCTCACCACTTGACAGAGGAGCGAGAGGCACCGGTGTTGCCGGCCAACGGCTACACAAGCGCCGCCTTGATCGCCTCCACCACCACCGCCTCCCCTTCGCTGATCGCCTCGCCGCCGATCCCCAGGAACCCACCCTCTTCGGCAGCGCCGGCGATCTCGTCGGCTATCTCCCGCAGCCACGCCTTGAGCCCTGGTGCGTGCGTGGAGGCCTTCGACTCCGCCAGCTCGACTGCGGCTTTGAGCGCCTCGATCGCATTCGCGTGCGCTTCTGCCTTGGAGCGAGGCCCGTCACCGACGAGGTCGATGCGGCTCGGACGATGCTCGCGCAACTCGATTGCGATCGCCTTCGCCAGCTCGCCTTCGGCACCGTCCATCGCGCGCTTCACCGCCTTCCCGAGTGCGACGCCTTCCTTGATCATCCCGAACGGGCCGCTCGGATCGGCGATGCCGACGGCGGCCGAGACGAGGAACGGAGTGTGGGAGACCTTCGTCCACTCCTCCGCGGAGAACTGCTCCTTCAGGCTCACGATGCACCTCCGGTCGTTGACCGTCCGGAAGATAGGGGATGACGCATCAACCGAGAGCGGCCCGTAACAGGTTGGACTCGATTCCGCCCTCGAACGCGAGCGCGCCGGTGTCGCGCAGGGCGGTGGCCGAGCGCACGAGATACCCGTAGGCGTCTCGTGCGAGCCACGACCCGGTGGAGATGCGCCGTACTCCAACGCCTTCCAGCTCCTCGGCTACCGGCCCGCCTGGCCAGGCAAGCACGTTGACGGGAACACCGACGGCGGAGACCAGCCGCCCGATCTCCCCGAGGTCGCGGAGCCCCGGCGCAAACACGCAGTCGGCCCCGGCGTCCCGATAGGCGACGAGGCGGGCGATTGTGTCGTCGAGGTCGTCCTTCCCGTGCAGGTGGTTCTCGGCGCGGGCGGTGACGACCATCGGCTCGGGCAGCGCGCGGTTCGCCGCCACGGCTGCGGCAACCCGCTCGACCGCGACGTCGAGGCCGAGGATCGCATCGTCCACGGGGTCGTAGTCCTCGAGCGAGAACCCGGCGGCGCCTGCGTCCGCCAGCAGTTCCACGGTACGCGCGATCCCGCCGTCCTCCCGGGGATAGCACTGCTCGCTGTCCACGTTGAGCGGGATCGACACCGCCGCGGCGAGGGCGCGCACGTGCTCGACGAGCTCCCCGCGGCTCACCGTCTGATCGAGCCGGCCGAGCGTCTGCGCGAACCCGGAGCTCGTCGTGGCCAGGGCCTCGAAGCCGAGCTGCTCGAGCAACTTCGCCGAGCCGATGTCCCACGGGTTCGGCAGCAGGAACAAGTGCGGCCCCTCGTGGAGCGCCCGGAAGGCGGCTCGCTTCGCGGTGGCCTCCATCGGGTGAGCCTAGCGCCTCGAGCTCCAGCCGGAGGACAGGCGACCTGGCCGGTCCCTCGCGGCGGATTTCCTCGAGGCAGGCCTGTCCGTTCCGAACCGAAACGCCGAGCCGGCGACCACGACAACCGGGCTTCGCCCTCAAGCCGCTAGGTGACAGAGGTGGCGGGCAGCTCGAACCAGCGGAGGTGCTCGAAGTCGGCACTGAGACGCGCCTCCCCGTCGTCCTCGATCGCCTTCGCACGCGCGAGGATCGCCCCTCCCTCTTCGAGGTGCCGTGCGAGCTCGGATTCCGGCGCCCGATCGTGGGCCAGGTCGGGGAGCACGAGCGCCCCCGTTTCCTCGTCGTAGCTGATCGCAGTGAGCCTGAGCGGCGGCTCGACCGGTCCCTCACGGTGCCGCCACAAGCCCGTCATCGCATCGAAGCGGTACTCGGAGAGCAGGCGCCAGCCGTCGCGGGCGACGACGTCGACCGCCTCCACGATGTACTCGAAGACGGGTTCGGAGATGAAGTAGTTGAACGAGACCCGGGTCCAACCGGGCTTGATCCCCTCACAGCCTCGCGCGACCTCCCGCTCGAACTCGTGTGAGCGCTCGAGGTCGATGCCGAGCAGCCGGTGGCCGTACGGCCCGGCGCACGAGCAGCCCCCGCGGGCCTGGATGCCGAACAGGTCGCTGAGCAGCGCCACGACGAAGTTGTGATGCAGGAAGCGGCCTCCGGGCCGCCGCACGACGAAGGACACGATCGACAGCCGTTCCGCGTCGAGATTCCCGAGGATCTCCAGGCACGGGTTCCCGCGCCAGCGCTCGACCGCGCGGCGCAGGAAGTCCGCTTCATGGCCCTTGATCACCTCGCTGCCCACTGCCGCCTTGAGCTGGAAGACGAGCCCCGCCCGGATCGTCTCCACGATCGCCGGGGTCCCACCCTCCTCGCGGTGCTCCGGATCGTCGAGATAGCGATGCTCGTTGGGATTGACGTAGGCAACGGTGCCTCCCCCGACGACCGTGGGCACCCGGTTGCCGACCAACTCGCGACGGATGGCGAGCACGCCGGGCGTGCCCGGCCCGCCCACCAGCTTGTGCGGGCTGAGAAAGACGGCGTCCTTGTAGGCGAGCGCGTGCTGCCCGCAGGCCGGGTTCATCTCGATCTCGACGTACGGCGCAGCCGCGGCGTAGTCCCAGAAGGAGAGCGCGCCGTGCCGGTGCAGCAGGTCGGCGATGGCGCATGTGTTGGAGAGGATCCCGGTGACGTTCGAGGCGGCCGAGAACGAGCCGATCACGAGCGGCCTGCCCGCGTAGGCCACAAGCTGCTCTTCCAGCATGGCCAGGTCGATGTGGCCGTCGGCGTCCTCACGGATCTCGACCACGTCGGCGATCGTCTCGCGCCACGGCAGCTCGTTCGAGTGATGCTCGAAGGGCCCGACGAAGACGACCGGCCTCTGGTGCCGCGGGATATGACGGGTCAGGTGATAGCGATCCTCGAGTTGCGACGGCAGGCGCAGGCCGAGGATGCCGATGAGCTTGTCCACCGCCCCCGTCGCTCCCGAGCCGCAGAAGATCACGCAGGTGTCGTCGTCGCCGCCAACCGCAGCGCGGACGATCGCACGCGCATCCTCGCGCAGCCGTGTCGTCTGCAGGCCCGTGCCGGACGCTTCCGTGTGCGTGTTCGCGTAGCGCGGCAGCACCTCGTCGCGGATCACGTCCTCGATGAACCCGAGTGCGCGCCCGCTCGCCGTGTAGTCGGCGTATGTCACACGTCGCGGCCCGAAGGGTCCCACCATCACCTGGTCGTCGCCGATCACCGCCTCGCGAATCCGGCGCAGGAGCGGCGTCTCGACCGGCCGTGCCATGCCCTTCAGGGTAGTCCCCGTGTCGGTGTGACCGGGTGAGCCGGGCTCGTCCCCAAGGAGGTAGTGGGGACCCGCGCCTCTAGCCGCAGCTGCATCATCGGCGTTGAATAGTGCGCACGCGCGCAGTGACAGGCAGCCACAGCCGATGCACGACGTGAGCCGTTCCCTGATGCCCTCGAGCTGGGCGATACGGCCGTCGAGATCTGCTCGCCAGCGCCGGGAAAGCCGTTGCCAGTCGGCTTTGCCCGGAGTGCGGTCGCCTGGCAGGCCGGCCAGAGCCGCACGGATGTCTTCGAGGCCGATACCGGCCGCCCGGCCGGCATGGATGAGCGCCACCCGTCGCAGCGTCGACCTGGCATAGCGGCGCTGATTCCCGCTGGTGCGCCACGAGGTGATCAGGCCCTCGGCTTCGTAGAAGCGCAGGGCCGACGTGGCAACCCCGCTCCGCCGAGCCAGTTCTCCGATCGTCAGCTCGTCGCTCGGTGTCACGAAACTCCCTCCAGAGAAGGCTCTTGACTTCAAGTGCACTTCAAGTTGTACCGTGGGGTCATGGTAGCCATCGCCTCTGCCGGGCGGCTCGGAAAACCACGCTACGGCGAGCTGCCCGGCCTGCTCTCGCTCGCCACCGGCGACGTCAAGCATCACCCTGCGGCGTTCTCCACCGTGGACGTGTTGTGGACGCTCTACTCGCGTGTTCTCCGCGTCGATCCCTCGATGCATCCGGATCGCGACCGCTTCTACCTCTCCAAGGGGCATGGCCCCCACGCGTACTACGCCGTCCTCGCGGCGCACGGGTTCTTCCCCGCCTCATGGCTGGGCAGGCTCGGGACGTTCGACTCGCCGCTCGGGCACCATCCCGACCGGATGCTCGTGCCCGGAGTCGAGCTGTCCAGCGGCTCCCTCGGGCACGGCCTTCCCGTCGCGGTCGGGGCGGCTCTGGCACTCCGCGCGCAAGGCCGCACGAAACCCCGCCTCCTGGTGCTCTTGGGCGACGCCGAGCTCGACGAGGGCTCGAACAACGAGGCGATCGCACTTGCCGCCCGTCTCCAGCTGGACCGGCTGACCGCCGTCGTGATCGACAACGGCTCCTCTACGTACGGCTGGCCGGACGGGATCGAGCGTCGGTTCACCGTCGAAGGCTGGTCGGGAGTCACCGTGTCCGGCCGCGATCACGCCGCGCTCGAGGAGGCGTTCGCTGCGGGCGCGGCTGACCGACCGCACGTCGTCGTCGCGCGGGTGGGGCAGAAATGAGCGAGCCCATGCGCGATCGCTTCGTCGAGGTCATGACCGACGCTCTCGACCATGACCCACGGGTCGCGCTGGTGCTTGCGGACATCGGCGTCTCGCGATTCGACGAGAGTGGGCTCACTGCCCGGCATCCCGAACGTGTCGTCAACGTCGGCATCCGCGAGCAGCTGCTGATCTCGGTCACGGCTGGGTTGGCGTTGGAGGGCATGCGCCCCGTGGCACACTCCTACGCCCCGTTCCTCGTCGAGCGGCCGTGCGAGCAGATCAAGCTCGACCTCGGTCATCAGGAGCTCGGCGCCGTCCTCGTCTCGATCGGCGCCTCGTACGATGCGGCGCCGGAGGGACGGACGCACCAGGCACCCGCCGACGTTGCGCTGCTCGGAGCGCTTCCGGGATGGACGATCCATGTTCCCGGCCATCCCGACGAGGTCGGGGATCTTCTGCGGGCCGCTCTCCGCTCGGACGACCGGGTGTACATCCGGCTCAGCGAGGAGACAAACAACGAGGCGCATCGCGACAGCGCACTGCGAGCGCTCCGCACCGGCAGTCCGGGCGCACCGCTCGTGCTCGCGATCGGACCCACGCTCGACCCGGTGCTGGAGGCGACGGTGGACCTGGACGTGACCGTGGCCTACACGGCGACGGCGCGACCGCTCGCTGCCCATGCCCTTCGTGAGCTCGTGACCGGCACCGACGTCGTTCTGGTGGAACCCGTGCTTGCGGGAACGTCGACAGCGCCGGTGGTCGCCGCCCTGGACGACCGGGCGGTGCGCCTCCTCGCGCTCGGCGTGGCGAACACCGAGGTGCGACGGTACGGCGGCGGAGCCGATCATCGCCGTCACCACGGACTCGACGCAGCCGGCATCAGCGAGGCGCTCCAGCAGTTCCTCGTTGCGTGACCCGCCCGTTGGTGCGGATACTCAGCTGGTGGACGCCGCTCACGCAGCCAAGGCCGATGCGTCCGACCCCGCCCCGGCACGCGAGCGCTTCGCGACCACGGACATCGCGTACTTCGCGGGCAACTCGCTCGGCTTGATGCCGCGCGCCGCGCGGGCCGCCGTCGCCGAGCGCTTCGACCAGTGGGAGGAGCTCGCAGTCGAGGCGTGGTTCGAGGGCGGCTGGCTGGAGGCGGCGCACGAGTTGAACCCCGCCATGGGCCGCATCGTCGGCGCCGCGCCGGAGCACGTCGCGATCGCAGGGACGCTGACCGGGAACCTCCACCTGCTGCTGGCCGCTCTCTACCGGCCGACCCCGACGCGGTATCGGATCCTCATCGACGACGATGCCTTCCCTTCCGACCGCTACGCGGTGGCGAGCCACGTCGCCTGGCATGGCCTCGACCCCGCCGATGCCGTCCGCCCGGGGTGCGGCGACGACGTCGACGAGACGGTTGCCGTCACGCTTCTCGCCGGTGTCTCGTACCTGACGGGTGCCGTGGCCGAGATGCAGCGGCTCACCGGGCTCGCGCACGAGCAAGGCGCGCTCGCGATCTGGGATCTCGCGCACGCAGCGGGCAATGTCCACCTGGCACTGGACGAGTGGGGCGTCGACGCCGCAGCCTGGTGCGGCTACAAGTATCTGAACGGCGGCCCAGGTGCTCCGGCCGGGCACTTCGTCCATCCCCGCCATGCGGACGCGCCGCGCCTGGCCGGCTGGTGGGGCGTCGACCCGGAGGCGCGCTTCCTGATGGAGCCCGACTTCGTGCCGCGCCCGGGCGCCGAAGGCTTCGTGCTCTCAACGCCCACGATCCTCGCGCTCGCTCCTCTCGCCGCGTCTTTCGCCGAGTTCGACCGGGTGGGTATGGAGGCGCTGTTCGCGCGCTCGGCGCGGCTCACCGGATTCCTCGAGACAGCGCTGCACGAGGTTGTCGACGCAGCGCACGTCGCACCCCGCGCAGGCGAGCCACGCGGGTGCCAGCTCTCGGTGCGCGCGAGCGACGCGAAGGCTCGGTGCGCGCGCCTGCGCCGCGAGCACGGGGTCGTCTGCGACTTCCGCGAGCCCGACGTGCTGCGCTTCGCGCCCGTGCCGCTCTACACGACCTACACGGAATGCCTGCGCGCGGCCGTCGCGCTCGGCGCCGACCTCGTCGCCTCTCCCTGATCCCTAATCGGGCAACAGCGGCGGACTGAACCCGGTCTCGCGGCCGAGCAGGGCCGCCCGCACCACGGCCGACCGCCCGAACCGCCCCCGCACGTCGTCGAGCGCGCGGTCGAGTGCGCCGCCGGCCCACCCGTCCAGCGGCAGCGCGAGCTGCACGGCGTTGGCGTCCTCGAGATTCGTCACCGCCATCCCGATCAGCGTCAGGCCCCGCGTGCGGATCTCTCGGCGTGAGTCGTCGAACAGGTCCCGGAGCGCCCGGAGAATCGGCTGGGTCTCCGCGGTCGCCCACGGCAGGGTGTGCGAGCGCGTGACCCGGGCGAAGTCGTCGAAGCGGAGTCTGAGCACCACGGTGCGGCCCACCCGCCCGGCCGCCCGCAGACGGGACGTGACGCGGTCGACGATCGCGAGCAGCGTCTCCTCGAGCTTCTCGTCCGCATGTGGGCCGCGGCCGATCGCGCGCTGCGCACCGACCGACCGGCGACGGCGACCGCCCTCCACCCGGCGCGGATCCCTGCCCAGCGCCAGGGCGTGAAGATGGCGCCCGGCCGCCGGCCCCAGCCACGAGACGAGCAGCCCCTCGTCGAAGAGTGCGACATCCCCCACCGTGTGTACGCCCCGTCCGCGCAGCTTCTCCGCCGTCACCTGCCCCACACCCCACAGCCGCTCCACGGGAAGCGGGTGCAGGAAGTCGAGCTCCCTGAGCGGATCGACGACGAGCAGGCCGTCGGGCTTCGCCACACCGCTGGCGACCTTGGCCAGGAACTTCGTGCGCGCGACACCGACCGTGATCGGTAGCCCGACCTCCCGGCGCACCCGCAGCCGCAGGCGCACCGCGATCAGCGGCGGTGTGCCGGAGATGTGCTCGAGCCCGCGCACGTCGAGAAACGCCTCGTCGATGGAAAGCCCTTCCACGGTCGGTGCGGTGTCCTCGAAGACGGCGAAGACGTCCTTGCTCGCCTGCGCGTACGCCTCGAACCGGGGCGCCACGACGATCGCCTCGGGACACAGCCGGCGTGCCTGCGCACCTCCCATCGCCGTGCACACGCCGTGCGCCTTCGCCTCGTAGCTCGCGGCGAGCACGACACCGGCGCCGACGATCACCGGCTTCCCCCGCAGCCGCGGGTCGTCGCGCTGCTCCACCGAGGCGAAGAAGGAGTCCAGGTCGGCATGCAGGATCGCGGCTCCCGACACGAACACATGTTCTCATCAAGGAGCCTCTGCCGCAAGACGTCGGCCGCCTAGACTCGCCGGCGTGGACGATCAGCTGCGAACGGAGGCTTCCCGACTCGTCGCCGACGGGACTGCGGCGCTGGAGTGGATCGGCCGGTACCTCGAGAGCCTGCGCCAGGTGCCTGTGCTGTCGCGCGCCGAGCCGGGCGCGATCCGCTCGGCCCTCCCCCCCACCGCTCCGCTCGCCCCCGAGCCGTTCTCCGCCGTGCTCGCCGACCTCGAGACGGTGCTGGCCCCGGGCCTCACGCACTGGCAGAGCCCGCGCTACTTCGCGTACTTCGCGACCAGCTCGACCGAGCCGGGCATCCTCGCGGAGTTGCTCATCGCAGCGCTCAACCAGACGGGAATCATGTGGCGGACGTCACCGGCGCTGCAGGAGTTGGAGGAGGTCGCGACCTCCTGGCTGCGCGACCTCGTCGGGCTCCCCGCGACCTTCGCGGGCCACATCGAGGACACAGCCTCGACGAGCGCGATCGCTGCGTTGGCCACCGCGCGGTCGGCCGCCCCCGGCCGTCGGGTGGTGGTTGCATCGGAGCACGCGCATTCCTCGATCGACAAGGCCTGCCGGCTGCTCGAGCTCGAGCTCCGTAAGGTACCGGGCGACGCGAACCACGCGTTGCGACTCGACCGTCTCGACCTCGTCGGCGCGTGCGCCGTGGTGGCCACCATCGGCACCACGTCCTCGAACGCGATCGACCCCGTGGACGGGCTCGCGGATGCCTGCGCCGACGCCGGCGTCTGGCTGCACGTGGACGCCGCCTATGCCGGCCCGGCTGCGATGTGCCCCGAGCTGCGACCGCTCTTCGCCGGCTGGGAGCGGGCCGACTCGGTCTGCCTCAACCCCCACAAGTGGCTGGCGACCCCCATCGATTGCTCGACCCTCTACACCCGCCGCGTGGAGGCCTTCCGCGACGCGTTCAGCCTTGTCCCCGAGTACCTGCGCACACCGGACGACGCGGTGAACCTCAGCGAGATCTCCATCCCACTCGGCCGCCGCTTCCGCGCGTTGAAACTGTGGGCCGTGCTTCGCTTCTACGGCGCGGATGGTCTGCGCGAACGACTGCGCGAGCACGTGCGCCTTGCCGACGTGTTCGCGAGCTGGGTCGAGTCGGAGGACGGCTGGGAGGTGTGCGCGCCACACCCCTTCTCACTCGTCTGCTTCCGCCGTGACGGCTCCGACGAGGAGAACGAGGCACTGATGCACCGCGTCAACGACGAGGGCGAGATCTTCCTCTCGCATACCAAGCTCGACGGCCGGCTCGTGCTCCGCCTCGCCATCGGCAACTTCCGCACGACGGAGGCGGACGTGCGCCTGGCGTGGGACGTGTTGCGGCGCGCGGCCGGCTAGAAGCGCCACGGCCCGCCAAGGCAGAAAATGCAACGCCGCTGGCGAGCCCCTGAAGGGGCCCGCCGGTTGGGGGCTGCCGGAGCCCGTTGGAGAACGCCCTGCGCGTCCGGCTAGGTGAAGACGATCTGGCCGCCGGCCGCCTTCTCGTAGAACTCGCCGACGGTGATGATCTCGTCGACTTGCGGCACGAAGTCGTCCATGGTCAACCCGAACATTTCCACCGTGGCCTTGCAGGCATAGAGCTTGGCCCCGGAGTCGGAGATGAGCTCGATGAACTCTGGCACGGGCGGGATGTCGATCTTCTCCATCTGCCTCGCCATCATGCGTGTCGCAAGCGCGGAGAAGCCCGGAATGGCGCCGATCCACGTGGGCATGTGCAGACCCGGGTTGCCAACCGTGGCGACC
>JBJXGY010000111.1:0-31128 GCA_046160185.1 Gaiella sp. | reverse complement strand
TCACGCCCCAGCTGGGTCACGATCGCGAGCGGGATGGAAGCATCCGAGGGAGCCCAGGTTGCGCAGACCCTCGAAGGCGCTGGGGTCGTGTACGAGCTCCGTGACGGCGGGACGTCCGTGGTCGTGGAGAAGGGCGCCGAGTCGCGCGCGCGCGTCTCCCTCGCCAACGAGGGTCTGCCGCGCGGCGGGCACGTGGGTTTCGAGATCTTCGACAAGAAGTCGCTTGGCGCCACCGACTTCCAGCAGCGGGTCGACTACCAGCGTGCGCTGGAGGGCGAGATCGCCAGGACGATCGAATCGGTCGACGGCGTGCAGGGCGCCGAGGTTCAGCTCGTGCTGCCCGAGAAGTCGCTCTTCCTGGACGAAGGGACGAAGGCGAGCGCCGCAGTCCTGGTCAACGGCGGAACGGGGCTGGACGGCTCCGCCGTCGGCGGCATCGCCCGGCTTGTTTCCTCCAGCGTGGAAGGTCTGAAGACCGAGTCGGTGACGATCACCGACGAAACCGGGAACCTCCTGTGGCCGAATGGCAGTGGGCCCGGGGGCGACTCCCTCACCGCGCAGCTCGAGGCCGAGCAACGGTTCTCGACACAGCTCTCGTCCCAGATCAACGCGCTGCTCGCGTCGACGCTGGGGGCCGGCAAGGGGCAGGCCCGGGTCAGCGCCGATCTCGATCTCGACCGCAAGACCGTGGACGCCGTGACATACGGCAAGACCCCCATCGCGCTCAACCAGCGCAAGGACTCGGAGACGCTCGCGACCGAGGGCTCGGCGCCCAACGGTCCTGCCGGCACGGCCGCGAACACCCCGACCTATGCCGGGAACGGCGCCGCCGGGGGGAAGTCGCAATACGAGAAGACCAGCGACTCCACCGACTTCGGCGTCGACAAGCAGGTCACGACCACCGTGGTCGCGCCGGGGGCGGTCAAGCGCCTCAACGTGGCCTTGCTCGTCGACAAGTCCGTGCCTGCGAAGACACTCGAGGCACTCCAGACGTCAGTCGCCGGAATGGCCGGAATCGACGCAAAGCGCGGCGACACCATCTCGGTCTCGCAGATCGAGTTCGCAAAGGTGGAGAAGGAGCCTGTGATCTCGGCCCCGGGCATGCTCGACCAGCTCGGAGGCCCCCTCGGTGCTGCACGGTACGTCGGCGTCGGCCTCGGAACGATCATCTTCCTTTTCGTCATCCGTCGCGGCCTCAAGCGTCGCGAAGGCGAGGCTCTCGGCCCGGAGCCGACGTGGCTCAGGGAGATCACCGAGGCGCAATCGCTCGGCCAGCTGGAAAGCTCCGTCCAGCGCCAGCTCGATCCGGCGGTGGCCAAGCGTGACGAGTTCGGCAACCAGGTGGACGAGATCGTCCGCCGTCAGCCCGACCAGGTCGCGATCCAGGTCAAGCAGTGGATGAACGAGTAGCGAGGCGCCCCACGTGAGCCCGTCCATGTCTCTGTCCGGTCGCCAGAAGGCGGCCATCCTCTGCGTCACGCTTGGTCCCGACGGGGCCGCCGAGATCTTCAGGCACCTGCCGGAGGACGTGATGGAGTCGGTCACGGTCGAGATGGCGCGCCTGCAGGACATCGACAGCGCGACCACGGCGGAGGTGCTCGAGGAGATCGTCGACACGGCGTATGCCCAGGGGTACATCGCCGAGGGGGGAGTCTCGTACGCCCGCCAAGTGCTGGAACGGGCCGTCGGCCAGCACAAAGCCGACGAGATCCTCGCCAGGCTCGCCACCTCGATGGAGGCGACGCCGTTCGAGTTCCTGCGCCGGACGCCGCCCGACCAGATCTGGACCTTCCTGCGGGCGGAGCACCCACAGACGGTCGCGCTGGTGATCGCCAACCTGCCGAGCTACGAGGTCGGCGCGAAGGTGATGAACCACATGCCAAACGACGTGCAGGCCGACATCGCGGTACGGATCGCGCTGATGGAACAGACCTCGCCGGACATCGTCAAGGACGTAGCTCGCCTCGTCAAGCGGAAGCTCGATGCGGTGGTCAAGCACGAGTACGCCGTCGCCGGCGGAGTGTCCGCTCTCGCCTCGATCCTCAACGCAGCCGACCGCTCCATGGAGCGAATCGTGCTCGACCATCTCACCGAAACGAGCCCGGACGTCGCCGAAGAGGTGCGCGCTCTCCTCTTCGTGTTCGAGGACATCCTCAAGCTCGACGACCGCTCGATCCAGCTGGTGCTCAAGGAGATCGACACCAAGGATCTCGCGCTCGCGCTACGAGGTGCCTCCGAGGACGTCAAGGAGCGGCTGCTCGGGAACATGTCGCAGCGGGGTGCCGAGATGCTGCGGGAGGAGATGGAGTTCATGCCTCCGCAGCGCCGGCGAGTGATCGAGGAGGCTCAGACCAAGATCGTGGCCGCCGTCCGCCGGCTCGAGGATGCCGGCGAGATCGTGATCGCCCGTGGCGGCTCCGAGGAGGATCTCGTCCTGTGACGGGCGAGACCTACGCCTTCCCGTCGCTCGAGACCGGTCCCGTCGCCACGACCGCAGCCAGCGCGGCCACCCGTGCCGCCGAGCTCGTCGCTGCGGCCGAGGCGCGCGCGGCCGGTATTGAACGAGACGCCGGCGAGCGTGGCTTTCAGGCCGGCCTCGAAGCAGGTCGAGCCGAAGCCCTCGCCGGTCTCGCGCCGGCCGCCGCCTCGCTCGCCGACGCCATCGGCCAGTTGCTCTCGGCGTCCGACGAGCAGGAGGCGCTCCTCGAGCGCGAGGCGATCGAGCTCGCGCTCGCACTGGCGCAGAAGATCGTGGCGAGCGTGCTTGACGTCGATCCTTCACGCGTTCTCGACGTCGTCAAGGGAGTGCTGCGCGGGATCACCGAGCGTGAGCGCATCGTGATCGAGGTCTGCCCCGAGGACCTCGACCTTGTTCGCGACGCAGCGGCCGACGTCACGGCCGGGCTTGGCGGCTTCGGCCGCGTCGAGGTCGTCGGCGAACGACGGGTGCCCCGCGGAGGGTGCGTCGTCCACACACGCGAGGGAGAGATCGACGGAACGGTCGAGACCCAGCTGGCACGTGCCGGTGAGGTGGTTCGCACTGCGCTCCAGCGGGAACCATGACGGGCGCGACGGGAACGCTGGACACCGCCCGTGAGGCGATCCGCCACGCGGATCTTTACGCGCGACGCGGTCGTGTCACGAACCTCATCGGGCTTGTGCTCGAGGCCACCGGCCTACGCGCCGAGATCGGCGAGCTGTGCACGATCGCGGCCGGGCGGGCGCGCGAGCCCCTGCCGGCGGAGGTCGTCGGCTTCCGGGACGGTCGCACGCTGTTGATGCCGCTTGGCGAGCTGCGCGGCGTTGGCCCGGGTAACACCGTCACCGCGACCGGGCGGCCGTTTCAGCTGCGCGTGGGCGACGCCCTGCTCGGTCGGGTGGTGGACGGCCTTGGCCAGGTCATCGACGGCGGGCCGACCCCGACGACGACGGCCGTCCGTAGCGCCGTCGCACGGCCCCCCAAGGCGCTCGACCGTTCGCGTATTGTCCGCCGGCTGGCGCTCGGGGTGCGTGCACTCGACACTCTCGTTCCCTGCGGTTGCGGCCAGCGGCTCGGGATCTTTGCCGGTTCGGGTGTCGGCAAGTCATCGCTGCTCGGGATGATCGCGCGCTCCACGAGCGCCGACGTGAACGTCATCTGCCTCGTCGGCGAGCGCGGTCGCGAGGTGCGCGAGTTCATCGAGCGTGACCTGGGCGAGGCGCTCGCGCGGTCGGTCGTGATCGTCGCCACCTCGGACGAGCCGGCGCTGGTGCGGATCAAGGCGGCGTTCGTGGCCACCACCATCGCCGAGTACTTTCGGGACGAGGGGCAGGACGTCGTCCTGATGATGGACTCGGTGACCCGCTTCGCCACCGCCCAGCGCGAGATCGGGCTCGCCATCGGCGAGCCACCCGCCACTCGCGGCTACACCCCCAGCGTGTTCGCCCTGCTGCCGAAGCTTCTCGAGCGTGCCGGCACGGCCGAGCAGGGTTCGATCACCGGCCTCTACACCGTGCTCGTGGAGGGCGACGACATGAACGAGCCGGTGGCGGACGCGGCACGTTCGATCCTCGACGGCCACTGCGTGCTGTCCCGTGAGCTGGCCCACCGCAGCCACTACCCGGCTATCGACGTGCTGCAGTCCGTGTCGCGGCTGCAGGGCGAGCTCACGTCGGACGAGGTCCGAGCCGCTGCGGCCCGGCTGCGCGAGAGCCTCGCCGTCTACCGGGCCAACGAGGATCTGATCACCGTCGGCGCCTACATCCGGGGAAGTGATGCCCGCGTCGACGAGGCGATCGAGAGGCGAGAGGGCATCGAGTCCTTCCTGCGGCAGGGTGTCGACGAGCGGTTCGACGCGGACGGGTCCGATGCGGCGCTGACAGAGCTGATGCGCCCCCGCGGCGAGCTGACACTCAGCCGGCCGGTGTAGGCGTTCGTCCCCTCACTCGGCACCGGCGCTCTCAGAGAGCCGTTCGGCGACGAAAGCGACTGCGTCGGCGAGGGGGAGGGGCACCTCGGGCAGCCGTTCGGAGCTGAGGCCCAGACGGACGAGTGCTTCCTCGATGGTCGCCGGGGGGATCCCGGCCTCGATCCGCGTCATGATCGCACGCAGCCTGCGGGCGGACTCGTCGAGGTCTGTCAGCGCTTCGACGGCCACGTCGTTCGTCAGCTCGTTGAATTCGAGCGCGCTCTCCAGGCGCAGCTTGGCTGCCGTGAGACCACCGATGCCCTGCTGGTGGATCTCGATCTGGATTGCGCGAAGCTCGACCTCGACCAGCGCGATCAGCGCCTTCTCGGCCTCCCCGTCCACGGCTCAAGCCTGCGCCTGCGACCGGACGGCATCTCCTCACCTTCACCAGCCGGGTGCCGATTACGCGAACGCACTCGTCCTCGGAACGGAGGCATCGAATCCATGGCCCTCGCAGAGCTTTCGCTGCAGCTCGTGGTCTTCTCGCCGGGCGGGGAGGGGTACGCGCTGTCCGTCATCCAGATGCCAGGGAGCATGCATGGCATCGACCCCCGCCCCGTCGCAGCGGAAGCCTCGTGGAGCAAGGGGGCCACCTCCACCGTCGGCATCTTCGCCGGGATCGACATCGACGGCTAGGGCCGGTGTCAGGCGCAACCTCTCCCCGGGTCGTCGTCGCCGCCGACTCCCGGCTCATGCGCCGGATGCTGGTCAACGGCCTTGTGCGCGAGGACATGGACGTCGTCGGCGAAGCCTCGGATGGTGACGAGGCGCTCGCGCTCTGTCGCGAGCTGAGCCCCGACGCGCTCTCGCTCGACCTGGCGATGCCGGGCACCGACGGGCTCGTCGTGCTGCGCACGCTGCGCGATGCCAGCTCGCCGATCCCGGTCGTCGTCGTGTCGGCCTTCTCGCCCGTTCAGGGAGCGCGCGCCGTCGACGCCCTCGCCGAGGGTGCGGTCGACCTGGTTGCCAAGCCGGCAGCCGGCGGGCCTTTCGATCAGTTCGCCCGGGACCTGGCGTCGAAGCTTCGTGCGGCCGCATCGTCGCGCGTCCGCCGGGCCGTGAAGACCTCACCGGCAGCACCGGCACATCCGGCACACGGCCGTCGAGCGGGGACGGGCACGTTGCGGCGCGTCGTGATCGCCTGCTCCACCGGGGGGCCCCGGGCGCTGGCCGAGGTGCTGCCCGGGTTGCCCGAGCGCGTGGGCGACGGCGTTCTGATCGTCCAGCACATGCCGCCCGGCTTCACAGGCTCGCTGGCCGCGCGACTCGACCGCGCGTCGGCGGTGAGCGTCCGCGAGGCCAAGGACGGCGATCGCCTCGACGCGGGTGCTGCCTTGATCGCGCCCGGAGGCAAGCACGTGCGAATCGGGTCCGACGGGACGCTGCGCGTCACGGACGACGAGCCGGTCGGAGGTCTCAAGCCGCGTGCCGACCTGGCGATCGTCGATGCCGCAGAGACGTTCGGCCCGGAGCTCCTGCTCGTCGTGCTCACCGGTATGGGACGGGACGCGACCGAAGGAGCCGAGCACGTCAAGAGACGAGAGGGCACGGTGATCGCGGAGTCGGAGCAGACATGCACGGTGTACGGGATGCCGCGGTCGGTGATCGAAGCCGGCCTGGCCGACCACGTGCTTCCGCTCGACGAGATCGCCGATGCCATCGCCCGGGAGGCCGGACCATGAGCCGTCCTGGGTCAGCCGTGCGTCCTGCCATGAGCACGATCATCGCTCCGCGCACCCAGCCCGATGACTACGTCGAGTTCTGCCAGGGCGTCCACCGGCTCACCAGGATCGATCTCCTGCAGTACAAGCGCGGGCAGATGGAACGCCGGATCCGCGGGTTCGTCGATCGCCGCGGCGCGACCGGCCTCGGCGACTACCTGAAGGTGCTGGAGCGGTCGCACGACGAGCTCGAGCGCTTCCTCGACCGCGTGACGATCAACGTGTCACAGCTCTGGCGCAACCCCGAGGTGTGGGCGGCGGTGTCGAGGAGGATCCTGCCCGAGCTGGGCAGCCAGGGGAAGATCCGTGCCTGGTCGGCCGGCTGCTCCTACGGGGCAGAGGCGTACACGCTGGCAGCCACGTGTCTGGAGGCGCTCTCGAACGTCCAGCTCGAGATCGTCGGAACCGACATCGACAAGCGGATGGTGGAGCGCGCCCGCCGCGGCTCGTTCAGCGTCGACGACGGCCGCGCGGCCCCGAGCGACTCGCTGGAGAAGTGGTTCGACCGTGACGGGGACCGGTGGACGGCCAAGGACGAGCTGCGCCGGCATTGCCGGTTCGAGACCGGCGACCTTCTGCTCGATCGTGTCGTCCCGAGCTCCTTCGACCTCGTGATCTGCCGCAATGTCGTCATCTACTTCAGCGAGGAGGTACGCGACGAGCTGCATCGGCGTCTTGCCACGTCGTTGCGGCCAGGTGGCTTCCTCGTGGTCGGCTCGACCGAACGTGTCGCGGTGGCCGCGGAATGCGGCCTCACGTCGCCACAACCCTTCATCTACAGAAAGAGCTGATGGACACTTCCGAGTATCTCCCCATGTTCGTCTCCGGGGGCCGCGAGCGTCTACAGGAGCTGAAATCTCGCGGTGGTGCGTTGGTCAACCTCGAGAACCCCGCCGTGACCTACGCCGAGGCCGGCGTTGCGCATGTCGTCCTGCCTGGAGACACCCGGTGAGCTCCCGGCTCTCCGAAGATCAGGTCGCGGCGCTCATCGCGGCGGCGCGCGAGGGAACGGCGACCGAGCAGAGTGGCTCGGTCCGTAGGGCCCGCCCGCACCGTGTGCGCGAGGTGGACTTCAGCCGGCCCACGAAGTTCACGCAGGAGCAGGTGCGCCGCATCGAACGCTCGCACGAAGCGTTCTGCCGGGCGATGGCGCTCCGGTTCTCAACCGAGCTTCGTCTCGAGTCCGAGCTCGAGGTGATCGACATCGGACAGCTCACGTACTCGGGTGCGATCGAGCAGCTGCCCCAGAGCGTGCTGTTCGCAGTCGTCAA
The DNA here is from genome assembly GCA_046160185.1 of Gaiella sp. Taxonomy (GTDB): domain Bacteria; phylum Actinomycetota; class Thermoleophilia; order Gaiellales; family Gaiellaceae; genus Gaiella. Next base: position 23,688 of record JBJXGY010000111.1, on the reverse strand, counting down.
GTGCCGGGAGCTCGAGACGTCGATCGTGCTCGCGATCGAGCTGCAGGCAGCCATGAACTTCGTCGAGCGCATGCTCGGCGGCACGGGTGAGACGAGGATCGCGGAGCGGGAGCTCACCGACATCGAGGTTGCGATTGCGAAGCGGCTCTACGACCTGATGCTGCAGGAGCTCTCCCATACCTGGAACGACCTGCTGGGGTTGACCCTCGAGCTCGATCGAATCGAGGTGCTGGCGGTGAACCTCCAGGTGGCGCCGCCGACCGAGCCGGCAATCGTGCTGACGATCGAGGTGAGCGCCTTGGCCTCGACGATCACGCTCGTCATCCCGTACCGCTCGATCGAGGGTGCTGTGCACCGCCTGCCGGCGAGTCAGGCCGACAACTCGGTTGCCACCGAACACGACGAGGGAGTGGCAGAGGCAGTGCTGGACGGACTCTCGAAGGTCGAGGTCGAGCTGCGTGTCGAGATTCCGGCCCGCGAGCTGCCCCTCGCCGACGTTCTGCGGATCGCGCTCGGCGACGTGTTGCTGCTGGGTGGCCCGGCCGCCGCCGGCGTCCAGGTCAGCGCCAACGACGCCCCGCTGCACCGGGCCCGCCCAGGCCGGCGCGGCAGCCATCGTGCGATCGAGATCGTCGAGCGGTTGGAGCGTGAAGCATGACCGGCGACGAGGCCCTGCACCGGCTCGCCGGATCGACCGCCGACGCCGTGCTCGGCGTGCTGCAGATGCTCGTGGCGGACGAGGTCGGCGAGGGCGGGGTGCAGGTGGTGCCCGACGGCACCTCCCCGTTCGCCGGTCTGCCGATGCCAAGCATGGCGGTGAACGTCTCCTACGTCGATGTGGGCGGAGTGCGCGGCGGCTACAGCTTCGTGATCTCGAAGCTGGGCGCGCGCCGCCTGGCTGCCAAGATGATGATGGAAGACCCGCCCGAGACGGCTCTCGAGGATCTCACGGAGCTCGAGACGTCCGCGGTGACGGAGGCAGCCAACCAGATGATGGGTGCGGCAGCAGCCGCGATCGGCTTCTTGCTGGGGCAGGAAGTGGAGATCTCCACTCCGGAGATCAAGAGCTTCGGTGCCGAGGCCGAGGTGAGCAGCGCCTTCGAGCTCGCCGGCTGCGCGGCCTGGGTGCCCTTTACCGTGTGTGGGGAGGAGGCGCGGCTGATCCTGTTCTTCCCTCCGAGTTTCGTCGTGCGTCTGACCGGGTCGCTCGACGAACAGGGGGCCGGGGTCGAGGAGTCGCCCGGACGCGACGACGACCTGGCCGTGCAGTCGGACGCGATCCTCGACGTGCCCGTGCGTCTCTGGGCCGAGCTCGGCCGCTTCCGTATGGAGCTCGGCCGAGCGGTCTCGCTCTCCCCGGGCGCGGTGGTGGAGCTCCAGGAGCTCGTCGACGAGCCCGTCGATGTTCTCGTGAACGGCACGCGCTTCGGTCGGGGGGAACTGCTCGTGGCCGACGACGGTACCTGGGCCGTACGGATCGGAGAGCTTGTCAGTGCCGGCGATGGTGGGAACCGAGAAGGAGGAACCTGATGTCTCGTGCTCGGGTGGTGGCGAAGTCTTCATGCGAACAGGGCCGGCAGGCGCTCTCCCGAGGGGGCATGAAGTGATTGGCGAGGCCGAGGACGTCGCGGTGAAGCTGTTCCAGGCGGATCGAGTGCTCGACGAGATCGTCAGGGCGCTGGCTTGAGGCTCGTGCCCTGACAGCGCGTCCACCGGTCCGGCCCGACGGGGAAGGGCGAGACGCCGGGGGTGCACGGGCGAAGGATGGGTGACAGCCATGGCCAACATCTCGGAGTTCGACGTCGTCACCATCCATACGGCTCCGTCCTTCACGCGTGCCGCGCGGTCCGCGTTCGACTGCCACGTGCTGGCCGCCGTCGGGCGCACCGTTGCGCTCTACGTGGACGACCCGGCTGCTGCCGTCCGCATGGCGGATGTGATTCCCGACGTCTATCTCAGCCATCTGGAGGGCACGCGGATCACGGCACTGCGCGGCATGCTCCTCTCTGTCGGTGCCGGCGAGCTGCGGTTCACGGCACACGACGATGAGCCGCTCGCGCGGCGGCAGGCCACACGTATCGAGGTCGAGTTGCCGATCGTCCTGCGCGCGAGCGACGGCGAGAGCTGGGAGGGCAGCACCCTCGACATCAGCGCTCACGGTGCCTTCTTGGCGACGCGGGACGGGCTGGAGGCCGAGCAGCTCGTCCAGGTTGCGCTCACGCTCGACGAGGGCGACCCGGTACACGGCCAGGCCTCTGTGGTGCGCATCGAGCCCGGGCATGTGGCCATCCGATACAGCAACGGGTCGAGCGAGATCGTGCGCTCCTCAGGCCGGTGCGTGACGGACTTCAACAAGGCAAAGCTGCTGCAAGAGCTCGCCGACGCTCCGCCGGTCGCGCGCGCCGCGAAGCTCTGATCGCCGCTTTCGCTCCGGCGGCTCCCACCCGGGACGCGACGGCCCTGCCGAGGCCCCGCTCCCCCAACCTCGTCCTGCGGGCCGGACGCGGGCACTGCCGGGGGACAGCGCAGATCCGCGCCCTGCCCGCAGGTCGTGCAGGAACTCAGGCGCGATCGAGAACCGGCGCAGAACGCGCCGGCACCCCCGCGGCCCGCCCCTGGTGACAAGGCCGTAGCGAATGATCGTACGCCTTCGTGCCGGGTTTGCCCACACTTTCACCGCTGCGTGCTCCTGGGCGCCCGAAGGAGCTCCATCGACCGGCTGCCGGCGGCTTGCCTCAAATGGACGTCGCCGGCGTCGATTACCCGGCATGCCACGATGCGTCCCTTCAAGTTCCGACTCGAGACCGTCAGCCGTCTCCGCGACCACGCGGAGCGCGACGCACGCGACCGTCTGGCCCGTGAGCTCGTGGCGCGCGAGGCCAGCGCGGCCGAGCTCGAGCGGCGGGCAGATGCGCTGCGTGCCGCACGTTGTGCGGCGCGTACGGCCGCGGCCGGGACCCTTGCGTCGTGGCAGGTCTTGATCGAACGCCGCGAGCGCGAGCATGAGGTTGCGGTCGCCCATCTCGAGAAGCACGAACGTACGGTGCTCGAACGGCAAGCGCACCTCGCCGTGGCCAGCCGCGAGCGCGATGCGATCTCGAAGCTCGAGACGCGACATCGCGCCGAGCATCTGCGTGCCGTCGCGCGCGCCGAGGACGCGATCCTCGGCGACGTCGCAGTAGCCGGCTACCACCGTGCGGAGAAGGCGGCATGAGACGTCCTGTGCCAACCCATCGCCTTGCGGTCCGGCTCTGGGGGCAGCCATGAGCATCGCCTCGGTCGTCGAGCGGATCGGCGAGATCCAGCAGCGGCTGGCGCCGCTCCGCGCGCCCGCGCCCAGCACGGGCCCAGGCTTTCAGCAAAGCCTCGACGCGGCGCTCGTCACCCGGGCGGCCTCGAACGCACCCACCGGCGGCGCGGGCACCTACGAGCACGAGATCCAGGCGGCGGCCGTCCGCTACGGCGTCGACCCTTCGTTGATCCGCGCCGTGATCCGGCAGGAATCGGGGTTCGACCCAACCGCCACGAGTCACGCCGGCGCCCAGGGATTGATGCAGCTGATGCCGGGCACGGCACGTGGGCTCGGTGTCACCGATCCCTACGACCCGGCGCAGTCGATCGACGGCGGCACGCGTTACCTGCGTGCGATGCTCGACCGCTTCGGCGGCGACGTCAGGCTGGCCCTGGCCGCCTACAACGCCGGCCCGGGAGCCGTTCAGAGATTCGGCGGGATACCGCCGTACGAGGAGACGCAGAACTACGTCGAGCGTGTCCTCGCCTACAACCAGGAAGAGCAAAGGAGTCTCCTATGACAGGAGCGGCCACCGCCACGGCGGCCGTCCCGGCTCAGGCGCTGACAGAGGCGCTGGGGCCGCCGGGCGAGCCACCCGCGGAGGGCTTCGGGCACGTGCTCGAGGCGGAGGCGAAACGGGCCTCCGGCGAGCAGCCCGAAGCGGGAAGAGGCGCCCGGACCGCCAAGGCGGAGGGCGCGGTTTCCGAGACGGAGATCTCGGAAACGGCGACAGACGACGAGCAGACATCGTCACCACCCGTGCCGGCAGGCGAGCAGCAGCCGTCGATCGAGAACGCAGGGCGACCTGCGCTGCAGATCGTGGCTGAGCTCGAGCCGGTCTCCGGGGACGCCGAGTCGCCGCCGACGCTGCCCGACACCGACGCGGACGGGGAGACCGGACAGACAGCCGGCTCCCGGACGACGCCTGCGCCGGCCGGTGCCACGCCAGGCGAAGTGGCTCCTTCCCACGCACCTGTTCCGGACCGGGGCGCCGCGCCGCTGACACCCGTCGGCGCCCCGGTCCAGCCGCCCGACCAGGCTGGCGACCAGATCGAGACGCTCGGTCAGGCATTCGTGCCCGCCGCGCCTGCCGACCCGGAGGGCCCGCTCGACCACCCCCGCGGCCCCGTGCCCGTCGTCACCGCAAAGGACACTTCGACTTCGGCTGATGGGGCTGCGGAGCCCGAAGCCGAGCTGATCGCGCCACGGCCGGGACGTGAAGACGTCCCAGGCCGCGGAGCGGTCGAGCGCCGCCCCGACCCACCGGCCCTCGGCTGGCACCTGAACCGCGAGGGCGCCGAGCAGACGGAGCCCGGCCGGCCCTGGTCTGAGCGGCCGGCAGCACCGGCGGCCTCGGCGGCACAGCTGGCCGCACCCGGTACCCCCACCGACGGCAGTCGCTCCGGCGAGGGTCGCGGGGAGGGGCGGTCACCACATGAGCAGCAGCTCGCCGCTGCGGGCGGCATCTCCCGTCCCGCCGCGGCTCCCGAGGGCGATCCGTCCCGCGCGGCGGCGACCGAGCGTCCCCGCTCGGCCAACCTCGAGCAGCTCGTCGACGCGGCGCGCACCGTGATCCGGGTGGCGGCGCGTGAAGGACGCACGATCGCGAAGATCACGCTCCATCCGGCCGAGCTCGGCAGCGTCGAGATCCGGCTGCGTTACGACGCTTCGGGCGTAACCGCCGACGTCGTCACCGACTCCGAGCTCGCGGCGCACGTCCTGGGTCAGGCCGCGGCTGATCTTCGCCGCTCGCTCGAGCAGCAGGGCCTGGACGTGCTCTCGCTCGACATCCGTCACGGCGGCGACGGCCGCCGTCCCGCCGCTGACCGCGACGCCGTCGTCGACGGCCTCGACTCGCGCGACACCGGCGACGGCACGGCTGAGGAGGACACGCCGCACACGACCCTTCCCGGCGGCCGGCTGCCGCTTCCCGGCAGCACCGTCGACTTTCTGGCCTAGGCAAACGAGGAGAGAAGGAACCACATGATCCAGCAAGTCACACAGCAGCAGACGGGGACGAACGGCTCGGGATCGAGCATGGGGCTGCCCGGACTGGGGAAGGACGACTTCCTCAAGCTGCTCTCCATTCAGCTTCGCCACCAGGACCCGATGAATCCGGTGGAGGACAAGGAGTTCATCGCGCAGATGGCGCAGTTCTCCTCGCTCGAGCAGGTCACGAACATGGCCGATGCGCTGGAGCGGATGAGCTTTGCCGGCCAGATGTCGCAGTCCGTCGGTCTCATCGGGAAGAACGTCACGTGGCTTCGCGCGGACGAGTCGATCGGCGAAGGCGTTGTCACCTCGGTGTCGCTCGGCGACGACGGCACGATCGAGCTGCACGTGGGCGACCCGGAGGAGATCGTCGCGCCCGCGGACGTCAGGAGCGTCTCCGAGCCGGAGCCTGAAGCATGAGCATCGATCCTGTCACCGGCCGTGTCGGCTCGGTCGACAGGCCCGGTCAGGGCTCTCGCCCGGCAGGTCGCTCGTCGGGTCCTGCTTTCGGCGAGGCGCTCGACCGAGCGCTCAAGCCGACCGCGGAGCCGCTTCGCTTCAGCGCGCACGCGCTGCAGCGGCTCGAGCGTCGCGCGATCGACGTCGACGGCCAGGTTGGTGAACGGCTGGCGGCCGGTGTCGCCCGCGCGGCGGCCAAGGGAGCGCGCGACTCGCTCGTTCTCGTCGACGACACCGCCTTCGTGGTGTCGGTTCGCAATCGCACCGTGATCACTGCGGTCGACCAGCAGCACATGAAGGAGCAGGTCTTTACAAACATCGACAGCGCGGTCATCGCGTAGTCGTAACGACGACAGGGCTCGTCGCCGGACCTCAGGGAGGAGGCGGACGGCCCGCAAGGAGTGATGCACAGATGATGCGAAGCATGTTCTCGGCGATCAGTGGGCTGCGGGTGCACCAGGTGATGCTCGACGTGACCGCCAACTCGATCTCGAACGTGAACACCGTCGGCTACAAGTCCCAGCGCACGAGCTTCAAGGATGCGCTCTCCCAGATGCAGCGGGGGGCTTCCGGCGCGAGCACGGCGCTCGGGGGTACCAATCCGAACCAGGTCGGTCTCGGTGTGCAGCTCGGCTCGATCGACAGCATGATGACGGCAGGTGCGATCCAGTCCACCGGCAACCCGTTTGACCTCGCGGTCCAGGGCAACGGCTTCTTCCAGGTCACGGACGACCCGACCGGCTTCAGCCGCACGTTCTACACTCGGGCCGGCAACTTCACCCGGGACGCAGCCGGTGACCTCGTCACGCCCGAGGGGTACTACGTGATCGGGTTCACCGGCGCGGGGGCACCCACCAGGATCACGATCCCGCCGACGGTCGACTCCGCGAGCGTGGGGCAGAACGGCGATGTGACCACGGTCACCGGTGGCGTGGCGACTGTCGTCGCCACGATCCGCCTGGCCCGGTTCGCCAACGATGCCGGCCTCGAGCGCGTCTCGGGCAACCGCTTCGTCGCCTCCAGCAACTCGGGCGCGCCCACCGTGGACGTACCGGGCGTGAACGGGATGGGCATCGTCACGGCCGGCGCGGTCGAGATGTCGAACGTCGACCTCGCACAGGAGTTCACGAACATGATCACCGCCCAGCGCGGCTTCCAGGCGAACAGCCGCGTGATCTCGGCGGCCGACGAGATGCTGCAGGAGCTGGTGAATCTCAAGCGGTAACAGCGAAGGGCGTAGCGCGTGGGGACTGTCCCGTCGTGTGGGACTGTCCCCACGCACGTCCCGGACGGGGGTCATCAAGGCGTGGCCCTCGTCTCCTGGAGCATTTGCCCGGGCCGGGACCACGGCGCCGTGGCCCTCGACCGGGTCGTGCAGGGGGACAGTCCCACACGACGGGACAGTCTCCCTGCGCTGTCTTGTCGGCGTGGTCGGCGGCTGGATCCGGGGCCGGCGCGGCCGACTGTAGAGGGAAGAACCGGGGGTTCCCCGGCCGGATCGTGCGCGGGGACAGTCCCGGAGTGCGGGACAGTCCCCACGCGCTGTGCCCTTGGCACGAGGAGGTTTCGCCGAAATGATTCCCGTCCACCGCCTGACCCATCCCGACGAGACCGTCTGGATCAACAGCGACCTGATCATGACGGTCGAGAACAACCCCGACACCGTGATCTGTCTCACCAACGGCGCTCGGCTCGTGGTGCACGAGACCCCGCCCGAGGTCGTCGACCTGGTGCGCGACTGGCGGGCCGGCATGCTGGCCCGCGCCGCCGAGCCGGAGACGATGAAGAAGGTCGTCGCACTACCGATTACGTGACCGCACCACGGCTCAGAGGCTTGATGTGGGTGGTCGACACCGCCGGATGCGCGCCTGAGCGCGTCGGATCGCGCCCGTCGGCGTCACCACCAAGGCCTCCAGCCTTGCCGGCGCCACCGCCAGACACGCTCCTCGACCCAGACACGCCCCGACAGCGCCACCAACCACATCAAGCCTCTAGCGGAGGGACGACGACGGGATGAAACAAACGACGGCAGCCGGTATCGGCGTGACGGGGGTCTGCCTGCTGCTGGCGGTGATCCTCGAGGGAGGCAACCCCCTCGCCTTCATCAACATCCCGGCCTTCCTGATCGTGATCGGCGGAACCTTCGGCGTGCTGCTCGCGTCGATGAGCATGGAGGACGCGGTCAAGCTGCCGAAGCTGATGATCTTCGCCTTCATGGGCGGGACGCCCGTCGACCTGCGCGCGGGGGCGAACACCATGGTCGGGCTCGCCGAGAAGGCGCGGCGGGAGGGCCTCCTCGCCCTCGAGGGACAGCTCGAAGAGGTCGATGACGAGTTCGCCAAGAAGGGCGTTCAGCTCGTCGTGGACGGCACCGACTCGCACGTCGTCGAGGCGATCCTGCGCTCGGAGATCGACGGCATGGCCGCGCGTCACCAGCACAACGCGACCCTCTTCGCGCAGGCTTCCGGATTCGCGCCGACACTGGGCATCCTCGGCACCGTGATGAGCCTCGTGCACGTGCTCGAAAACCTCTCCGACCCGGGCGCGCTGGGTCATTCGATCGCCGGTGCGTTCATCGCCACGCTCTACGGCGTCGGCTCCGCCAACGTGCTCTTCCTCCCGGTCTCCAACCGGCTCAAGGGTCTGTCCGCGGCTGAGGTGAACTACCGCGAGATGATCGTCGAGGGTGTGCTGGCGATCCAGGCCGGCGACAACCCGCGCATGCTCGCCGAGCGCCTGGACACGTATATGCCCCCGGCGCTGCGCGGAGTGGAGGACGAGGGCGGCACTTCCGCCGCTGCCGTAGCCGAGCTGAAAGAGGCCGCGTGAGCGTTCGCGGTCCCTCCCTCGTCTGGACGTGCCTTTCTCGGACGGCGCTCGCGTGAGCGGTCACGGAGGGAGAAGGAAAGGCGGCGGGGGGCACGGGCACGACGGCCCGGACGAGCGCTGGTTGCTCACGTACGCCGACATGATCACGCTGCTGATGGCCCTCTTCATCGTCATGTGGTCGATGTCGACGGTCAACATCTCCCGCTTTGCGGCGCTGCGCGACTCGCTGACGCAGGCCTTCAACGGCAAGCTCGCAGAAGGTGGCGAGTCGATTCAGAACGGCGCGCCGGGCCTGCTGCCGACGCAGGATTCGATCATCGGCCCCGAGAAGCCGCTACCGGTCTCCTTTGCCAACAAGGCCGTCCCCAACATTCCCACGCCGCAGACCGTCGACAAGGCGGCCGAGCAGGAGGACCTCGAAAACCTCGTACGCCTCCAGCAGAGGATCGACGAGTTCGCGAAGGAGAGGGGGCTGCAGAAGAGCGTGAAGACCAAGATCGACGAGCGCGGCCTGGTCGTGCGGCTGCTCACCGACGAGCTGCTCTTCGACTCCGGCCACGCGATACTGAAGCGGGAGTCGCTCGCGGTGCTGCGCGAGGTGGCGACGCTGCTCGCCGACCGTGAGCGCGTCCCGAATCCGCTCCGCGTCGAGGGCAACACCGACAACATCCCGATCTCGACGGCGCAGTTCCCCTCCAACTGGGAGCTGTCCGCGGCCCGCGCGACCGCGGTCCTGCAGTTCCTGCTCGACCGGGGCGTGGCGCCGAAGCGGTCGTCGGTCGCCGGGTACGCCGACCAGCGGCCGATCGCCTCGAATGAGACGCCCGCCGGCCGATCACTGAACCGCAGAGTGGAACTGGTCGTGCTGCGGCGATCGCTCGCCGCAGCGGAAGGAGTGAGCACGGGATGAAGAAGAAGCTGATGATCTTGCTGCCGCTCCTGCTCGTCGTGGCGGGCGGCGCCTACAAGTTCGTGCTCGCTCCCAAGCCGATCGTGAAGCCGCCGAAGATCGCCGGCGCCGTCGTGCCGTTGCAGAAGGACTTCCTGATCAACCTGCACGGCGGCCGGTATGCGAAGGTCGCGGTGGCGGTGATCATGAAGGAACCCGCCGGCGCCGCGCATGGGGCGGGCGGTGCCGGGTTGCCCCAGGAAGCGGCCGTGCGCTCGATCATCACCGACATGCTCACGGGAATCCACGCCGAGGAGCTGATCGAGCCGAAGGCGCGCAAGGAAGTGCTCCACCACATCCTCGAGGACATCGAGAAGCACACCGACGAGCATGTCACCCAGGTGCTCTTCACGGACATCACGGTGCAGTAGCGATGAGCGACGGGGAGCAGATCGAGGACGCTCAGATCGTGGAGGCCGACCACGTCGAGCAGGACGGGGACGGAACCGCCGTCGATAGGGTTTCGCCGGCTACCGGGCCCGTCTCGGCGCCGGCGGTGTTCGCCGATCTCGGGGAAGCGCGTCACGTTGGCGCCACCGTCCCCTCGGATCTCGCGCCCGTCCTCGACGTACCAGTGGACCTGATCGTGGAGATCGGCCGCACTCGGATGACCATCCGGGAGACTCTCGCCATCGGCCGCGGCTCAGTGATCGCCCTCAACCGCCTTGCCGGAGAGCCCGCCGACCTCCTCGTCAACGGGCGCTTGATCGCCCGCGGCGAGGTCGTCGCCATCGACGAAGAGTTCGGCCTGCGGGTGACGGAAGTCGTCCCGCCCGAGGGCCGCCTCGCCGCCGGCCTGGGCTGACGGCAAGCGGAGAGCCGTGGCGCCTGCCGTGGTGCCTGACTTTCAGTCAGGCACCCGTGTCAGGCAACTTCGTCGTGAGCCCCGGTTTCCAGCCGTCCCGGAACGCTTACGGCCCGGCGAAAGCCGGGCCGTCCAGCCGAGCCAGAGTAGAAGGAGGAGCTACGCCGCTTCGTCGACCGTCTGGTCGTACTGGGCGATGTACTGGCGGATGCGCTGGCGGGCAGATGCGAGGATCTGGGAGACCCGCGATTCGCTGACACCGAGCATGCGGCCGATCTCCGCGCCGCCGACGCGATGGACGTGGACGAGCGTGAGCACATCGCGCTCGCGCTCGGTGAGGTTGGCGATCGCCTCGCGGAGCACATGACCCCGCTCCTGAGCGAGCAGCGAGAGCTCCGGGTCGGTGTCGATCTGCTTGGACTCGAGCGTCTCGCCGACCTCCGTGGTCGCGTCGTCCGCGGACCGCACCTTGGCGTTGAGAGAGACGATGTCGGCGCGATCGATGTCGGCCAGGCGCTGCCGGAGATCCTTGGTGGAGATCTGGAGCTCGGAGGCGAGCTCGATCTCGGTGGGCGTGCGGCCCTCGCGGGCGATCCACCGGTCGCGCGCCTCTTCCGCCTGGCGCTCCATGCGGCGAGCCGACCGGGGCGCCCAGTCCTGGCGTCGCAGCTCGTCCATGATCGCGCCGCTGATGCGTGTCCAGGCGTACTGCTCGAAGGTTGCCCCCTTCACGGGGTCGAAGCGCTCGATCGCCGCGATCAGTGCCATCAGACCGCAGGAGATGAGGTCGTCGAGCTCGCAGTGTGCGGGAAGGGCGCGGGCTTTCCGCGACGCGAGGTACTTGACCATCGGCGCGTACGAGAGAATGAGCTTGTTGCGAGCGCCGGTGTCCTTGCCCGCGCTCCATGCCCTCCAGAGGGATTCTGCCTCGTCGGGAGTGAGTCTCTTCCCGGCTGTTGCGAGTGCCGCATTCACGTCGTGCTACCTCCGCAGAAAGGTGGGAACCGCTGACCTCGACTGCATCGGCCTGACCCACGAATGGGGGGATGCACGGGTCGGCGCGTTCGCCCTACGCCTTTCCGGGCGATATCCCTCACCCATCGCTCCCCCACGATGAGGGAGGGGATTGTGCTCAAGGCGGGGGGAGAGAGGCCGACTACCGGCCTGTCGTGCTCGTCGTCCGTCGTCCCGGCGTGCAGCGCGTCCCTGCCCTGCAGCGGACCGTGCCCGCATCAGCGTCAGCCCTGCTCGGGGTGGTGCTCGTCCTGTGCGCGCTCGCGCTCGCCCCCGCGGCGACGGCCCAGCAGCAGACCCCCTCGGCCCCTCCGGCGGCAGCAGAGGACTCGTTCCGGAAGGACACCACGCCGCTCCCCGCGGAGGTCACCGGTTCGGCCGGCAGGCAGGAGCAGCTGCCCTCGGCCGAGGATGGCGAGTCGCTCTCCTCCGGTGGCACCGCAGGCCCGATCGTGCGGCTGATCGTCGGTCTCGGCGTCGTGCTGGCCGTCGTCTACGGGCTCTACTGGTTGCTGCGTGCACACGCTCGCGGCAAGGGCAAGCTGGTGGTCGCCGACGATCGGCTGCGCGTCATGGCCGCCACTCCGTTGGGGCCGGGGCGTGCTTTGCACCTGGTGAAGGTCGGCGACGAGCTCGTGCTCGTGGGATCCGCCGAGAGCGCGATCACCCCGATCAAGACCTGGTCGGCGGCCGAGGCGCGCCGTATCGAGGGAGCGCTGGAGATGGAGGCGGCAATCGCCCCGTTCCGTGCGTCGGGTGACGCTCGATCGCCGAGCGCGCGGGTGCTCGAAGAGCTCCGCCGGAGGACGACCCGGTCGTGAACATCGACCTCAACCAGCCGACGACTCCGGTTCAGCTGCTGATCCTGCTCACGGGGATCGCCGTGCTGCCCGGCATCCTGCTCACCGTCACCGGTTTCGCGCGGATCCTCATCGTGCTGGGGTTCCTGCGCACCGCGCTCGGCACGCCGACGATCCCACCTAATCAGGTGCTGATCGGGATCGCGCTCTTCCTCTCGCTGTTCGTGATGGGACCCACGATCGACCAGGTGCGCAAACAGGCGGTCGACCCGTATCTGGACAAGAAGATCTCCCAGGAGCAGGCGTTCGAGCGCGGCCTCGAGCCGATCCGCACCTTCATGTTCAAGCAGACCCGCGACGGCGACCTCGCGCTGATGGTGCGGATGTCCGGCAAGAAGGAGCGGCCGAAGACGCGCGCCGACATCCCGACGACGGTGCTGATCCCGGCGTTCGTGCTGTCGGAGCTGAAGACCGCCTTCCAGATCGGGTTCTTGCTCTTCCTCCCGTTTCTGATCATCGACATGGTGGTGTCGTCGACGCTGATGTCGATGGGCATGATGATGTTGCCGCCGATTCTGATCTCCCTGCCGTTCAAGATCCTGCTGTTCGTGCTGGTGGACGGCTGGCAGCTCGTCGTCCAAGGCGTTGTCAACTCGTTCAACACCGGATGAACGAGGACGTCGTCATCCACCTGACGGTGAACGCGCTCGTGCTCGCGTTCAAGCTGTCCTTACCGTTTCTCGGCACGGCGCTCGTGGTCGGCCTTGCCGTCTCGATCCTGCAGGCCGCGACCCAGATCCAGGAGATGACGCTCACCTTCATCCCCAAGCTGATCGTGGCAGGCGTGGTGATGCTCGTGGCGGGGCCCTGGATGCTGGCCCAGATGACGGCGTACGCGCACGACCTGTTCCAGTCGATTCCCGCCCTCGCCGGGCCGGGACGGTAATCCGCCGGGTGGAGCTCGAGCTCCCGCGCCTCGCCAGCGAGCAGGTATCGGCGTTCATGCTGACGCTCGCACGCGTGGGTGGGCTCTTCGCGCTGGCTCCTGTCTTTTCGGCACGTGCCGTTCCCGCGCGCGCGCGTGCGGTGCTGGCGATGGCCATCGCGTTCGCTCTGCTCCCGGCCGCGACGGCGAGTGGAGACGTGCCGGTGGAGGCGTTCGCCTTCGCGGGCGTGCTGCTCAAGGAGGTGCTCGTCGGCCTGGCCTTCGCGTTCGCGCTGTCCGCCCTGGTTGCCGGGCTCCAGCTCGGTGCGGGGGTGATCGACTCCGCGGTCGGGTTCTCGTTCGCCCAGATCGTCGATCCGTTCTCGAACGTTCAGGGCGCGGTGCTCGGTCAGGTGTACGCCCTGTTCGCGGCGATCGTGCTGGTGCTCACGGGTGGCGATCAGCTCATGCTCATGGGTCTGGCACACACCTACGAGGTCGTGCCGCTCGACGGTCTACCGTCGGCCGCGTCGTTCGGCGAGCTCGCATTGACGGTGTTCGGCAGGGTGTTCGTGATCGGCCTGGAGGTGGTGGCTCCGGTGCTGATCGCAGTGCTCGTCGTCGACGCCGCGCTCGGCATCGTCGCCCGCGCCGCCCCGCAGATGAACGTGTTCGTCGTCGGGCTTCCTGCCAAGATCCTGACTGCGCTGGCGATGATTGCCGCGTCGTTGCCGTTCGTGGCGCGGCATGTGACCCATGAGCTCGAGGTGTCCGTCGTCCAGGCGCTGACCACGCTGGGTATCAGGTAGCCGGTGACCGGCAGCGACAAGACCGAGAAGCCGACTCCCAGGCGTCGTCAGGACGCGCGCAAGAAGGGTCAGGTCGCGAAGTCGATGGAGATCAACACCGCCGTGGTGCTTCTCGCCGGGCTCGGGGTGCTTGCCGCCCTCGGGCCGAAGATGTTGTCCGAGCTCGAGAACCTGCTCGTCGAGGGGCTGCAGCGGGCCGGCGATCCGACGCTGACCGAGAGCGAGGAGGGCCTGATCAAGCTCGCCGCCTCTGGAGCCAAGTCCTTCGCCTGGGTCGTGGGGCCGATCGCGGCCGTGGCGATGATCGCCGGCGTCCTTGCGAGCGTGGCGCAGGTGCGGCTCAAGTTCACGCCGCACGTGCTCAAACCGTCCCTGAAGAAGCTCAGCCCCTTGCAGGGCATGAAGAAGGTCTTCGGACCCCAGGCGGTGTTCGAGGGGCTCAAGGCGACCGCGAAGACGGGCATCGTGGCGGCCGTGGCCTTCATGGCCGTCTGGCCGAAGCTGCCCGAGCTGGCCGCGCTCGTCGGGCTGCCGCCGGCGGCCATCCTGGGGCTCCTCGGGTCGCTGGTCCTCTCCGTCGGCTTCAAGGCGGGCGGGGCGCTGGCGGTCATAGCGGCCGTGGACTGGGCCTGGCAGCGCCGCCGGCACGAGAAATCGCTGAAGATGACGAAGGAGGAGCTCCGCCGCGAGGCCAAGCAGAGCGAGGTCCCGCCGGAGGTGCGCCGTGCGATCAAACAGCGCCAGTTCGAGATGGCGCGGCGTCGCATGCTCGCCGACGTCCCGACCGCCGACGTCGTCGTCACGAACCCCACCCACTACGCAATCGCGCTTCGTTACGACGGCGACCGGCCGGCGCCGGAGATCGTGGCGCGCGGCATGGATCTCGTCGCTCGGGCGATTCGCGAGATCGCCGAGGAGCATGGCGTTCCGATCGTGTCCAACCCACCGCTGGCGCGCGCGCTGTACAAGGACGTGGAGCTCGGCACCGAGATTCCCGAGCGGTTCTTCCAGGCCGTGGCCGAGGTGCTTGCGTTCGTCTATCGCACATCCGGTCGCCGGCGGCGCCGGCGCGCGTGACGTCGTCTCAACACGGCATCCACGGCGCCGATCACCGGGACGTGCGGAGGGATCGTCGTCCCCGTCACCCGCGCGGCCCCGCCCGCGCGGCCACCCCCTGCCCGTGGTCGAGTGGGGAGGGTGACACGTGCGCGGTCTGATCGAGCGCCTGCTCCGTCACAGCGACCTGGCCGCCGCCTTCGCCGTGGTCATCATCGTGATGATGATGATCGTGCCGCTGCCGGCGGCGCTGCTCGACGTTCTCATCGCCGCCAACATCGCGGGGGCGCTGGCGATCCTGATCGCCACGATGTACGTCGGGTCGTCGCTCGACTTTGCGGTGTTCCCGTCGCTGCTGCTGGTGACGACGCTCTTCCGGCTCGCGATCAACGTGAGCGTGACCCGGCTGATTCTGCTGCACGGCGACGCCGGCGGTGTGATTCACGCTTTTGGCAACTTCGTCGTCGGCGGCAATCTCGTGGTCGGACTGGTGGTGTTCCTGATCCTCGTCGTGATCCAGTTCGCCGTGATCACGAACGGCTCCGGACGTGTGGCAGAGGTGGCGGCCCGCTTCACCCTCGACGCCATGCCGGGCAAGCAGATGGCGATCGACGCCGATCTCAACGCGGGTCAGATCACCGACGAGGAGGCGCGCATCCGCCGATCGGAGATCGCCCGCGAGGCCGACTTCTACGGCGCGATGGACGGCGCCTCGAAGTTCGTGAAGGGCGACGCGATCGCCGGTGTGGTGATCGTCGCCATCAACCTCCTGGCAGGTATCGCGATCGGCGTTCTCCAGCAGGGCATGTCGCTCGGCGACGCCGCGCACACCTTCTCCCTGCTCACCGTCGGCGACGGCCTGGCCGCTCAGATCCCGGCGCTTCTGATCTCGACCGCGACCGGCATCATCGTCACGCGGTCGGCAAGTCAGGCCGATCTGGGTCGCGAGATCGTGACGCAGCTACTCGGCCAGCCCCGGGCGACGACGATCGCGGGGGCCGTGATCGCGCTGATGGCGCTCGTACCGGGCCTGCCCAAGATTCCGTTCCTCTTGGTCGGGGGCGGGTTGTTCGCCGTCGGCTGGACGCAACGCCAGCGGTTGGCGGAGGAGGCCGAGCGCAAGCAGCGTCGGGAGCTCGAGGAAGCCGCGCAGGCCGCGCTGCCGGCACCGGTCGAGTCCGGCGCCGGCGCGCTCGCGATCGATCCGCTGGAGCTCGCGATCGGATTCGGGCTCGTGCCGCTGGTCGACGAGAAGTCAGGTGGGACGTTGCTCGGGCGGGTGGGCGCGGTGCGACGCCAGCTCGCGGGCGAGCTCGGGCTCGTGGTCGGGCTTGTGCGGGTACACGACGACGTGCTGCTCGACTCGCACGAGTACATGGTGAAGGTGCGCGGCGTGGAGGTGGCGCGTGGTCGCGTCCTGCCCGGCCATCGGCTCGCGATGGATCCCGGCGACGCGATCCCCGGGCTTTCGGGCATCCCGACGGTGGAGCCGGCCTTCGGGCTGCCCGCCGTGTGGATCGACGAGGGCGCGCGGGCCGAAGCCGAGGCGCTCGGCTACACCGTCGTCGACGCCGAATCCGTCGTCGTCACGCATCTCACCGAAACGATCCGGCGCCACGCCGACGAGCTGCTCACGCGCCAGGAGACGCGAAAGCTGCTCGATGCGCTCAAGGAACAGAACGCGGCAGCGGTTGAGGAGGTCGTGCCCGACAGGCTCGGCGTCGGCGAGGTGCAGCGAGTGTTGCAGGCGCTTCTGCGCGAGGGAGTATCGATCCGCGACCTGGGCACGATCCTGGAGGCGATCGGCGATCGGGCCATTCTCACCCGCGACCCTGCGGTGCTCGCGGAACATGCGCGGATCGCCCTGTCCCGCCAGATCACGTCGTCGTATGTCGACGACGAGCGCGTGCTGCAGGCGATCACACTCGATCCCACTGTCGAGCTCGAGGTGGCGGACTCGCTCACACAGACGGCGGACGGCGAGTTGCTCGCCATGGATCCCGACCGGGCCTCGGCGCTGGTTGGCGTCCTGGCGGCGCGAGTCGAGGAGATCTCGGGCTCGGGGTACAGGCCGGTGCTGATCTGTTCCAGCCGGGTGCGCCGCCACGTCCGCATGCTGATCGAACAGGCGCTGCCGCAGCTGCCGGTGCTCGCCTACACGGAGATCGTGCCCGGCATTCGCGTTGAGGCGGCGGGGATGGTCGTGGCGTGAGCGCTGTCGAGGAGACCACGGAGCGGACGACGTTTCGCGGGGCCACGCTCGAGGAGATCCTTCCCCGAATTCGCGAGGAGCTCGGTCCGCAGGCTGTCGTCGTCCGCCGGCGCGAGGGTGTCGTGGGCGGCATCGGCGGCTTCTTCGGCAAGCGATGCGTGGAGGTCGAGGTGGAGGTTCCCACCCGGACCGGTCTGCCGTTCGAGGAGCCGCCCGTACGCGCGGTCCCGGCGAGGCACGCCCTCGGCGCCTATGTCAACGCAACCCCTGTTCAGCTCGAGGAGCTCGGCACCTCTGAGGACAACGACGCCGAGCCCATAGGCGAGGACACGCTCCCGGACGAGCCCGGCTTCGGGTCGTCGCCGCACTCGCCGTTCGAGGATCTGCTCAGGCGCCAGGTCTTTCCGTTCGTTGAGCAGGAGACACTGATCGAGAGTGAACCGGCGCGATCGGTGCGGGCGTCCCGGCCTCCCGCGCTGCCGGCTGCCGAGCCCGAGGAGCTCGTCGTCATGCGCGACCTGGCCGAGGCCGGGATCGCTTCCGACGTAGCCGCGACGCTCCTGTGCGTTTCCCTCACCCACTACAGGGCACTCGCCCCGGCCGTACCGCTGCGAGATCACGTCCGGCAAGCCCTGGCCGCCGCCCTCGGAGCACGACCCGGCTGGTCGACCCCGCGCCGCGTCGTCGCGCTGGTGGGCCTGCCCGGAACCGAGACAGCGATCCTCGGGGGCGCCTTGTGCGCGGCGTACGCAGGTGCGGGATTGTCCGTGGGGGCCGCCACTCTCGGTGACATCCGATCCGTGGCGGCGCTGGCCGCAGCGACCGAGGATGTGAGCGTGCGCCTGGGGGTCGCCGAGAAGCCGGAGGATGTCAGGGAGCGGCTGGAATGGCGCGAGGACGTGGAGTTGATGGTCGCGATCGCACCCTTGGTGACCGCCGAGGACCGCGCTGCGCTCGACCGAGCGGCGGCGTTTCTCCGCGCCCTCGCCCCGAGCGAGACACACCTGGTCGTGCCTGGGGGCGCTCGCGCCCACGCGATCGACGCGGCGGTGACGGCCCTCGGCAGCCGCGTCCGGGTTGCCGGGATCGTGCCGAGTGGGCTGTGTGCCGACGACCGGATCGGCGGTTTCGTCTCAGCCGCGATCAAGCATCGGCTCGCCGTGCCGTGGGTGGTCGAGGGCTCCCGCGAACCCGCGGTCCTGCCCGCCGATGCGTGGGCCCTGGCGGAGCGGTGCCTGCCCCGTCACGGGGGGCGCAGCTGATGGCCGAGAAGAAGCCGAAGGGCAAGGACGAGAAGGGCAAGAAGGGAAAGGCCACTGGTGAGGACGAGCCACTGTCACTGCGCAGCCATCCGCGCGCTTCGATCTCGATCCGGCGCTGGAAGGCCCGGGCGGCCCTCGGCGGGTTCGCCCTGTCCGCGCTGGCCAGCACGTCGGCTGGTGCGCCGCTCGATACGACGCTCGGGCGCGCCTTGCTCGCAGGGGTCGTCGCCAACCTCGCAGGGTGGTTCCTCGCCGTCGCGCTGTGGAGGCACGTGCTGCGTGCGGAGATGAAGGCGGCGATCGACAAACGTGCAGCGATGATGCGGACGTCGCGGGCGCCAGGGCAGTAGAGGACGCCTGATCCGTGAGCTCGATCGAGCCGATCCGTCCTGAAGGGTTGCGTGTCGATCCCACGCGCCGGGTGGATCGCCGGGCTGAGCAGCATGAACCCCGAGACGGTCAGCCGCCACCCGATCGCGAGGACAAGCGCCGCGGAGACGACGAGAATCCCGGCGACGGGCTTCCGCACGTCGACGTCCTGGTCTGAGGCGAGCGTTCCGCGGGAATCCCTCGTTCGAGGGGCGGCGCTCACCTAAACAGCCGATGTGAGCCGCCGATCACCGTGATCACGCCCGAAAGCTAGGGTGGTGCGGCCCGCAGGATGCAGGTCGTAGAAGGGTCAAAAGCACGTTCTTCAAGGAGGAAGAACATGTCTCTTCGGATTCAGAACAACGTCGAGGCGTTCAACGCCCATCGTCAGCTGCTGGGTACGTCCGGCCGCATGGCGAAGTCGATGGAGAAGCTCGCTTCGGGCTTTCGCATCAACCGGGCAGCCGACGACGCAGCCGGTCTCGCGATCAGCGAGAAGCTCCGCGGCCAGGTGGGCGGTCTCGCCCAGGCGCAGCGGAACGCGATGGACGCGGTTTCGCTCGTGCAGACGGCGGAAGGTGCACTCCAGGAAGTGCATTCGATGTTGCAGCGCGTGCGTGACCTGAAGGTGCAGTACCTGAACGGCACGCTCTCGGCCGCCGACAAGACCTCGATCGAGAACGAGGTCACCCAGCTCGGCAACGAGATCAGCCGGATCGGCTCCGACACCAAGTTCAACGGTGTGACGCTGCTGGCGTCCACCGGGTCGGTGACCTTCCAGGTCGGTGCCGAGGACAACCAGACGATCGGCGTCTCGACCGCGCAGCTGTACGGCGCCGGTTCGGGCTACGAGGTCGACTCCGCCATCTTCACCGCCTTCTCGGCGGCGACGATCGCGGACATCGACGGTGCGATCGACAACGTGTCCTCGACCCGTGCCACCTTCGGTTCGGTGCAGAACCGCATCGAGCACACGCTCAACAACCTCGCGGCCTATCAGGAGAACCTGCAGGCCTCCGAGAGCCGGATCCGGGACGTGGACATGGCGGCCGAGCTGGTCACGTTCACCAAGTTCCAGATCCTGCAGCAGGCGGGCACGTCGATGCTCGCCCAGGCCAACGCCGCTCCGCAGGCGGTGCTGAGCCTCCTCCGCTAGGACAGCGGGAAACCCTGACACAGGGACGACGACGGGCCCGGGGCCGGCGAAAGCCGGCCCCGTGTCTTTGCCGGGAGCGCGCGGCTTTGCCGCGTGCTCTTCCAGCTTGGGCCGGCGAAAGCCGGCCCCGTGTCTCTGCCGGGAGCGCGCGGCGTTGCCGCGTGCTCTTCCAGCTTGGGCCGGCGAAAGCCGGCCCCGTGTCTGCGTGCGGGCTCTGCCCGCACGCTGTCGAGCCCCTCTTCAGAGAGGCCTGTCGCCCGAGCCGGGTCGGTTGGCGTACGGGTCGGGAAGCCTCGCTGAAGCGAGGCTCGAGGCGTCGGTAGGGGAGCGGGCCTACGGGCCGGCCAGGCCTGCACGTGCATCGTCCGCGCCGCGTAGTCGCCAGACGGAAAGCGCGGCAAACGCGGGCAACAACCCGACGTCGTTGACCATGCACCAGACACAGACAGCGTCGATCACGGCGAGTTGCAGCACGACGAGGTAGGCGGCGAAGCCGAGGCCCGCCAGTGCGAGCATGGTGACGATCTGTCGCGCCCAGAGCCGGTCGACGACGAGCAACGCCAGCACGGTCGACCACATCGCCAGTCCCAGAACGGCGACGGGCACGCCCGCGATGACCGCGTAGTCGGATTCCTGGACGCGCTCGCACCCTCCTCCGCCGGTGCAGATCAGTGCTTCGGGCTGGTAGTGCACCCAGGTCAGGTAGCCGGCGACCGCTGCGCCCGCGGCGGCGACGACGAAGCTAGCGAAGCGCGTCGTCGAGAACGGGCCTGAAGGCATCGGGCGTCAGGTCTGGAACGCGCACTTCGTACGGCTCGCCGCCGTCGATGGAGATGAAGAACCACGGTGTCCCCTGCACCTTTCGCTCGACGGCCTCGTCGCTGACGACATCGAGTTCCCGGCCGATCTCGGCCGACTTGGCATCTTCGAGCATCTTCGCTGCGTCGAGGCCTTCGACCTTCGCGGCGAGCTCGTCGATGAGCGCGTCGGTCACCCAGCCGCCGTTTTCCTCACCTTGCCGTGCGTAGAGCAGTTCGATCATCTGCCACGCCTTGTTCTGCTTGGCGGCGGCGAGCACGATGCGAAGAGCCTTTGTCGAGTCGTCGCCGATGAAGTGAAGGCCGCGAAAGTCGAGCTTGACCTTTCCGGGGCGCACGTATTCCTCGATGATCGCGGGGAGCGCGTCGGCGTCGTATCGCTGGCACACGGGGCACTGCATGTCCTCGTACTGGAGGAGTGTCACCCTGGCTTCCGGGTCTCCGAGCACGGTGCCGTTCTGTGGGATGCCGTCGACGAGGGCGGTGTCGCCGCTGGGCGCGGGTGTCGCGTCCTTGTCGTCGCCGCCGCGCAGGAGGAGGCTGGCTACGACGAGCACCGCGACGAGGGCGGCGGCGCCGACTCCCGCGAGCAGCATCGGCCTCGGAATCCCCTGGTTCTTCGGAGTGTCGGCAGGGCGAGGCGGCGACGGTTTCTTGCGCTGCGCCATCGGGGTGAGCGTACCTGCGAGGATCGGGGCGGTGACAACGGCAAAGTACGCATTGTTCGGTGAGGGTTCGCCACAGAGCGGCTGGCCCCGCATGCCGGCGGTGGCGGGCGAGCGGATGATCGCGACGTCCCATCCGCTGGCGACGATGGCGGGGCTGCGCGCGTTTCGGCGGGGTGGGAACGCCGTGGACGCGGCTCTTGCCGCGGCGGCGGTGCTGACTGTGGCAGAGCCGAGCGACAACGGTCCTGGCGGGGATGCGTTCGCGATCGTGTGGCGGGACGGGGAGCTTGTCGGGCTGAACGGCTCCGGCAGGTCGCCTGCGGTTCTGGACAGCGGTCGTGTCGACGAGAGCGGCCCGCGCTCGGTGACCGTTCCCGGAGCGGTGCGCGCCTGGGCCGATCTGGCGGAGCGGTTCGGCCGTCTCGGTCTCGACGAGGTGCTCGCGCCGGCGGCGGACCTCGCTGCCGGAGGAGTGGCGTGTACGGCCAGGATCGCCGACCGGTGGGCGCGTGCGGAGTCGCCTCCGTGGCCCGCCCCGGGCATCGGGGGCCGTTACGTCCTCGACGATCTGGCGTGCACGCTGCGGGGGATTGCCGAGAACGGTCCCGAGTCGTTCTACGCGGGGAAGGTGGCCCAGGCGATCGCCTCCTGTTGCTGGCTGTCGGAGGCTGATCTCGCTGCCCACCGTTCGGAGTGGGTGGTTCCGCTTCGTCGTTCGTATCGCGGGGTGGAGGTCTGCGAGTTGCCGCCGAATGGCCAGGGTGCCGCCGCGCTGCTCGCACTGGCGCTGTACGAGGAGCTCGAGCCGGGTTTGCATTCGCAGATCGAGGCGATGAAGCTCGCCCTGTCTGACACGCGCGCCGTGGTGCACGACGGAGCTCTGCCGGGGGATTTTCTCGACGCCGGGCGGATCGCCGCAAGGCGTGCGCTGGTTCGCGCCGACGGTGTGTGCGATCCACCGGGTTACGCGCTGCCCCGCGGCGGCACGACGTACCTGTGCGCAGTCGACGGAGACGGGCTCGCGGTCTCGCTGATTCAGAGCATCTTCCATCGCTTCGGGTCGGGCGTGGTGGCGCCGGGCACCGGCGTGGTGTTGCAGAACAGGGCGGCGGGGTTCTCTGCGGATCCCACTCACCTGAATGCGTTGCGGCCGGCGGTGAGGCCGTTCCACACGATCATCCCCGGGATGCTGCTCGACGGCGATGGCCTGGTCGGTCCGTTCGGAGTGATGGGTGGCCCGATGCAGCCGCAAGGGCATTTCCAGGTCGTGTCGCACACCGTGGACGGAGGGCTCGACCCGCAGGCGGCGCTCGACTCGCCGCGCTTCCGGTGTGTGGAGGGACGGGTCGTGGAGCTCGAACCCGGCTTATGGGGCGAGGCCGATCGCCTGCGCGCGCTTGGTCATGACGTGCGGTTCCCGGAGAACCAGCACGAGTTCGGCGTGGGGCAGATGATCATCCGGTCGGCCGGCGGTGTGCTCTACGGCGGCTCGGATCCGCGCGGCGACGGCTTCGCAGCCGGTATCTGAAGGCGCTCCGGCGTGGGCGGCGTCATCTTCGTCTTTCTCGCCTCGCTGGTCACGGCGCTCGCGTGCGGGCTGGGCGCCTTGCCGTTGTTGTTCGTCCGGCGCGCCGGAAACGTGGCACTCGGAACGGCCAACGCGGCGGCAGCCGGCGTGATGCTCGCCGCGAGCGTTGCGCTGATCATGGAGGGGTGGAGTGCCAACGGCACCCGCACCGTGATCGGTGTCGCCGCCGGGGTCGCCTTCATCATCGCCCTCACGGGGCTGTTCCGCTACGACACGCACGCGGTCATCGGCGGCCTGCGCGGCGAGGACGCCCGGAAGGCGCTGCTGATCGTGGCGGTGATGACCGTACACTCCACCGCCGAGGGAGTCGGTGTCGGTGCCGCCTTCGGCGACGGTGCGACCCTCGGTCTGCTGATCGCGATCGCGATCGCCGTCCACAACATCCCGGAGGGCCTGGCGATCAGCCTCGTGCTGGTTCCGCGCGGCGTCTCCGTTCGCGGAGCGGCGGGCTGGAGCATCTTCTCGAGCCTGCCGCAACCCCTTCTCGCAGTCCCCGCCTACCTCTTCGTGGAGGCGTTCGAGGGAGTGCTCCCCATCGGTCTCGGCTTCGCGGCCGGCGCGATGATCTGGATGGCCGCCCGAGAGTTGCTCCCCGAGGCACTCTCCCAGGCCCCGCCATCCAGAGTGCTACCGGCCAGCGTCCTGTCCTTCACCGCCATGCTCGTGTTTCAGCTGGCGGTGCTGT
>JBJXGY010000110.1:0-5295 GCA_046160185.1 Gaiella sp. | reverse complement strand
CTAGGCTCTGACGGTGGCGTGCCGCCGCACGATCCGCCAGTGCGCATCGCGGCGTACCCAGATGTCGGTGACGTGCATCTCGTGCGTCAGCTCCTTGCCGAGGAACCGCCCTGTCTGGCGGTAGCGCGAGACGATCACCGCGGTGTTGCCGTACACCTCCGGCTCGATCTCCTCGTAGGCGAAGTCGTCGATCTCGTAGAGCCCCGACGCCGCCTCGATGAGCTGCACGCGGTCGAGTGTGCCCGCCGCGCCCTGCAGCGTGAACTCCGGCGCGAGGAGCTCCTCGAGCCGCTGCGGGTTCCTGTTCACGACCGCCTGCACGAGATCGTTCGAGAGCTGGATCAGCTCGTGGACGACGGCACTGGTCACGGTCACGGATTCTCACCGAAGGTGTGCTTGACGATCGGCTCCTTGGCCGCCTTGACCTCGTCGAGACGACGAACCGGCCTCGACCGGGGTGCGGCGTGGAGTGTCTCGGGCGATTCGATCGCCTCTCGCGCGATCTGCCGCATCGCCTCCACGAATTCGTCCAGGCGCTCCTTGGTCTCGGTTTCCGTGGGCTCGACCATCAGCGCCTCGGGGACCACCAGTGGGAAATAGATCGTGGGCGGGTGGATCCCGAAGTCCATCAGCCGCTTGGCAACGTCGAGCGCGGAGACGCCGTGCTCCTTCTTGAGGCTGCGCGCGGAGAGCACGAACTCGTGCATGCAGAGGCGGTCGTAGGGCACGTCGTAGACGTCCTTCAGGCGAGCCAGCAGGTAGTTGGCATTCAGGACCGCCATCTCCGACATCTCCTCCAGCGCCGGTCCGTAGGCCCGCATGAAGGCGTAGGAGCGGACGAAGACGCCGAACGGGCCGGCAAAGCCGCGGACCCGGCCGATGGACTGCGGCCGGTCGTGGTCGAGCCGGAACACGTCACCGTCGCGAACGACCAGCGGGGCCGGCAGGAACGGTGCGATCACGTCACTGACGGCAACCGGCCCGGCGCCCGGGCCGCCGCCGCCGTGCGGCTGTGAGAACGTCTTGTGCAGATTGAAGTGGACGATGTCGAAGCCCATGTCGCCCGGCCGGGACCGTCCCACGACCGCGTTCAGGTTGGCGCCGTCGTAGTAGAGGAGCGCTCCCTGCGAGTGGAAGATGTCGGCGACCTCCGCGATGCCCTCGTCGAAGAGGCCGAGCGTGGAGGGGTTCGTCAGCATCAAGCCGGCCGTCGTCCCGTCCACCTTGGCGCGCAGATCGTCGAGGTCGAGGTTGCCGCGCGCGGTGGTGGCCACCTTCTCGAGCTGGTAGCCGGCCATCGTCACGCTGGCGGGGTTTGTGCCGTGCGCGGTGTCGGCCGTGATGATCGTCGTGCGTTGGGCTCCCTCCCCCTTCGCAGCGAAGTACGCGCGCATCAGCAGTAGCCCGGTCAGCTCGCCCTGCGAGCCTGCCGCCGGCTGGATCGTCACCGAGGGCAGCCCCGCCACCTCGGCCAGGATCTCCTGCAGATGCCACATCAGCTCGAGCGCGCCCTGCGCGGCCTCGTCGTCCTGCAGCGGATGGAGGTCGCGGAAGCCCGGGATGCCCACCGCACGCTCGTTGACCCGTGGGTTGTACTTCATCGTGCAGCTGCCGAGCGGGTAGAAGCCCGTGTCGATCCCGAAGTTCCGGTCGGCGAGAGCGGTGAAATGCCGGACGATCTCGTTCTCGGGGACTTCGGGCAGCCGTGGCGGCTCGGCACGCCCGAGCCCGGGCGGCACCTCGGGAACCGGGAGCTCGGGTAGCGGCGGCCGTCCCGCTCGCCGCCCGGGTCGTGACTTCTCGAAGATCAGGTTCACGCGCACACCTCCTTCAGCGTCGTCACCAGCCGGTCGACGTCGGCGACGGTCCGCCGCTCGGTGAGCGCGACGAGGAGTGCATCCTCGAGGCCCGGGTAGTCGGAGCCGATCGCATACCCCGGATGGACGCCGCGCTCGCGCGCGCGCCGGATCGCCTCGACCGCGGGGAGCGGCGTGCGAATCGCGATCTCCTTGAACACGGGCGCGTCGAACACCGGCGCAAACCCGGCGTCGCTTAGTCTCTCTCGAGCGTACGCGGTGAGAGCGAGGCAGGCTTCCCCGACCTCGCGCAGCCCCTGCGGACCGAGCCAGCAGAGGGTGACGAGCCCGCCGAGCGCGAGCAGGGTCTGGTTCGTCGTCATGTTCGACGTCGCCTTCTCGCGCCGGATGTGCTGCTCGCGGGTCTGCAGCGTGAGCACGAACCCGCGCTTGCCCTCGAGGTCGGTGGTCTGACCGACGATGCGGCCGGGCATGCGTCGGATGAACTCCGTCCTGCCCGCGAGGAACCCGTAGTGAGGCCCCCCGTAGGACTGGTAGCAGCCGAGCGACTGGCCTTCCCCGATGACCAGGTCGCAGCCGTAGCGGCCGGGCGCCTCGAGCAGCCCGAGGGACACGGGGTCGACGTGCGCGGTGACGACGCCGCCTCCGGTTCGAGCGGCGGCGGCCAGCCCAGGGGCGTCCTCGAGGATCCCGAAGACGTTCGGCTGCTGGAAGATCACGATCGCCGCGCCGGCGGCGGCAGCCTCGAGCGCGGCCGGGTCGATGCGACCGCTCGTGTGCGGGACCTCGACGACCTCCATCCCGAACCCGGGCGCGTAGGTTCTCACGACGTCGCGCACCTGCGGGTTCAGCGTCTCGGCGAGCACGACCCGGCTCCTACCCGTGTGGTGCTTCGCCATGTAGGTCGCGTCCGCGGCGACCGTGCATCCGTCGTATCCCGACGCGTTGGACACATCCATCCCGGTCAGCTCGCAGATCGCGGTCTGGTACTCGAAGATCGCCTGCAGCACTCCCTGGCTCATCTCCGGCTGGTACGGCGTGTACGCGGTGAGGAACTCGCCGCGCCCGAGCACGTAATCCACGATCGCCGGCACGTAGTGGTCGTAGATGCCTGCTCCCAGGAAGGAGAGCTCCCGGTCCGTGCCGGCGTTATGTGCCGCCAGCTCCTCGAGATGTCTCATCAGCTCGGCTTCGCCGAGCGCGCCCGGCACGTTCAACTCGCGATCGAAGCGCACGCCCGGCGGGATCTGCTCGAAGAGATCGTCGAGCGAGGCAACGCCGATCGCCGCGAGCATCGCCTCGCGATCCGCGTCGGTCTGGGAGAGGTAGCCGGCGGGACCGCTCACAGGGACGCGACGTGATCCCTGTAGGCGGCAACGTCGAGCAGGGCATCGACCTCATCCGGATCGGAGAGCCGGATGCGGACCAGCCAGCCCGCGCCGTACGGATCCTCGTTCACCAGCTCGGGGGCGTCCACGACCGCGCCGTTGACCTCCAGCACCTCCCCCGACAGCGGTGCGATCACATCGGAGAAGGCCTTGGTGGACTCGATCTCTCCGTAGGGCCCGTCCTTGGCGATCGCCGACCCGACCGCCGGGGGCTCGTAGTGGACGAGCTCGCCGAGCGCGTCCGCAGCGAACCAGGTGATGCCCAGAACCGCCTCGTCGCCCTCGATTCGGGCCCAGTCGTGCTCGGGGTGGTAACGGAGATCGTCAGGGTAGGTCTCTGCGGCTGACATGACTACGCATCCTTTCGGTAGATCGGCTTCTTCACGATGTGAGCGGCACGCTCACGTCCGCGCACGTCGATCACGATCCGGGTATCCGGGTTCGCGCTTCCCGCTGGAACGTAGCCGAGGCCGATGCCGAGATCGAGGCTCGGCGAATGCGTCCCCGAGGTCACGGCGCCGCCCCCTGCGATCGGCATCCCGTTCCGGGGCACCGCCTTCTCGTCCATCACGAAGGCAACCAGCCGTTCCGCCGGCCCCGACTCCTTGATCCGCCGCAGGGCATCGACGCCGGTGAAGTCCGTGTCGAGCGCACAGGCCCAGCCGAGCCCGGCCGAGATCGCGTCCGTCTGCTCGGTGATGTCGTTGCCGTGCAGGGGGTAGCACACCTCGAGACGGAGCGTGTCGCGGGCACCGAGCCCGCAAGGCGTCGCACCGCGAGCGCGGAGCGCGTCCCACAGGGCACCCGCGTCGTCCGCGTCGCACATCAGCTCGACTCCCGGCTCGCCGGTGTACCCGGTACGGCAGACCATCACCTCGATCCCGTCGAGTTCGCCCATCGCGTGTGTGAAAGAGTCCGCACCGGCCACGCCGAGCCGCTCGAGCGTCGCCGGCCCCTGCACCGCGAGCATCGCGTACTCGTCGGACGCGTCGCGTACCTCGGATCCTCGCAGCTCGCGCGCCTTGATCCAGCCGTAGGCAGTTTCCCGATTTCCTGCGTTGACGACGAGCAGGTAGTGGAACTGGCCCAACCGGTAGACGATCAGGTCGTCGACGATGCCGCCGTGCTCGTTCGTGAGCAGCGTGTACTGGGCGTCGCCGTCGTCGAGCCGCGTGAGATCGTTGGAGAGCACCCGCTGCAGCAACTCGCCCGCGGTCGGGCCCTCGACATGCAGCTGCCCCATGTGCGAGACGTCGAACATGCCGCAGCCACCCCGAACCTCCAGGTGCTCCGCGACGAGGCCCTCGTACTGCACGGGCATCTCCCACCCGGCGAAAGGAACCATCCGTCCACCGGCGGCGAGGTGCCGGTCGAAGAGCGGTGTCCGCCTGAGCTCCGTGGCCTCGCCCACGGGGCGCCACTCTAGTACACCCGTCCGCAAGTACGGTGGTATGTCCGGCGGCCCCCAGACACGTCGCATTCCGTTGTCCTCGGTCGCCCCGCTACTGGCAAGTATCGGGGCTCCCTGCGTCCTAGGACTGCTCGGTCTGGGAACCGCCGAACAGGACCGAACGTACGGACGGGTGTACTAGCCCGGATCGTTCATCAGGCGCGGGCGGTGCATCCTGCCGGGCCCGCCAGGCCGCTCCCCGACCGGGTGCAGGCCCCCCAAGAACCGTGAGGGTCTGCACCCGGTCGGTGCGCTCCGCACGCGGAACAGGTCGAAAAGGCCACCAGCCTTCCCGACCTGTCCCGCGCACGTCTTGACAACCCCGGCAGGCGCCCCGCAAACACGCTTGATAAACGATCCGGGCTAGTCTCGTCCCGTGGCCCGTATCTACCTCTCTCCGCCGCATGCCACGGGTCGCGAGCTCGAGCTCGTGAGGGACGCGATCGAGTCGAACTGGATTGCGCCGCTCGGGCCGCACGTCGACGCGTTCGAGCGGGAGCTCGGCGTGGCGGCGGGTGTCGACCACGTGGCCGCGCTCTCAAGCGGCACGGCGGCACTGCACCTGGCGTTCGTCGCTCTCGGGATCGGTCCGGGCGACGAGGTCGCCTGCCCCCCGTTCACCTTCGCCGCCAGCGCGAAC
>JBJXGY010000109.1:0-6686 GCA_046160185.1 Gaiella sp. | reverse complement strand
GTTACTCGATCAGCGTGAGCATGCGGAACATCGGCAGGTACATGGCGATGATGATCACGCCGACCACGACACCGACCATCACCATCATGATCGGCTCGATGATCGAGGTGAGTGTCGCGATCGCCGCGTCCACCTCGTCCTCGTAGAAGTCGGCAACTTTGCCGAGCATTTTTTCGAGCTCGCCGGTCTCCTCGCCGATCTTCACCATCTGCGAGACCATCGGGGGGAACACGTCCGAGTCGATCAGCGGCTGGGCGATCGGCGCGCCTTCCTGCACACGGATGCGCACGTTCATCGTCTCTTCCTCGACCACCCAGTTGCCGGAGGTCTGCGCGGTGATCTCGAGCGCCTTGATGATGTCGACGCCGGAGCTGATGAGGGTCGACAGCGTGCGCGACCAGCGGGCCATCGCCACCTTGCGGACGACGGTGCCGATCGAGACGGGGATCCTCAGCTTGAAGCGATCCCAGGCCTGACGGCCGGGCTCGGTCTTCTTCCAGCGCAGGAAAGCGTAGATCGAGCCGCCGATGACCGGGAAGATGATGAACCAGTAGCCCTTGAGCAGGTTGGAGGCCTTGACGACGTACTGCGTCAGCACGGGCAGCTCGCCGCCGAGGGTGTCGAAGATCTTCACGAACACCGGGACGAGGAACATGAGCATGCCGGTGAGCACGAGGCACGCGAACATGAGGACGACCGTCGGGTAGATCATCGCGCCCTTGACGCGGCGCTTGATCTTCTCTTCCTTCTCGATCTGGGTCGCCACGCGGTCGAGCACGACGTCGAGCACACCGGCGGCCTCGCCTGCCTCGACCATGGAGACATACAGACGGCCGAAGGTGCTCGGATGCCGGGCGAGTGCCTCGGACAGCAGGAGCCCCGACTCCACGGCGTCGCGGACGTCGTCGATGATGATGGCGAGCGACTCGTCCTCGGTCTGCTGCTCGAGGATCACGAGCGCAGTCACGACCGAGAGACCGGCCTCGATCATCGTGGCGAACTGGCGGGAGAAGATCTGCAGCGACCGGGGCTTGACCTTCTTGACCTTGCCCAGGCTCCCCTTGCCGCCGGCGGCAGGCGCCCTGACCTCTTCGATCCACTGGGCGAGCAGGCCGTTTGCGCGCAGCGCGTCGCGTGCGCCGCCGAGGTCGGAGGCCTGGATCTCGCCCTTCGACTCGAGGCCCTGGGCGTTGATGGCGCTGTATGCGAATGCGGGCATGCGGCGTCTCCTGTCAGGCGGCGTTCGGGTGCCCGAGTGGCCGCGCGGCGGGTGCCGCTGCGGCTACTCGGGATGTGCCTCGACGGCAGCCTTGTCTCGTCACGTCGTTTACGGTGCCTCGGCCGGCGCTGGTGCGGGTGCGGCCTGGAACTGCTCGACGAGTTCCGGCGAGGGGCCGGTGTAGAGCAGCCTGATGCGGTAGCGGGCGCCGGTCGCGGTGTTCACGAGCGTGATCGGCTTCCCGATGATCAGCGTGACCGTCCGGCCCTGCGTCAGCTTGCCGCCGGCGATGGCGATTTCCGCCTTCTTGGCCTTGAGCGACACCAGCTTGAACAGCTGCTCCTCCTTGGGGAACGCCTGCTTCAGCTGCAGCGGCTCCTCGACGCCGTTGACCGCGATGGTCGCGTAGAGAATCGGCGCGGCTGCCCCGTTCTGCGGGGCGACGCCGGGTGCGGGCACGCCGCCGTCGGTGCCGGGCGCCACGCCGGGCTTGCCGTCACCGACGGCTCCTGCCGGCTTGTTGGCGGACGTTCCGCCTCCGCCGCTGTCCGTGGGGGCAGCAGGTGAGCCGGCAGCCTGCACGAACGGGTCACGCGGCTTGAACAGGCTGAACGTCTGAAGCTGTCCGTCACCCGCCTGCGCGGGCTTGCCGGTGCCGACCGGTACACCGATCAGCACTGCCTTCGGACCTGAAACAGCGGCAGAGGGAGGCGCGACGGGAGCCGGCGACCCCGCAACTGGCGCAGGAGTGCCGGTCGCGTCGCCCGGCGTGGTCGTGCCATCGGCGACAGTTGCCGGCTCGTTCCCGCCGAGGATCTTCGGTGCCTGGAAGGCGATCACCGCGAGCAGGATCGGAGCGAGGATCAGCAGCAGCTTCTTCTGCTTCGCCTGCTTCACGGCCGCGCGGTCTTCTGCTGTCAGCTTCTTGGCCATCAGGGGGTCGCTCCTGCTGCGACGGAGCCGTCCTCCGTCGTGGTCGGGGTCGTTCCGTCGGCGGCGGCCGCCGGCGGTGCCTGGAAGTAGGTGAAGGAGCTCAGCGAGACGACTGCCTTCACGTTCGGGAAGCTGTCGTCACCCTCGCCCAGCGTGACCTGGTCGATCGCGTACACGCGGCCCGCGACATCGAGGGTGCCCTTCTTCACCTTGACGAGCTTGCGCACGTCACCGAGGAACCGGGAGACGTCCTTGAAGCGCCCCTCGACCGTGACGTTGAACGGCTGCTTCAGGTAGTTCGCACCGGCGACGACGGCCTGCGGCGAGATCGCGCCGAAGCTGAGCTTGTTCTTGGTCGCGAGGTTGTCGATGTCGAGGAGCACCGTTGCCTGGTCGGATGCGTCGGGCAGTGCCTTCGAGAGGCGGTAGAGATCGCCGGGCCGCACGCGGATCGAGGCGCTCGGCCGGGCGAGATCCGCCCGCTTCTGGGCGAGTTCGCTCTGCGCGGCGACAACCTGTGTCTCGAGGCTCTTCGCGTCCTCCCGCTTGGGCGAGACGCCGAGGAACCAGCCGGCGCCGAGGACGACGACGAGGCCCAGCGCGCCGGCGGCGATGATGCCCTGCTTGCTCTTGAGCGCGCTGCTCACGATGCACCTCCGTTCGCGATGTCGGCGAGGATGACGAAGCGCACGAACCGCTTCCCACCGCCTTGCTTCTTCTCGGCCACCTGACTCGACTCGAGCGCGATGTTCCCGAGGCTCGGCACCGTTCGGAGCCTCGCCAGCAGGGATGCGACCGAACGCTGGTCGGTGGTGATCCCGGCGATGCGCACGCCGGTAGGCACCGGGGCCGCCCCTGCCGCGATCGGAGCCGCCGGGATGCCGGCTGCGACCGGGTCGGCGATCTTTGCGGTCAGATCTGTCAGCGAGACGTTCTCGGGCAGCACCCGGGAGAGGTCGCTGAGCACACCGTCCCATTGCACGCGTCCGCCGAGCACCGATGCCAGCGCCTGGGCCCGCAGCGCCTCCTTGGAGGCGATACCCGGGTCGATCAGGGGCTTCACCGGCTCGGGGAGCGCCGCGATCTCGGAACGAACCGCGTCGAGCGATGCCTGCTGGTCGGCCACGTCCGCGCCGGCCTGCATGAACATGAAGGCCATCGCCGCAACGGGCACGACGACCGCGAACGGCGCGCCGATGGCCAGGAAGTTCGGCTTCCGGCGGGCGGCCTGCTTCACATCCTTGGGCAGAAGATTGACACCGCGCGAGGATCCCTCGTCGATGCCGAGACCGATGGGCACGGCCAGCGAGCCAAGGGTCGCTTCGAACGAGTCGGCGGCGCCGTGCTGGACGATCACTCGCTGCAGCGGATCGCCGACGCGAACCGCCACGCCGATCATCTGATGGAGCGAGTCCGCCAGTCCGGGCAGCTGCGAGGTACCGCCCGTGAGGACGATCTCACCGATGCCGAGGGAGTCGGTCTGGGTCTGGTAGAACTGGAGCGAGGCGACGAGCTCGCGCGCGAAGGGCGTGAGCCGAGTGCGCACGGCGTCGACAGCGCGCAGCCGGTGGTCGTCGTCGAGCCCGTCACCGCCTGTGCTGCCCGCGAGGGAGATGTTGCGAAGGATGCTCGTGGCGTCTGCCTCGTGGATCTCGAGCTCCTGTGCGACGGCGCTGCGGAGCGTGCCGCCGCCCCAGTCGAAGACGCGCGTGAACTCGCACATGCCGGCGCCTGCGACGAGCAGCGTGGTCGACTCGTGACCGACCGAGACCACCACCGTTGCGGTGTCGTCGACAGTGCGGCTCGTGACCGGCTTGGGGTCGACGAACGCGCGGAGCAGGCCCAGCGCTTCGAGGTCGATGCCCGAGAGACGGATGCCCGCCTCGCGACAGACGTCGATGTAGGGCTCGACCTGGTCGCGTGGAGCGACCACGAGCAGGACGTGGCGCAGGGCCTCGCCTGCCTCGCTGACGCGCTCGTCGAGCACCCGGTAGTCGAGCACCGATTCATGACCGGCGACCGGAAGCACTTCGTGCGCCTTGAAGCGGACGGCGTTGTCGAACCTCTCGCCGTCCTCGATGCCGACGATGTCGAAGGTGCGGACGCCGATGCGGTTGGATGAGACGCCGAGGCGGACGTCCCGACGCTGCAGCTTGTGCTCGTCGAAGAAGCTCTTGAGCGCGGCCGTCAGCGCGGCTGCGTCTCGCACTTCACCGTCGACGACGATGCCCTCCTCGAGCGGCGTCCGGGCGAGCTGCACGAGCTCGCTGCGTCCGTCGCTGTTCGAGACGACCGCCGCCGCGATCTGCGACGCGCCGATCTTGAGACCGATCGTGCGGCCCTTGCCTGCGCGCGGGGCGCCGCCCTTCTGCCTTTTCTTGGGGGTGGGCCCGCCGCTCTTGAGGCGGATCGACTTGCGACCCGACGACGGAGCGACCGCCGCGACCTCCTCGGGGGCCTCGTCCTTGGGGGCCTCCTTGGGGGCCTCCTGCGAGGACTCGGCAACCGGAGTCTGTGCGTTCTCTTCCACGACCTTCTCAGGCATCGGCTCGTCGATCAGGCCATCGAGCATCTCGTCGAGCGCCGGCTCGGCGTCGCCGTCCACGTCGGCCCACGACCTCGCGGCGTCGGCTTCCTCGACGCCGTCAGACATCGCCTCGACCTCGAGCTCAGCAACGGGCTCGTCCATAGCCTCCGGCTCGTCAGCCTGGGCGAGGACGGGCTCCGGCTCGGGCAGCGTTGCCGCCTCGACCGTCTCGGGCTCCTCGACGACGGGTGGCTCGACGGTCGGCTCTTCGGCAACGGGTGCCTCGAGCATCGGCTCCTCGGCGACCGGCTCCTCGGCCACTGCCTCGACAGCTTCGACAGCTTCGACAGCTTCGGCCGGCTCCACAGCCTCCGCCGGCGCAGCGACGTCTGCCTGCTTGCGGCGGAAGCTGATTTCGCGCTTGTAGAACGGCACCTTCGGCTCGGCGTCGCCTGCCGGCGGCGTGGCCGCGGAGGCGACGACGTCAGTGGTGCGGCGCACGAAGTGCAACGGAGCGAAGGTCTCGATCCCGGTCGCGGTGGAGCTGACCGCAGGTCCGGTCACGACCGCGCCCGGCTCGCCGGCATGGCCGACACCAAGTGTGGTCTCACCCGCTACGGGCAGGCCGCGCGCGGGTGAACCGAACTCGCGGCGGAAGGAGATCTCCGTGCGGAACTCGGGCGTGCTCCACTCGACGGGCGCGAAGCCGACCGGCCGGCGCCGTTCGCTGACGGGCGGCGGGGTAGTGTCGCGGACGTCGGCGAAGCCGAGTGGGTGGTGAGCGGTGTCGCTCGCCTCGGGAGAGGCGGTCTCGGCGCTCGCCTGCGGATCGGTGAAGCGATTGGTGCGGTTCCACGGGTTCATGGGCGGCTAGCTCCCGGCCACCCGCAAGCCTCCGCCCATCTGCTGCTGCTGGGGCGACGACCCGTGGGTGCCATCAGTCGACATGGCTGGAATCGAGAAACCTGCGCGCTCGAGCGTCGAGACGAGTGCCTCCGGACGGCTCGAGCGGCTGATCGCCTCGGGGATGGTGACGAGGCGCTTTGAGACGAGCTCGGTGAGCGACTGCTCCATTGTCTGCATGCCCCGGCGCGTACCGGTCTGCATGTACGAGTAGACCTGCTCGATCTTCCCCTGCCGGATCAGGTTGCGGATGGCGTCGTCGAGGAAGAGAATCTCGAGCGCGCAGACCCGGCCCGAGCCGTCGGCTTTCGGCAGCAGGGTCTGGGTGACGATGCCCTGCAGCGAGTTGGCGAGCTGCATGCGCACCTGATCCTGCTGCGCGGCGGGGAAGACGTCGATGATGCGGTCGATCGTGGAGGGCGCGCTCTGCGTGTGAAGCGTCGCGAACACGAGGTGACCGGTTTCGGCAGCGGTGAGCGCCGTGGTGATCGTCTCCAGGTCTCTCATCTCGCCGAGGAGGATCACGTCGGGGTCCTGACGCAGCGCGCCGCGAAGCGCTTCCGCGAAGCCGACCGCGTCGGTACCCACCTCGCGCTGGTTGACGATGCAGCGCTTGTGCTGGTGCAGGAACTCGATCGGGTCCTCGATCGTGATGATGTGATCGGTGCGGATGCGGTTGATCTCGTCGATCAGCGCC
Source organism: Gaiella sp. (assembly GCA_046160185.1). Classification (GTDB taxonomy): domain Bacteria; phylum Actinomycetota; class Thermoleophilia; order Gaiellales; family Gaiellaceae; genus Gaiella. The sequence goes on along the minus strand of JBJXGY010000109.1, from coordinate 407 downwards.
GCAAGGGAGGTCGACTTGCCCGAGCCGGTTGGCCCGGTGAAGAGCACGAGGCCGCGGGGCTTCGTCGAGAACTCGTGGAGGGAACCGGGCAGGCCCAGATCCTCGAGCGACTTGATGTCGGTCGGGATCAGGCGGAAGGCGGCCGCGAGCGCCTCGCGCTGGTAGTACGCGTTGACGCGGAAGCGCGCGAGCCCGCGCACACCGTGCGCGAAGTCGAGCTGCCGGTTGATCTCGAGCTGCTTCTGCTGCTCTGTGGTCGTGATGCGATAGACGAGCTCCCGCGTGACCTCGGGGTCGAGCACGGGATAGTCGGTGAGCAGCTCGATGTGACCGTGCACGCGAACCGCCGGGTGCGAGCCGGCTGTCACGTGCAGGTCGGAAGCGCGCATCTGGACGCAGCGCTCGAG
>JBJXGY010000108.1:0-5010 GCA_046160185.1 Gaiella sp. | reverse complement strand
GTCCCTTCGTCCCCCGGCTCGCCGCGGACTGGCTGCGCGAGGCTCCTTCGGCCCTCGCGCGCACGTTCGAGGGCACGCTGGTCTTCGCCGACGTGTCGGGGTTCACCGAGCTCACCGAGAAGCTCGCAAAGCGGGGCCGTGAGGGCGCGGAGGAGATCGCCGTCGTGCTCGACGCCGCCTTCGCCGAGCTGATCACGGCGGCCTACGCCCATCACGCCGATCTGCTCAAGTTCGGCGGCGACGCCGTGCTCCTGCTCTTTCGGGGAGAGAACCATGCGCACCGGGCGGCTACCGCGGCTCTCGGGATGCAGAGCGCCCTCGCCGACATGCGCAGACTCTCGACCTCGGCCGGGCCGGTCCGGCTCGAGATGTCGGTTGGGATGCACGCAGGGACGTTTCACTTCTTCCTCGTCGGCGGCGTTCACCGAGAGCTCGTGGTCACCGGTGCCGACGCTTCAGCGTGTATCGAGACGGAGGCGATCGCCGGCGCCGGGCAGGTGATGATGAGCCGGGCCACCGCGGCGCAGTTTGACTCCGCTCTTCTCGGCGCGGAGTCTGGAGGCGTCGTTCGTCTGACCGGCAACCCGGAGGCGGCCCGGATCATGCCCCCGTTCTTCGATCCCTCAGGACTCGATTTGGCCCAGCTCCTGCCTGCTTCGTACACCCGCGAGCTTCGGGGCGAACCTGCGGATCCCGAGCATCGCCACGTTGCCGTGGCGTTCGTCGAGATCCGCAACACCGACGAACTGCTGGAGAGGGAGGGCCCCGAGGCCCTCGCGGTCGCGCTCGAAGAGCGGATCACTGCGATCCAGGAAAGCTGCCTGAGCTTCGACGTCACCTTCGCTCAAACCGATGTCAGCAAGCAGGCTGTGAAGGCCATTCTGCTCGCCGGCGCTCCACGGAGCGCGGGCGGAGACGAGGAAGAGATCATGCTCCGGGCCGCCCGAGCGATCGTGGAGCGACCGGGAACGCTGCCGGTGCGCATTGGCGTCAACTCCGGGAGAGTGTTCGCGGGGATCGTCGGCCCTCCGACGAGACGCACGTACACGTTCTACGGGGACGCGATCAACACGGCTGCGCGGATCATGGTGCGCGCCGCGGATGGGCACCTCCTCGTCAGGGAGGACGTGCTCGAGCGCGCACGCACGACCTACGAGCTGACCCCGATCGAGCCCTTTGCGGCGAAAGGGAAGGCCGAGCTCGTTCGCGCCTCCGCCGTTGGTAACGCCATCGGAGAGCGAGAGCTCGAGGCCATCGGGCCCTTTGTCGGACGCGAGCCCGAGCTGGATCAGCTGCTTGCGGCGCTCTCGGGCGCGCGCGAAGGACGAGGGGCGCTCGCTATCGTCGTTGGCGAACCGGGGATAGGGAAGACGCGCCTGCTCGGTGAGTTGCGGGCGCATGTCCCAGGCAGACGTGCCGTGCGGGTGCAATGCGCGCAGGTCAATGCGAACCAACCCTACGTCACTGCCGGGCAGGTCATCCTCCGGGCGCTGCAGCTCGGGCCCCATGCCGCCTCCGGTGAGGTCGAGCGCCGATTGCGGGAGGCCGTCACCTCCGTCGCACCACAGCTCGAACCCTGGCTGCCGTTGCTCGCTCTCGTTCTCGGGCTCGACCTCCCGCCTACTCCCGAGACTGCGGCGCTCGACGAGCGATTCGTGCCGGAGCGGATCGCGACGACTGTGGAGGCGCTGCTCGGCGGGCTCGTTCCCGATGCCGCGCTCGTCGTCATCGACGACGTGCATTTCATGGACGAAGCCTCCGTCGAGCTGATCGGGCGTCTCGCGCGAGGCATCGCAAAGCGCCGGTGGCTCGTGGTCATGGCCCGACGAGCCTACGACGGTGGGTTCAGCGTGCCGGACGGTGTCGAGGCCATCGAGGTCGCCCTTGGGCCGCTGTCGCCCGACGCGTCGGGCTTGCTGGTCGACCAGCTGACCGAGGACACCCCGCTTCCAGGCCACGTCGGTGAGGGAATCGTCCTCCGCTCGGCAGGGAGCCCTCTGTTCATCACGGAGATGGTCACGGCTGTGCTTGGCGGCGCGGATCTCGAAGGGCTTCCCCGCTCGATCGAGGCCCTGATGGCGGTGCAGATCGACGACCTCCGAAGCGCCGATCGCGCCACGTTACGACGCGCCTCGGTGCTCGGTGCCCGCTTCACGCGGGCGAATCTCGTCGTCGCACTCGGTCTCGACGAATCCGCCGCAGAGGCAGCGATCACTCGGCTCGACCGATTCCTGGTCGCTGACGGACAAGGGGGGCTTCGGTTCCGTCATGGCTTGCTCCGCGACGCCGCGTACCAGGGACTCTCGTTCAGCCGGCGACGCGACCTCCATCGCGGCGTGGCCCTGGCCATCGAGCGTGATGCTGGCGCAGACACCGCAGCCGTGGCCGACCAGCTCACCCGTCACTTCTACGAGGCCGGCGCGTGGGAGCAGGCGCTCCGTTATGGCCTCGTCGCGGGGCGTCAGGCCCAGGACGTGTACGCGAACGTCGATGCCGGCGCGCTGCTCGAGCGGGCCGTGAATGCCGGCACTAGATGGCGGGGTGCCCGAGCCGAGGCGGTTGCGCTCGCGGCCGAGGCGCTTGGCGATGTTCGGCTGCGGCTCGGCGAGCTGGACAAGGCGCGGTCAGCGATCCAGGTAGCGAGACGCCGCGTTCGTGGTGACGTGGTCGAGCAGGCACGCCTCCTGCGAAAGGAGGCGACGATTGCGTACAGGCTCGGCTCCTACGCGGAAGCTCAGCGGGGCTTTGCTCGCGCGCTCCGCCTTCTCAACGGGATCAGCAGCGTCCCTGCTACCGCGCAGCGGGCGCGCATCGAGGCGTGGCTCGGCGTGGTGTCGTACTTCCGCGGACGCCTGCGAGACGCCGTCTCGTGGCATGAACGGGCGATCGCCGACGGTGAGGCGGTCGGAGCGACAAAGGCGCTTGCGCACGCTTTAACGGGCCTCGATCTCGCGTACAACGCTATGGGCGAGGCGGGTAGCGCAGTTCACGGACCTCGGGCCCTGGAGTTGTACGACGAGCTCGGCGACCTCGTCAGCAAAGGCGGTGTCCTCAACAACCTCGGTCTGGCGGCGTACTACGCCGGTCGGTGGGACGAGGCCGTCGATCTGTACCGACAGGCGCTCGATGCCTGGGCGCGCGCCGGTGACACCCAGAGCGTTTCGATGGCGGCATTCAATGTGGGCGAGATCCTCTCGGCACAGGGCCACCTCGACGAAGCGGAGCCGCTGCTTCGAGATGCCGAGCGCGCCAGCCGGGCCGGAGGAAGCCCAACGGACGTGGCCGAATGCAGCACCGAGACCGCGCTCCTCGAGGCCCGTCGCGGCAAAACGACCGAGGCACTAGCCACTCTCGACGCGGCGCGGCAGGCGTTCCAGGGGGCGGGGGACTCGTCGGCAGCTCTTCTCGTCGACGCTCGCGCTTCGGAGGTGCTCCTTCTCGGAGCCCGGTACAACTCGGCAGCGTCGTTGGCCGAGGAGACCCTCGCGCGCGTCACGACGGTCGAGGGTGGGGCGCTCGTGCTTCCCACCCTCCACCGGATACTCGGGAGGGCATATCTGGCAGCGGGTCGCAACGAGGCAGCGCGGGCAGCGTTCGAGGCCGCTATCGGGGAGGCCGAGCGCGTCGAGCACCGCTACGAAGAGGCGCTTGCGCTCGATGGGCTCGCTGCGGTCGGTGACGGCCTCTCGCCTGAGAGGCACGTCCGTCGCGAAGGGCTCTTCGAGCAACTCGGCCTGGTCGAGCAACCCGAGAGGGAGGGGGGAGATCGCGCGATCCCTCCCCTCGCTCCCGGGTGGAAAATCCGTTAGCCGCCCCAGGCCCTGGGGTCGTAGCCCGGCAGCCCGTTCGTGGTGAAGTTCTTCGAGCTTTCGCCGGCATACGGGACCGTGAAGCGAATCACCGCACCACCGTCCGCTCCCGGACCTCGATACGTGATCCACGGCCCCTTGACCCATCCGAGCGCCGGGATGCTTCCTTTGGCCGGGATGTACACGTAGCGCGGGATGCTCGGGAGCAGTCCCCACCAACGGTCACCCACGTTCAGCGCCGCGGGCCGGAGATCCGCCAGCGTCCCGATCTTGGTGATGAACTGCAGATTCGTCCCCGCGCACACGTCGGTCTGCCACCACTTCTTAGTGCCGAGAGCGGTCTTCGGGATCTTGATCACGAAGTTCCCAGGCGTGGTGAGTGGGCGAATGTCGATCTGGACGCCGTTCGGGTTTGTGCCGAACAACCCTTGGCAGGCACCTGCTGGAGGCGTGCTCGTGAGACCTGCGAAGAAGATCTCGGTACCGCTCGGCGGAGAGCCCGCGTTGAGCGAGAACTCAACGCCGCTGCCCGGCACTGTCGCGGCGGCGCTGCAGGATCCGCCGGTGCAGGTGGTCTCCCCCAGCAGCGCACCTGCGTCACACGGGAGAACCTCGATCTTCTTCGTGGCAGGCGGAGTGATCGTGCCGTTGCCACCAGAGACGGTCAGCGCGCTCGTGCTGACGTCCTCCTCGGTGACGGCGAACAGGCCCGATCCGTTGCGTGTCGCCGTGAAGTCGAGCGTTGCGGTCTCGTCGAGAAGCTCGCCCGTCCACACAAGCGGGCCCGTCCCCGTGACGGAGCCTTTCGACGCGGTCGCCCCGCTCGCGGTGAACGTCTGTCCGAGCGTCTCGGTGAGGGTGAATACCGCCGGGACGGCGACTGCGGCGCCGATGTCGGCGACGAGCTCGTTCGCGCTGAAGCCGGAGGACCCGGACTGGTAGTAGTCGGTCTGCGTCGCCCAGATCTGCATGGCGGAAGCAGCGGCATCGGCACCGAGGCCGACGGTGGCGATGCGGATGGGAGGGTTCTGCGACTTCGCCGTCGTGGCCGCCGAAGCGGCGGCCGACTGCTGCGTCAGGCCGTCGGTGAAGAGGGCGAGAGCCTTCTTGTTCGTGGAGGAGCCGAGCGCCGACTGCGCCGCCTGGATTCCAAGTCCGTGTGGGCTCGCACCGGAGGTGTTCGCGTCCGTGACCCCGTCGA
>JBJXGY010000107.1:0-14623 GCA_046160185.1 Gaiella sp. | reverse complement strand
GATCACGTTGTGCACGGAATCGCGCTGCACCGGGATCCGTCCTGCCTCGCGAACGAAGCGGACGAGCTGGTCGACCTGCTGCTCCGTCTCGGTAGTGGCGCCCGCGCTGTGGAAGATCGTCTCGCGCATCACCGTCCCCTGCACGTCGTTGGCGCCGAAATGGAGACCGACCGCCGAGAGGGGCATGCCCATCATGATCCAGTACGCCTTGATGTTCGGGAAGTTGTCGAGCATCAATCGCGAGACGGCGAGCATCTTCAGGTCGTCGCTTCCGGTCGTGTGCCGGAAGCCTCGCCGCTCGAAGACCGTGTTCTCCGGATGGAAGGCGAGCGGGATGAACGCGACGAACCCGCCTGTGCGATCCTGCTGCTCGCGGAGGCGGAGCAGGTGGTCGATACGCTCCTCGTACGTCTCGACGTGCCCGTAGAGCATGGTGCAGGTCGAGCGCAGACCCATGCGATGCGCGGTGTCGTGGACGTGGAACCAGATGTCGGGATGCTCCTTCCCCGGGGCGACCAGGCGGCGAACGCGGTCGGCGAAGACCTCTGCACCGCCGCCGGGAAGCGAGCCCAGCCCTGCTGCTACCAGCTCTCGCAGCACTTCCTCGTGCGTGAGCCCGGACAGCGAGGTCATGTGGTGCACCTCGGACGCGGTGTAGCACTTGAGATGAACCTCGGGCAGCTCGCGCTTGAGCGCGCGGAGCGTGTCGAGGTAGAAGTCGAGCGTGACGTGCGGGCTCTCGCCGTTGACCATGTGGATCTCGGTGAAGCCGGTCGCCTGGTGCTGCTCGACTGCGTCTCGCACGAGCTCCTCGGTGGTGGTCGTGTAGGCGTGCTCCTGCTTCCCGGTTGCGGCGAACGCGCAGAACTTGCACTTCACGCGGCAGACGTTGGTCTGGCTGAGATAGAGGTTCTGGACGAAGCCCACCTCGTCGGTCCCGCCTCGCAATCGGCGGGCGAGGTCGGCGAGCTCACCGAGCTCGAGCAGATCGTCGCATTCGAGCAGCAGGAGGCCGTCGTCGAGGTCGAGGCGCTCGCCGGCGAGCACCTTCTCCCTGACAGGCGCGAGCATGCTGGTGCGGTCGAGTGTGGCCATGCAATCCCCTAGGAGCTCCGGTTGACGACGGCGTCGGCAAGTGCTTCCAGCTCGAGCCGCCTCGGCTCCCCGTTGAGGCAGAGCCGGGCTCTCGAAGCGTAGTCGAGCGCAATCTCGCGCGACCGCTCGAGGGCGCCCGTGGCAGCCACGCGGACAAGGGCGCCGTCGAGCGAGCCACCCGCGAGGGCTTCGTGGACAACAGGATCCTTGGCGGCCGCGAGCAGGAGAGGCAGGGTCGGGGTACCGTCGCGCAGATCGGTTCCGGGCACCTTGCCGGTCTCGACGCTGTCGCCGGCGCAATCGAGGATGTCGTCGGCGATCTGGAAGGCGATCCCCAGCAGCAGGCCGAAGGTGCCGTTCCCGCCGCCGAGCGAGCACGCTGCCTCGAACAGCTTTCCCGTCTTCAGGGCGCACCGCTCGACGTACGCCTCCACGGTCGTCTCGGGATGGTGACGCTGTTGTCGCTGCAGCGCCTCGCCGCGGGCAAGCGCGAGACAGGCTTCGGCGAGGATCTCCACCGCGCGCTCGTCCTCCGTGTCCGAGAGCTCCGCGAAGGCCCGGGCGAAGAGGTAGTCGCCTCCCGCTCGGGCGGCGACCGGTCCGTGTCGCGTCCACGCGGCGGCCTGCCCGCGTCGCACACAGGCACCGTCGATCAGGTCGTCGTGGACGAGCGTTGCCATATGCACGAGCTCGACGGCGACGCCGGCGGTGACATTGGGCTCGACCGCAGCAGGCGTCGAGAGGAACGTGAGCACGGGTCGCAGACGCTTCCCGCCTGAGGCGAGGGCGTCGGCACCGACGGACGCCACGACTCCGGGATGGCTCTCGACCGTGGCCGTGAGTCGCGACTCGACCGCCGCGACGTATTCCTCCAGCCCCGGGGCGGAACGGATGACCTCGAGCGCGGACGCCGCCATGCCGTCAGCCTGCCTGACCCGCGCGCGCGGTGTGCAGAGCAACGATCGAGCCTCCCAGCAGCCTGAAGCCCACACCCTCGAAACCGCACCGCTCGAGCAGCGCGGCCAGCTCTTCGGCTCCGGGGAAGCGTCGTACGCTGGCCGGCAGGTACGTGTAGGCGCGTCCACCCGGCAACACCCTGCCGAGCGCAGGCACGACGCGCTCGAACCACAGCCCGAAGAACGGGCGCAGCGCACCCCTGGGGCGCGTGATCTCCAGGATTGCCAGCCCCCCGCCGGGACGCAGCACGCGTCGCAGCTCCCGCAGACCGCGCTCGAGATCGTCGAGGTTGCGCACGCCGAAGCCGACCGTGACCGCGTCGAAGCTGCCGTCCGGGTGCTGGAGTGCGAGCACGTCTCCTTGCTCCCACACGATCGTCGACGACTTCCGCCCAGCGCGGGCGAGCATCTCTGTAGAGAAATCGAGGCCGGTGACGCGGCCGCCCTCCCGTTCGGCAGCGAGCGCAAGGTCGCCGGTTCCACAGCAGGCGTCCAGCACGCGCGCCCCGGGCTGCACGACCGCGCGGGCGGCGAGCGCACGCCATCGCTCGTCGAGCCCGGCGGTCATCACCCTGTTCATCAGGTCGTAGACGGGCGCGATGCGGTCGAACATCGTGCGCACCCCGTCGGGGGTGAGCGTCCCGGCCTCGTGGGTCACGTGTCGGAGCCCCAGCGTCTGACCATGGTGTTGTCGATGCCGAGCTGGTCGAGTGCGCGCGCTACGACGAAATCGACGAGATCCTGAATCGTCTCCGGCCCGTGATAGAAGCCCGGTGCCGCGAAGAGCACGACAGCTCCTGCCTCGTGAAGGGTCGCGAGCCCGCGTAGGTGGATGGACGACAGCGGTGTCTCACGCGGGACGAGCACCAGCTTCCGCCGCTCCTTGATCGCGACGGAGGCAGCACGATGGATGAGGTTGTTCATCGCGCCGGAAGCGAGCGTGCCGACAGTGGCCATCGAGCACGGGCAGATCACGTATGCCTCGACCTTGGCCGAGCCGCTCGCATACGGGCTCCGCCAGTCGTCCGTCGCGTACAGCGTGACGTGGTCGCGCGACCCGGTCTCACCGAGCAGCCGCTCCACGACCTCGTTCGGGTGGAGAGCGGCGTCCCCGTACAGCTCGGTCGCAAGGACCTCGATCCCCGCCGCGGAGGCACAGAGCCCGACCTCGCACCCGGCGCCGGCGAGTGCGGTCAGCAGGCCCTTCGCGTACGGAGCGCCCGAGGCGCCGGTGATCCCGAGAAAGACCCGCATGCCTGCAGGGTAGATGGCCGGGGTGGGCCAGGCGGGCGTGGAACCGCGGTGCGGGCGGAGCCACCGACGCTGCCGGCGCGTCGAAGGCGGCGATGATTTCGCGCGGCCGGAGGGGACACCATCGGCGCCCTTCCCGGGATCAGGGCGTAGGCAGCACCTCGCGACGCTTCCGCAGGGGAGGCGCCGTGCCGGCTACTTCTGCTCGTCCTTGGAGACGTCGAGGAAGGCCGCGAGGTTCGTGAGGTTCTCGTCACCCAGATAGGAATACGAGATCATCACGTTGTTGCCGAACGCGGCCGGGTTGGCGAGGTAGTCCTTGAACCCGTCGACGCCGCGGTTGGTGCGGCCGCCCACGTCCGTGAGGTCGGGCGCGCCGAGGTTGGCGGCGCCCTCGCCGAGGTAGACGTGGCAGTTGAGGCAGCCGGACTGCGCGAACAGCTCGCCACCTGCGATCGCCTCGTCGTTGCCGGTGAAGCCCTGTTTCTCGGCCCACTCGTCGACGGTGCCGGCGGCGATGATCTCCGAACCGAGCGCCTCCTCCGCGGTCGCGCCCTTCCAGGTCAGCACGCCCATCGAGATGACGGTGAGGATCGCCGCCACCACGGCCACCGGGCGGCGCAGCGGCCGGCGCTCGCGGCGCCTGTCGAGGAAGGGCAGCGCGAGGAGCAGCACAAGGCAGAGCGTGGGGATGCCGACGGTGCCGAGGAACACCGAGTCCGGCCACTTGAAGACGCGGAGCAGGTAGAAGAGGAAGTAGAAGAACCAGTCGGGCCGGGGGATGAAGTCGGTGGTGCCGGCGTCCGCCTTCTCCGTGTACCAGGGGCCGAGGATCCCGGCCTCGAGACCCTTGCCGTTCTCGGTATCGCCGGCGGTCGTGTACCACACGATCGCGAGCACGATGATCACGGCGACCGTGACGAGCGCCATCACCGTGTCGTGGAAGATGCCGTACGGGAAGAACGGCTTGCCCTCGTTCTTGACGTCCGCCTTGTAGCGCTTGAACTCCTCGCGACGTTGCTGCTGGATGCGAGAGGCCATCAGTCAGCCTCCTCCCGCTCGGCTCCGACCTCGGCCGGCGTACGGATCAGCCCGCGGCGCTCACCCTCGTCGCCCGGCCGCGGCCGGCCCGCGCGAACCGGCGACCACGGCGGCGAGGTCACGCCGAGGCGCACCACGAGCAGCAGGTGCAAGGCGATCAGACCCATGATCGCACCGGGGATCACGAGCATGTGCAGCGAGTAGAACTTGGCTAGCACGTCCGGGCCGATCTGGGATCCGCCCTGCAGGAACTGGGCCAGGAACGGCCCGACGATAGGCCCGGTGGCGTTGATGTTGATGCCGACCACAGTCGCCCAGTACGCCGTCTGATCCCACGGCAGCAGATAGCCGGTGAAGCCCTCGGCCATGCCGGTCACGAGCAGGATCACGCCGGTGATCCAGGTCAGCTCGCGCGGATACTTGTAGGCGCCGAACAGGAACACGCGGCCCATGTGCAGGAACATGAGGATGATGAAGACGCTGGCGCCCCACTTGTGCATGCCGCGCACAAGCCAACCCGCCCACACCTCCTCGGTGATGTGCACGATCGACTCGTACGCACTGTCGGGGTCCGGCTTGTAGTACATGGCCAGGAACACGCCCGTAACCGCCTGGACGAGGAACGCCGTGAGGGTCGCCGCTCCGAGCGTCTGCATCCAGTTGATATCGCGCGGGACGTTCCGGAACAGGAACCATTTCACGTAGCCGACGAGGCCGCTCCGCTCCTCGACCCAGTCGAGCGGATAGAGAGCGACGGCCTCCATCTGCTTGCGGCGTGCGGACTTGGCACTCATCAGCTCACGACCCTGGGGTGGGGATGGGATAGAGCCACGAAGACACGCCGTCCACGTGAACGCCCGGGTACGCACGCCGGTACTTCTGGATCTTGGCCTTGGCACCGGTGCCGTCGACGACGCCTACGCTGTACAGCTTGCCGAGGACCAGGTTGCCGTTCTTGATCGAGAACTCGTAGCGGTCGAGCGCGCGCACGGGCGGTCCCGCGGTGCGGTTGCCCTCTGCGTCGTAGAGCCCACCGTGGCACGGGCAGCCGAAGCTCGCGGCGAGCACCGGCCGCAGCTCGACGCCGTCGATCTCCTTCGTCGCTTCCTCGTCGATCGGGCCGTTCGGCTGCACCGGGCACCCGAGGTGGACGCAGCGGGAGAAGATGGTGGTGAAGCTCGGTTCGCCGGTGTCCTCGGTGAAGCCGTTGTTCCGGATGTATGCCGTGCGTCGCGACACGTCACCGAAAGCGTCGTTCTCCCTGAAGGTGGCGATGATGTACTCCCCTTCGGGGAAGTTGGAGATCGGGCCGAGATCGACCTCGTTGGTCTCGACGTTCTCCCCGAGGAACGAAGGCAGCACGCCGAAACCGAGCGACGGGAGCGTGACCCCGGCGCCGATCACTCCGCCGAGGCCCACGGTGGCGGCCGTGAGGAAGAACGCCCGCCCGTACGTTTCGGGCTCGTCGTGCGCGTCGGCCAGCGCCGGGTGCGGCTTGACCTCGCCCGACGGCCCCTTGCCTTGCGCATCCAGGATCCACAGCACCGCGAAGCCGGCAGCGACCACGGCACCGACGATGGCGATCGCGGTCGAGATGACCAGCCCGATCAGGAGTACCGCGAAGCCGATCGCGAACCCGATCGGCCAGATGGACGGCGCCGGGACCCTCTTGTCGTCTGCCTCGCTCACGTCACCTGTTTCCATCCGCTCGCGGTGATCCCTGTCAGCGGCCCTGACGCCGGGTCAGCAGCCGCCTCCGCCGTGCATTCTGCACACCGGCGCCGGAAGGCGTCGCACCACCGTCGCCCAGGCCGTACTCGGCCCAGCGGCGATCGACCAGTGAGGTGACCTCGGTGGACATCTCGATCGGCGGCGGCCATTCCCGCGCTCCCTCGTCCGGCCCTTTCGCCGTGGCGTCGAACCCGATCTTGCCGCCGTACGAGGGCAGGACACTGGCGTGGTCGAGCTGGTCGATCGGCCCCTCGGTGAGAACCACGTCGCGCTTGGGATCCACGTTCGCGCATACGTGGAAGAAGACCTGCTCGTAGTCGTGGACATCCACGTCCGCGTCGACGACGACCACCGACTTGGAGAGCGAGAGTAGTCCGAGGCCCCATACCGCGTACATGACCTTCTTGGCGTGCCCCGGAAACCTCTTTCGGATGGAGACGATCACGCAGTTGTGGAAAGTGCCTGCAGTCGGAAGGTCGTAGTCCACGATCTCCGGGACGCTCATTCTGATCGCGGGCAGAAAGATCCGCTCGGTGGCCTTGGCCAGCCACTCGTCCTCCGCCGGTGGCGGGCCGACCACGATCGAAGGGTAGATCGGGTCGCGCCGCATGGTCATTGCCGACAGCCGGAAGATGGGGAACTCCTCCGGCGGTGTGTAGTAGCCGGTGTGGTCGCCGAACGGGCCTTCCAGACCCTGGTCGGTCACATCCACCCAGCCTTCGAGCACGATCTCCGCGTTCGCCGGCACCTCGAGGTCGACCGTCTTGCATTTCACGAGCTCGACCGGAGAGCCCTTGAGGAAGCCGGCGAGCATCAGCTCGCCGACGTGCTTGGGGAGCGGCGCGCTCGCGGAGTAGGCCGTCACCGGGTCGAGCCCGATTGCCACCGCGACCGGGATACGACCCTCGGGAGACGCGAGCAGGTCGGCCCGCCCGTCCTTGTGTACCTGCCAGTGCATGAAGGTGGAGCGCCGGTCGATCTTCTGCATGCGGTACATGCCGACGTTGCGCACACCGGACTCGCGGTCCTTCGTGATCACGGCAGGCAGCGTGATGAACGGCGCCGGGTCCAGCGGCCAGCAGCGCTGGATCGGCAGCAGGTCGAGATCGACCTCGTCGCCGGTCAGGACGACCTCCTGGCAGGGCGCCTTCGACACGTCCTTCGGCATCGAGTCCGCGATCGACTTGAGCTTGCCGAGGCTGCGTACCTTGTCCACGAGACCCTGCGGCGGCTGCAGTTCGAGGATCTCCTCCAGCTTCGCGGCGATCTCGTCGAGCGCCTCGACGCCGAACGCACGGCACATGCGCCTCTCGGTGCCGAACTGATTGATCAGGAGCGGGATACGTGAGCCGCGCGGGTTCTCGAACAGCAGTGCCGGCCCGCCGGCCTTCACCGTGCGGTCGACGATCTCGGTGATCTCGAGGTCGGGGTCGACTTCCGCGGTGATGCGCACCAGTTCGCCCTCGCGCTCGAGAAGCGCGATCCACTCGCGGAGGTCGGAGCAGGGGGCGGCCACGGTGGCTGAGTCTAGATGAGTAGTTCCACGGGATCGTGTTCGCCGGGGCGTGGGCGGGGCGTGTTGGGGTGCGGGGGGAACGTGGTGCCGTTGCCGGGCCCAACGGTGCCACGTTCCCCACGCGAAGCGGACGTGTCTGGGAACTACTCATCGAGTGCGGCGTCTCGAGACGCTGCGCCGAAACTGGCATCGCGTACGCCGCGCTATGGGCCGCTTCGCGCGGCCAGGCCCGAGAATCGTCTAGGGTTCCGTCATGCCCGGACCGAGTGCAGACCTGATCCGCGGGGTCCCGATGTTCGCCGAGCTCGACGACAAGTCGGTGGCACAGCTCGCCTCGGACTTCATGGAGCGGCGGTTCGCTGCGGGCAAGGAGATCACGAGCGAGGGAGAGGGGGGCCTCAACTTCTTCATCGTGCAAGAGGGCGAAGCGGACGTTCTCATCGGCGGAGAGAAAGTCGGCACGCTGGGGCCGGGAGCGGCATTCGGCGAGGTCGCGCTGGTCGACAGGTCCGTCCGCACGGCGACGGTGGCCGCCCGCACCGACATGATCACCTACGCGATGCCCTCGTGGAGCTTCCGCTCGTTCGTCGCGACTCGCCCGGACGTGACCTGGAAGCTACTCGAGCTACTGGCCGAGCGTCTGCGCAACCGCTGAGGGACGCGTCTGCCGAGCTAGTGCGCTCCCCGGGGAGCGATCTGGTGCTAGATGATTGATCGGCAATTCCGGCACGTCCGGATGACGCCCACGACTCGCGCCGCATCGCGCGGCGCTCGTCTGTGACCCGTACAACTCCGGTACTGGCCCCAGCCGATCACCGCACGCTGCTTGGTCGTGAACGCCCCCGACCGCACCCTGTTTGCCGATCACTCATTTAGAGGCGTAGCTCGAGCCCGTCCCGTGCCAGTTCGACAGGCGTCTGGCCGGTGAGCCGGCGCGCGGTAACGAGCATCTCCTCGAGCTTTTCGTCGGCGTGCGACGGGTCGTGGTGGAACATGAACGCACGCCCAGGCGCCGCGGCTCTCACGAGATCCGCGAAACCCCCTAGCGAGGAATGCCCCCACCTGGTGCGCGAGCCGTACTCCTCGGCGGTGAACTGCGCGTCGTGGAACACGACATCGGCACCCCGACCGAGCTCGAGCGCGCCACCGCCGCCGAGGTCTGCCTCGTTGTCCGGGATGTACGCGAGCGCCCGGCCGGCTTCCTCGAGCCTGAACCCGACCGTGGACCCCGGGTGCTCGACCTGGCTTGAGCTGACGTGAAGGCCGCCGATCTGCCAGGTGCTCTCCATGACCTCGGTGAAGGACGGCTCAGGGAAGAGCTGGTCGAACGGCACGGGGAAGTACGGCGGCGAGATCCAGCGCATCACGTGCTCCCGCAGCGACCCCTCGTCTGCCGGCCGTGGGCCCCACACCCGGACGCGGCAGCCGGGGTCGTGGAGCGGCGCGAAGAAGCTGAGCCCTTCGAGGTGGTCGAGGTGCAGGTGGGTCAGCAGCAGGTCGACCTCGGCCACACCCCTCTCGACCAGCGAGGCACCGAGCTCTCGGATGCCCGTCCCCGCGTCCAGGACGACCACAGCCCCTTCGTTCGAGCGCACCTCGACGCACGAGGTGTTGCCGCCGTACCGCAGGGTGGCGGGACCGGGGGTGGCGAGTGAGCCGCGACAGCCCCAGACGCGGACGTTCACGAGGTGAGGTGGTCGGTGCCTGCTGTCACTCGCCAGACCTGCCGGGCGGCGACGCGATCAGAGCGGTCGCCGGCGACGGATCGCCTTGCGCCGGGCGGCAGCGTGGTGCGTGACCTCACCGATCGCGATCACGCCGAGGAAGACGAGACCTACGACGAGCATCGAGAGCACGACCTTGCGGCCTTCTTCGGCCGCATCGGCGAGGAACCACGAGTACACCGCGAGCATCGGGCGCGATGCTACTAGACGGTGCGGATCAGCGCGCCGGCAGGAACCGAAGATGCAAGGCGAGGGAGGCGGCCACGTCCGCCTCGGGGGCCGCCTCACGGGCCGCCGCGAGGAGGGGCGCCGAGTCGGCCAGGTCACGTAGCGCGACGCGCGCCGGACCGAGGATGCCCTCACCGAGACGGGCTGCCGTGGCCGCCCAGGCCGCCCCGTCCCCCTGCCGGCTCTCGGCTCCGAGCTGCGCGCACAGGGAGATGAGCTCGGCCAGGTCGTTGACAGCGGCCTTGTTGCCGGTGGCCGACACGCGGACGAGCCCGTGCGCATACAGGTAGTCGCCGAGCAGCAGCGTGTCGTCGGCGTCGACCTGGCTGAAGAGACGCGAATGCCCGTAGTGCACGAGGTACCCCTCGTAGATCGTCTCCACCCCTAGCGTCAGCAGGGGATCGCGGACCAGCGGCGAGAAGACGGGGACAACTTCGCGCTTGCCCGGGGTCTTCGCAGCGGAAGCCCAGAGCGGGCTTTCCTTGGCCGCGCCGTCGACGATCAGGTCGAACAGCGTGAGGTCGAGCGAGACCGTCACGACGTCCCTCCTGCGAAGAACTCGGCCACGGCGACTACGGTCGCGTCGACCTCCGCCTCTCCGTGGGCGGTGGAGACGAAGAGGCATTCGTACTGGGACGGCGCGACGTACACGCCGCGCGCGATGAGGTGCCGGAAGAGCCCGGCGTAGAGCTCGGTGTCCGAGCGTGACGCGTCGTCGAAGTTCGCGACGGGGCCGTCCTGGGCGAACAGGGTCAGCATTGCCCCCACGCGCTGTACGCGGCCGAACGGCGCGAGACCGTCCTCGAGGCGGGCACCCAGCCCCTCCAGCCTCGCGTACACCGACGGGTCACGGAGCCGGCGGAGAACGGAGAGCCCCGCGGCCGTGGCCAGCGGGTTGCCCGAGAGTGTGCCCGCCTGGTAGACGGTGCCGACCGGCGCCAGCTGTTCCATCAGCTCCGCGCGGCCGCCGAAAGCCGCAAGCGGCAGGCCGCCGCCGGCGATCTTCCCGAGAACGGTGAGATCCGGCAGCACGCCGAAGCGCTCCTGGGCGCCGCCTCGCGCCACCCGGAAACCGGTGATCACCTCGTCGAACACGAGCAGCGCGCCGGACGCGTCGCACAGCGCGCGCAGCGCTTCGAGGAACCCCGGGGCGGGTGGCACCACACCCATGTTCCCGGCCACCGGTTCGAGCACGATCGCGGCCAGCCCCTCGCCGTACCGGGTGACGGCTTCCGCCACGCCGTCGATGTCGTTGAAACGGCAGACGATCGTGTCGGCGGCCGCTGACGAGGGCACGCCAGGGCTCTTGGGGATACCGAGGGTGGCGAGCCCGGAGCCGGCGCCGGCCAGGAAGGGATCGGCATGCCCGTGGTAGCAGCCGCTGAAGGTGATCACCCGATCGCGCCGGGTGGCGGCGCGTGCCAGGCGCAGGGTGCTCATCGCCGCCTCGGTGCCTGAGGAGACGAGCCGGACCATCTCGAGCGAGGGAACAGCCGCGACGATCTCCTCGGCGAGATCGACCTCGAGCTCGGTCGGCGCGCCGAAGGTCGTCCCGCGCCGGAGCGCCGTCTCCACCGCGTCGAGCGTCTCGGGGTCGGCGTGCCCGAAGAGCAGCGGCCCCCACGACATCACCCAGTCGATGTACCGGCGTCCCTCCACATCCTCGATCAGCGGGCCTGCGCCGGAACGCATGAACAGCGGCTCCTCCAGGCCAACGGAGTGCATGGCACGCACGGGCGAGTTGACACCACCCGGGATCAACGCGCAGGCGCGCTGCCAGCGGCTCGAGACACTCGTGCTCAGAGCCATGCCGCGAGGTCCTTGGCCCAGTACGTGATGATCGTGCCGGCGCCGGCGCGCTTGATCGCGGTCAGACACTCGAGTGCCGCGGTACGCTCGTCGAGATGCCCGGCGGCGGCGGCGGCCCGCACCATCGCGTACTCGCCGGAGACGTTGTAAGCCCACACGGGTGCGTCGAAGCGCTCGCGCACGGCGTGGATCACGTCGAGGTACGGCAACGCCGGCTTCACCATCAATACGTCCGCGCCCTCGGCCAGATCGAGCTCGCACTCACGGAGCGCCTCGCGGGCGTTGGGCGGATCGAGCTGATAGCCGCGGCGGTCGCCCTCGGCCGGCGCCGACTCGGCGACCTCGCGAAACGGTCCATAGAAAGCGGAGGCGTACTTGGCCGCGTACGCGACGATCGGCGTCTCGGGGAGCGCTGCGCGGATCGCGCCAACGCGGCCGTCCATCATGTCGCTCGGCGCCACGACGTCGGCGCCGGCTGACACGTGGCTGGCCGCCGTCCGGCTGAGCAGCTCCAGCGTCTCGTCGTTGACGACGTCGCCGTCCCGCAGCACTCCACAGTGGCCATGCGTGGTGTACTCGCACAGGCACACGTCCGTAATCAGCAGGAGCTCGGGAGCGGCGGCCCGGAGCGCCTCGAGCGCCCGCTGGACGACGCCGCCGGCGTCCCACGCGCCCGACCCGAGCTCGTCCTTCTCCTCGGGGATCCCGAACAGGATCACGGCTCTGACGCCCGCCCGCTGCAGCTCGATGCCCTCCTTCGCGATCTCGTCGATCGAGCGTTGCGCGATCCCCTGGAGACCGGTCACCGGCCGCACCACGCCCTCGCCGGGACACGCGAAGAGCGGCATCACCACGTCGTCGAGCGAGAGTCGCGTCTCGCGGACGAGCGCGCGCAGCACCTCGTTTCGGCGCAGACGCCGGAGCCGGGTCACGGGAAAGGTCGACACCAGAGCTGAAGGGTACTCGGCGCGTGACGCGTCGCTGCGCGAGACCGGATCGGCCGGAGGAAGACCGAGGATCGCCTGCGCACGGATGGATCAGAGCTTGGATTCCGGCGCCGCCGTGTCCGGCGCGATCTCCACCTCCACGGGCACGGGCCCCTCTGCCGAAGCCCACGACTCGAGGTGGATGCGCTCTCCAAAGAACTCGACGATCGCTCTCAGACCGGCCATGGTCGGCAACGCCACCAGCACGCCCGGGATGCCGTACAGGGCACCACCTGCAAGTAACCCGAAGATCACGAGGAGCGGGTGGAGGCGAAGCGCATTCGCCATCACGTTCGGGACCACCACATGGCCTTCCACCTGGTAGATGAAGAGAAAGAGCAGCCCCACCCAGAGAAAGCCGATCGGCTCGACGAACAGGGCGTAGATCGCCGGCGGCACCGCCGACAGCCACGGGCCGATGTAGGGGATCACCTCGATCACGGCCGTCCAGACCCCGAACAGGAGTGCGTAGCGGTCGGCGCCGTCGACGAGGCCGGTCTTGCCGAGGATCCACATGCCGACGCCGGCACTCGAGCCGATGACCACCGACAGGATCACCTGCCCGCGAACGTAACCCCACAGCGCGCGCTCGATGCGTTGCGTCAGTGGAGGCCCACCGTGCGGGGGGAAGCGCCTGTCGAGCGTCGCCTCCAGCCGGCGGATGTCGAGCAGCATGTAGATGGAGATCACGACGATCAGGATCACCACGAACAGGAAGAGGATCAGGCTGAGCGCGGCGGTCTGCGCAAAGCTGATGGCGTCGCGGACGTACCCGGAGAGCTCGCCGGCGCCGAGCGAGTCGATCCAGTCGGTGACCGACTGGTCGATGTCCACCTCCGCGAGACCCCGGTCGTCGAGCCAGCGCTGAAGGCTGTCGGCGTCGTCCTCGAGCGCCGTGTTGCCCGTGGCCGGGTCGCGCTCGGTGATGTAGCTGTCGATACGGTCGGCTGCGTTCGAGATCTGACCGGAGGCCACCGTTCCCACGCCAACGCCGACCGCGCCGATCGCCGCGACGAAGAGGCTGTACACGACGAAGACGGCGAGCCCGTGCGGCACCCGAAGCCGTGTCAGATCGCGGACGAGCGGGCTCAGCATGAACGCGATCACCGCTGCCGCAAGAAAGAGAAAGATGACGTGGGCGAGCGGCTTCGCGAGGATGATCGCGACAAGCGCGAGCACGGGCAGCCCGACGAGCTGCACCCAGCGCGGGATCTGGATCGGTGAAGGATGCGGGTGGTCAGACATTCGCACGGATCGTACTTCTGGCCCGGCTGGACACGTCCCGGGCAACCCTGCGCTACCGTGAGGAGATGGTGACGGCCAGACCGAGGCATGACGCGCGCATGCACGCGCGACGCCGCCGGTCGCAGCAGCGCGCCCGCGCGGTGGCCGTGCTCGCCTTCGTCGGCATCCTCGCCCTCCTCACCCTCGTCTTCACCGCTTTCGGCTCGGGTGGGCCGAAGGACCGACTGCCTGCGACGCAACCCGGCGCGGCGACAGCGGCGAACGCCCGACCGAGTGCAGGAGTGGTGCTGGCCTCCGTCGGCAACCTGCTGATCCGTCTTCCCGTGGCCGACGCGCAGGTGACGGCGATCGGCTTCCACGCCAGTCGCGACGGAGCCGTCGAGCTCAAGCCGGCCGGCCGGCAGGGAAACGAGGGGTTGCTGCTGCGACTGTGGCGCTCGATCGCCGGGTCGCCGGACGAGGGCTTCGTCTGGTACCAGCTCGACTCGGCACTCGGACCCGCGGCGCACGTCCTGGATGTCGGCGCGTTCCCCGGCACCGATGTCTTCGCGCCCGTCACCGGCACGATCTCCGCGATCACCGATTTCGTGATCGACGAGCGAAAGCTCGGCTCGCGCATCGACATCCGGCCGGTCGACGCGCCTTCGGTCACCGTCTCCCTCACGCACCTGCGCCCGGACGCCGCACTCGCAGTGGGGTCGGCCGTGACCGCCTCCAGCTCGCGGCTGGGAACGATCGTCGACGTCGCGGGGCACGAGCGGCAGGCCCTCGCGAAGCACGCGGGTGCCGGCGGCAACAATGTCGCGATCACCGTGTATCCGGCTGCCTCGACGCTCCCGTAGTGATCGCTTCCCAGACGCTGCACCCGACGCTCAGGCGCGCGCAGCGCGCCCTTCGGGATCACGTGGTCAGGGTGAGCCGGCCACCTGCAGCCGGCGTCTGGTGTGGCGACACGCGACGAAACGTCCCCTCGGATCGTCGCGGGACGCCCCGCTAGTGCTGCGGCTCCCAACGATAAGAGAAGGAGTCGGGGGGGGGGGG
>JBJXGY010000106.1:0-6619 GCA_046160185.1 Gaiella sp. | reverse complement strand
CTCGCGAAGCTCGACGAGCGGTTCAACGGCCTGCACGAGCAGCTCTACGGGTTCCGGATGCACGAGACGCGGGCGGAGATCGTGAACCTCCGCGCGATCGGCTTCGGCAACGTTCCGAAGCCCGAGGTGCTGACCGGCTCACCGGGTGGCGCTGACTCCTCGGGTGCCGTGGTCGCCGAGCACGAGATCGTCTTCCAGGGCGGCCGACATGCGACGAAGATCTACGACCGTGGCAAGCTGCAGCCGGGGATGGCCATCGCAGGCCCGGCAATCGTCACCGAGTTCGACTCGACAACGGTCGTGCTGCCCGGGTACACGGCCACGATCGACACCTCGTTCAACATCCTCATCAACCCCGCGTAGGAAGGGAGGCTCAGCATGGCAACCGTTCACTCGAAGCCGCGGATCGCCGAGATCCCGACCGACGTCGAGGTCGATCCGGTCACGCTCGACATCATCGAAGGTGCGCTCAAGAGCGCCCGCTTCGAGATGGACGCGGTGCTCTTCCGTTCGGCCATGAGCCCCGTGATCCGCGAGCAGCACGACGAGTTCCCGATGATCACCGATCCCAAGGGCCGCATGGTCGTCGGTCAGTTCGGGGCGTACATCAACGAGATGATGGAGGAGTGGGACCGGGGGATCTATCCCGGTGACGTGATCCTCACGTCGGACCCGTTCAAGTGCTCCGCCTCCATCTCGCACACGAACGACTGGCTGGTGCTCGTGCCGATCTTCTACGACGACGAGCTCGTCGGGTGGTCGAGCCAGTTCGGGCATCAGATGGACTGCGGCGGCCCGCTGCCGGGTTCGCTGCCCACGGGCGCCCGCACGATCTTCGAGGAGGGGATCATCATCCCGCCGCTCAAGATCGTCGAGCGCGGCGAGGTGCAGAGTGACGTCCTCGGGCTGATCCTCAACAACATGCGGCTGCCGGAGATGAACCGGGCCGACCTGTTCGCGATCATCGCCGGCTGCCGGGCGGGCGAGAAGCGGGTGATGGAGCTGTGCGACCGCTTCGGCAAGGACGTCTACCTGGCGGCCTGCCAGGCGTTGCTCGACCGCACGTACGAGGCGATGCGGACGCTGATCCAGCTGGCGATCCCCGAGACGCCGCAGAGCTTCGAGGACTACGTGGACGACGATGGGCTCGGCAACGGCCCGTTCAAGATGAAGCTGACGATCTGGCGGGAGGGCGACCACGCCTTCTTCGACTGGACGGGCACGGACCCGCAGGCGCTCGGCCCGGTGAACTTCTACCTCTCCGAGGGCATGTTCAAGATGTTCATCGGGGTCTACCTGATCATGGTCAACGACCCCCAGATCCTCTTCAACGACGGCTTCTACCCGTTGCTGCACGTGGTCACGCCGGAGGGCTGCCTGCTGCGGCCGCGCTACCCGTCCGCGCTCGGTTGCCGCACCCACGCGCTGGCGCGGCTGTTCGACGTGCTCGGCGGGGCGCTCTGCAAGAACGCGCCGGAGCTGAACACGGCGTCGGGCTACGGCACGTCCCCGTACATGCTCTATTCGGGCTGGGACCAGAAGGGCGACTTCTTCTACTCGATGGAGATCCTCTACGGCGGGATTCCGGGAAGGCCGATCGGGGACGGCATGGACGGCCACTCCTGGTGGCCGCTGTTCGAGAACATCCCCACGGAGTACCTCGAGGCGTACTACCCGATGCGGATCGACGGCTACACGACCGTCACCGACTCGGGTGGCCCGGGGATGCATCGCGGCGGCAACGGCGTCGAGAAGCGCTACGTCTACCTGGAGCCCGGTGAGGTCTCGATCCACGACGACCGCTGGCTGACCAGACCGTTCGGTGTCCTCGGCGGCTGGCCGGGCGCCCGTTCCTCGAAGCTCCTGAAGCGGGCCGACGGGACGGAGCAGGTGTTCCCGTCGAAGTGCGACCAGGTCGAGGTGGAGCCGGGCGACATGCTCGTCTACCGCACCGCGGGCGGTGGAGGCTGGAAAGATCGGCTCGACCGCGACGTGGCGGCGGTGGAGCGCGACGTCTCCTTCGGACTTGTCTCCCGCGAATTCGCGAAGGAAGGCTACGGCGTGGTGATCGGCGACGACGGGGCCGCGGACGTCGCGGCAACGGAGGCCGAGCGGGCTCGCCAGCGGACGGAGCGCGGCGACGCGCTGGCGTTCGACTTCGGCCCCCCGCTCGACGCGGTACTCGCCAACTGCCAGGCCGAGACGGGTCTCGAGCCCCCGAAGCCGGCGAAGCCGCTCCGCTGGAGCCCGCTCGAGGACGGGACGGAGGCGCTCGCCAAGGTGCGCGAGCACGACGGCATCCCGGCGCCAGGGTAGGTCGGCGCCGAAGACGGGTCACGCCGGCGGTTCGAGGCTCTTCTCGTAGGGAGCTCCGAGCCGCCGGTGCCGGCTCGTAGCTCCGTCAGGGCGGCTCACACCTCCCGCACCCCAGCGTGAGACCGGGGGTCAAACGTCAGCCGTCCGCGTGATGCACGTGAAGGGGAGCGATCCCGTGCGGGCCGACCTCGGCAACTCACTCGACCACCGCGAAGTCGTCGCTCGCGACACCATCGACCCTCGAAGCTGTTTACAACTGAGGGCGTATGGAAGCTCCCGTGGTCAGCGGCCCCCGGGTCCTCCTCCGAGGCTGGCGTGACAACGACCTGGAGGCCTTCGCCCGGCTCAACGAGGATCCCGAGGTGATGAAGCACTTCCCCCGGGCCCTGTCTCGAGAGGAGTCCGATGCCATGGTTCGCGAGCGCATCGCCGAGCACTTCAGCGAGCACGGCTTCGGGCTGTGGGCGGTGGAGGTACCCGGTGTCGCGACGTTCATCGGGTTCGTGGGGCTGCAGGCCCCGCCCTTCGAAGCGCGCTTCACTCCGTGCGTCGAGGTGGGCTGGCGGCTCGCCCGCGAGCACTGGGGGCACGGTTACGCAACCGAGGCGGGGCGTGTCGCGCTCGACTTCGGTTTCGAATCGGTTGGCCTCGAGGAGATTGTCTCCTTCGCGCCGCTCGTGAACAGTCGCTCGATCGCGGTCATGCAACGACTCGGGATGCGCCCTGACGGGACATTCGACCACCCGCGGCTCGCGGACGGACACCCGCTGCGGCCCCACGTCCTGTACCGACTCCAGCGCTCACGTCACGCCGCCCAGGGAGATAGCGCCGCCCCGCAGGCCATGCGCTAGCCTCGCGCAATGCGCTTCGAGGGCTTTCATGGACGGGCCGGTATGGGGAAGCGACCCGCGCTCGCCGTGATCGACGTCAACACGGGATTCACCGACCCCGCTTCACCGCTCGGCTGCGACCTCGACGGGGTCGTGGAGCAGATCGCGAAGCTGCTCGACGCGTTCCGGAGCGCCGGCCTGCCGGTCGTCTACACGACCGTCGCCTACGACGCCGCGGCCAAGTCGGCGGCGCGGGTCTTCCTCGACAAGATCCCGGCGCTGCTCACGCTCAGCGAGGGCTCGCCCTGGGTGGAGATCGACCCGCTCCTGGCACCGCGGCCCGAGGAGCCCGTGATCGTCAAGCACTGGTCTTCCGCGTTCTTCTCCACGCCGCTTGCCAGCATCCTCGCAGCCGAACGCTGCGACACGCTCGTCGTCACCGGCGCTTCGACCTCCGGCTGCGTGCGTGCGACCGTACTCGACGGTTTGCAGCACGGGTACCGCGTTCTCGTCCCACGCGACGCTGTGGGCGACCGAAACCCCGCGGCCCACGAGGCCAACCTCTACGACATCGACACGAAGTACGGGGATGTCGTTGCCACGGACGACGTCATCAGGCTGCTCGGCCAGCTGACCGGTGACTGACTGAAGTCAGTCACCAAGTCCAGTCGCCAACTCGGCGCCCCACCCGGCTCGGATCTGCGGCATACACTGAATACGTGGCCACCGAGGAGACGCGCTCCGAGCATTCGATCGCGGACGTGCTGCGCGAGTCGATCAGGCAGCGGATGCTGCCGCCGGGGATGGCGCTGATCCAGCAGTCGATCGCCGACGCGATGGGCGTGAGTCGCATCCCCGTGCGGGAGGCTCTGCAGAGACTGGCCTCGGAGGGGCTCGTCACCTTCGGCGACGACGGTGCGCGCGTCACCCAGCTGACACCGCCCGAGATCGACGAGCTCTGGTCGCTGCGGGCGGTGCTCGAGCCCGCCATGGCTGAGGCGATCAGCGAGAACGCGACAGAAGAGGACATAGAGGAGTTGCGCGCGCTGGTGGAGGACATGGATACCGTCGGGCACGACGTCGACGCCTGGTCGAACCTCAACTACGCCTTCCACGACCGGCTGTACCGCGCCTCCCACCTCGAGCACTTCCGCACCGCCGCGCGGCGGGTGTTGACGATGATCGAACCGTATTCGCGTGTCGCCGCCGGGCTTCTGGCCCAGCTCGACGTCGCGCAGGCCGAGCACCGCCAGATGCTCGTAGCGATCGAAGACCGCGACCCCGATCGGCTCCGGGACATCCTTGCCACTCACTCGATACGCGCACGCGAGAAGCTCGTCACGTACGCGCAGGCGCCGGCCGACGATGAGCCCGGGGGCGGTGCGACGTCAGCCGCCCGGCGGCTCGCCGACCGCCTCGTGCCTGACTCCTGACCGTTTCCCGTTCGGGAGTCGTGGTGATCGGGCGTGGCGGGAAGCCTCGCTGAAGCGAGGCTCTACGCGGGGAAGGGTGAGACGGCGTTGCCCCGCACGAGCCTGCGAGCCCCTCGTCCAGAGGGGCTTGTTCGTTTGGGAGTCGTGGTGATTGGGCGTGGCGGGAAGCCTCGCTGAAGCGAGGCTCTAGTCGGAGGAAGGGTGAGACGGCGTTGCCCCGCACGAGCCTGCGAACCCCTCTTCCAGAGGAGCTTGTGCGCTCGGGAGTCGTGGTGATCGGGCGAGCGGGAAGCCTCGCTGAAGCGAGGCTCGGGTGCGATCTCGCGCCGACCGCCGTCACGACCTGAGCCGGGCGTTCTCCGGGTCGTACAGCGGCTGCTCGGCGACGATCGCGCGCCACCGCTCCCCGTGCACCGCCACCTCGAGCTCGGTGCCGGGTGCGGCGAACGCGGCCGGCAGATAGGCAAGCGAGATCGAGAGCCCGAGCGTGTGCCCGAAACCGCCCGAGGAGACGTAGGCCACGGGCTCCCCGGCACCTGCCGGATAGACGGGCTCGTAGCCGTGGGCGTCAGCGTCGTCGGCGTCCACGACCAGCGCCGAGAGCACGTGGCTCGGGCCACGCTCGCGCTCGGCCAGCAACGCCTCGCGGCCGACGAAGTCGCCCTTGTCGAACGCAACGAACCGCTCCAGCCCGGCCTGCAGCGGCGACCAGTCGGCCGACATGTCGGCGCCCCAGAGCCGGTAGCACTTCTCGAAGCGCATCGACTCGAGCGCGCGGTAACCGAAGTCGACGAGCCCGAGATCGGCACCCGCCTCCCAGAGCAGGTCGTAGAGCGCGCGCTGCTGCTCGAGCGGGTGGTGGAGCTCCCAGCCGAGCTCGCCCACGTAGGAGACGCGCATCGCCAGCGTCCGTGCCCGTCCCACCTCGACCTCGCGCGCGGTGAAGAAGGGGAACCTCTCGTGCGAGAAGTCGGCCGGTGAGATCCGCTGCAGCAGCTCCCGGGAGCGGGGCCCAGCGATCGTGAGCACGCCGATGCCTGCGGTCACCGTCTCGATACGCACAGACCCGTCCTCCGGCAGGTATCGCAGCATCCAGCCGAGATCGTGCGTCTCGGTCGCCGCCGCCGAGATCACGTAGTACCGGTCGGGAGCGAGGAGCGTAACGGTGACGTCGGTCTCGATCCCGCCCCGCTCGGTGAGCATCTGCGTCAGGCACATGCGTCCGGGGGAGGCGGGCAGCCGGTTCGCGCAGACCCGGTCGAGGAAGGCCGTCGCGCCCGGGCCGGACACCTCGAACTTGGCGAAGCTCGTCTGGTCGAGCACCCCGACCCCGCCGCGCACGTCACGGCACTCCTCACCGACGGTGGCGAACCAGTTGCCGCGCCCGAAGCCGTACTCGTCGCGCGCCGGCTCGCCGTGGCGGGCGAACCAGAGCGGCCGCTCCCACCCGGAGCGCACGCCCATCACCGCGCCCTTCGCCAGCAGCCGGTCGTAGAGCGGATCGGTCTTGAGCGGCCGCCCGGCGGGCCGCTCCTCCTCGGGGTAGTGGATCTTGTACTCGTCCTCGAACACCTCGGAGGCGCGCTGCACGACGTACGCCGTCGAGCGCGCGTACTCGCCGAAGCGGCGCACGTCGAGCTCCCACATGTTGTCGCCCGGCTGCCCCTCGACCAGCCATTCCGCCGCGTACTTCCCGGCGCCACCGCCGAAGACGATCCCGAAGATGGAGAACCCCGCGAGCACGTGTAGGCCACGCTGCCCCGGAACCGGCCCCATCAGGCACTTGCCGTCGGGGGTGTACCCGTCGGGCCCGTTGATCACCGCCTTTAGCCCGACGTCGCCGAAGACCGGGATGCGCTCGGCGGCCGCGAGGAGGCAGGTCTCGATCTGCTCGAGATCGGGCGGGAGCAGGCGGGCATGGAAGTCCTCGGGCACCCCGTCGAGCGCCCACGTCTTCGGCCTCTTCTCGAAGGGGCCGACGATCAGTCCGCCCCCCTCCTGGCGTGCATAGAAGGAGTTGTCGGGATCGCGGAACACCGG
>JBJXGY010000105.1:0-33739 GCA_046160185.1 Gaiella sp. | reverse complement strand
CACTACGACGCCGAGGAACTCGGACTTGGCATCGACAACTTGGTCAACTACGCGAACGGCAACAGCCTGGTCAGGTGGACCCCGTTCGAGTCACCCGGGCGTGGCTTGAACACGGTGGTGGACTTCACCTACAACAGCTTGGAGAACGGCAGCACGTCACCGCTTGGCAACAACTGGTCGTTGTCGATGTCGGGGCTGGTGCCGTTTGGCTCACGGCTTGATGTGCATCCGAACGCCGCCGACACCGCGGCGGGCAGGACGGCGAAGTGGGTGGCGTTCACCGATGGTGATGGCTCCTATCATCGCTTCGAGGGGTTCGCGGTCACCGGTGGCACCGCCTACGACGCGCCCCCTGGTGTGTTCTTGTATTTGCGGGAGGACGCGGCGGCACCGGCGACGGAACGCTGGTCGCTGTCCAAGCCTGACAGGGTCACGTTCTATTTCGACGCGTCGGGGTATCCGACCGGGGTCAAGGACCGCAACGGCAACCGCCTGGAGTTCGTGCTGTCGACGGTGCCCGCGGGGGATGACGCGTTTGGGACGGCGAAGCGGATCACGCGAGTGACGGACGCCGCGGGGATCGGGGTGTCGCAAGGCACGAAGCCTGACCGTTCGTTCGATATCGCCTACTACGTCAAGACCGACACGGCGGCACCGTTGGTGCGCGGCAAGGTGAAGTCGATCAGCGACCACCTCGGTCACAGGCAGCTGTTCTCCTACTACGACGACGGCAACCTGCTGCGCGTGACGGAAGAGGGCGGCACGAACGCGGACGGGGCGTTCCTTGCCGACCGCTCGGTGCTGTTCACCTACGTGAAGACCGACGGCACCCCAGCGATCCCGGGCGCGACCAGCGCACGGTTGAACCCCGACCCGGCGACAGTGCAAACACCACGGCTGTACTCGGTGATCGACCCGCGCCAGAACGAGTCGACGTTCACCTATGTGACGACTGCCGGTGCGGCGAAGTGGCGTGTCGCTTCCCGGGTGAACCGGGTCGGCAAAACGACCAGCTACTCGTACAACACGGGGACCTCAGTGACGACCGTGGACAGACCGTTGTCGCGTACCGACGAGTTCACCTTCGACACGCTGGGCAGGGTCACCCAGATCAAGGACCCGTTGAACTTCGGTGCCGGTGCTGTCACGTCGATCACAACCGTGGAGTGGTATCCCACCACGAGCCTGGTCGGGAACTTGGTGAAAAAGGTGACGCAGCCCACGGGTGAGTTTGAGGAGTGGACGTACAACCAGAACGGCTACATGCTCTCGCACAAGGACGAACTCGCGAACGAGACGACGGTGACGTTCGAGAACGTCGCCGTGGATGCGAATGACGTGACGGGGAAGTGGGAGACGGGCAGGACGATCCCGCACTGGTCGCAGATCGAGACGAAGACCGACCCGCAAGGAAACGCCACCACGACCCCGACCACGGACTATGTGTGGACGTTCGATCACGACACGAACGGCAATCTGCTCACCGTCACCGATCCGCTGAACAAGGTGCAGACGACGGTGTGGAACGCGAACGGCACCGTGCAGAAGGACACGGACGCGCTCAACCGCGACACCGTGTACGGAACGAACTACGACGAGAACGGACTCCCGACCCAGGTCACCGACCCGACCGGGGCGGTCACGAAGGCGTCGCATGACGCGCGCGGCAACCTCGTGTGGTTGCAGGACCCAAACCACGCCGCCGACGCGGGGTCGGCGATCCGTGACTACCGGATGGTGTACGACTACGACGCGTTCGGCAGGGTCGGACGCTCGTCGGAGCCGCGCTCTACCCTGTACCGCCGCGGCGAGTACACCTGGTCGCTGACCCGCTACGACGCCAACGACAACACCACGATCAGCACGAATCCACACTACGGACGCTCCAGCGCGGGGGCGGTCGCCCCGGTCGCGCTGACAACCACCACCTACGACGCGATGGACCGCGAGACCCAGGTGGCGGGTCCCCGCTCCACCGCGGCCGGGTTGGTGACGTCGACGACGGTGTATGACGACGCGGGACGCGTGGTCAAGACCGTCAGCCCGCGCGGCATCGAAACCACCGCTGTCACCGACGATTTCGCGACCACGATCAGTTACGACAAGCTCGACCGTGTCTTCCAAGAAAAGCGGCTGCACACGACCGCGAACGAGACCCGGGTCACCTCCTATTGCTACGACCTCGCTGGTGACCTGCGCTGGGTCGTCGCTCCGAAAGCAGGGTCTGGCGCGTCTCCGGTGTTTACGGCGTGCCCGACGGTGACCAGCCCGGCGACGTTCACCGCGGTCACGGCGCCCGCGTACACGACCCGGTTCGAGTACGACGACGCGCACCGCCAGACGAAGGTGACGGAGACCGCCGCCCCGGCGCTTGGTGGCACCGCGGTTGATCGCGTCACTACCACCGCCTATGACGCGAACGGCGCGGTCGTGGATGTCACGAACGCGGACGGGCACGTCACGCATTCGGAATACAACGAGCGTGGCGAGAAGAAGCTGATGGAGGAACCGTTCGACACCGGTCGGGTGTTGACGACGAAGTACGAGTACGACGACGAAGGCAACCTCAAGAAGCTGGTTTCTCCGCGCGCCTACGATTTTGCCGGTGGCGGTGCGGGTCCGTTTACTGAGTACGTTGAGGAGTACACGTATGACGGGCTAGATCGGTTGACACGGACGAAGCTGCCGACGCTTTCAAGCGCCGGGCGGTCGGCGCTGTACAAGGCGACGGTGCTGGATGACGCTCCCGCCGTGTACTGGCGCTTGGGTGAGGCGTCCGGCTCGACCGCTGCGGACGCGAGCGGTAACAGCCGCACAGGCACCTACACGGGCGGAACATTGAACCAGACGGGCGCGTTCGGGACGGACACGTCCTACATCGCGGGGAAGGTCGCGCAGACGGGCGGCACGAACCTGAACCCTCGCAAGTAAGTCGTACACGATGGAGATGTGGGCGAAACGCGGCACCGTCGGGCAGTGGCAGACCCTGCTTACGACCACGGCGAACACGATGTCGATGGGGTTCAACTATCCGGCGAACGAGTTCGGGTGTTGGAATGGCACCACCGCCGCTCGTGAGCCGGTAGCGACAACCGACAGCAATTGGCATCACTGGGTGTGCACCTTCGATGTTGCCACGGGGTACCTGCGTCTGTACAAGGACGGCGCGTTCGTGATCAGCGTCGGTGGGGTCACCTCGTGGGGGAACAGCAGCGAGACCCTCGTGATCGGCGCGAAAGCCGATGGCAGTACCGCGTTCCTGGGCACGATGGACGAGGCGGCGATGTATGTGGGGACGGCGCTCAGCGCCGGTCAGGTCTACGCTCACTACTCCGCGGCCACGCTCGCGCTGCCCGCCCAGGCATACGCACACAGGGCGTATGACGCCAACGGCAACCTGAGCGAGGTCACTCTGCCTTCTACGTCGGCGACGTTGGCGGGTGTCGCGGCGACCGACAAGACGTCGAATGCGTACTGGGATGACGGGTCGATCTATTGGGCGCAGGACCCGGTGTTCCCGAAGGTCAGATATGAGTATGCGGCGGAGGGCTGGCAGACCGTGCGCGTCCCGGAGACGGCCCAGGGGTCAACCGTTTTGGACACGACAAAGTGGATGTCGTGGCAGCACACCCCGGATGGGTTGTCGAGAGCGCTGTCAGACATCGGTGGGCAGCGCGCGATCTACGCCTATGACGCGAACGGCAACCGGTTGACGGCGACGGAGGCGGATGGGTTGATCGTGCCGGGGCAGTCGCCGTTGACGGTGAACGCGACCTACAGCGAGTTCGACGAACCCTTGAAGATCCGGGTGCCCAAGACCGGCTCGGCGGATTGGTATTCGACCGAGTTCATCTACGACTTCCACGGCAACACGACCGTCCAGATCCAGAATGAGGTGGAGAACACCGGTGGTGGCACGGTGACCGCGGGTCGTCAGCAGACGTTCGCGTACAACGAGACGGATGAGCCGGTTGAGCAGATCGACGATTACGGCACCGCCGCCGGGACGGATGATGAACGCTTCCGGTTGGAGTGGACAAAGCAGGGGTGGGAAGCGAAACGGGTGGTGGAGAAAGCGGCGTCGCCGTGGACGGTGGAGCAGGACACCACCCTCAGCTACTACCGAAACGGGCTGGAGAAAACCCGGGTCTCTACGGATGGTGCGCCGTCCCCGGTGACGTTGGAGTCGCACAGCATCAGGTACATCGCGGGTGGCGTCTATCTGAACGGGAACAAGACGAGCGATGACTTCAAGCTTGTTGGTCCCGCCAGCGCCCCCACGTCCTGCCAAACAGTGACGTGTACGCAGTCGTGGTTGTACGACGCGCGTGAGCGGGCCGTCTTGGAGAACAACGGGACGGGCACCGGCACCGAGTTCACCTTGGACACGGTCGGGAACGTCACCCAGGAGAAACAGAACGGCACGGTCACACGGTCGGCGACGTATAGCGCGCAGCAGCTGACCACCGAGACCGTGGGTGGGACGACGAAGCGGTTCATCTACGACGCGCTCGGGAACCAGGACTGTGTTACCCCGAGTGCTTACAGCGGTGGCTGTCCTGTGCCGGGCGTGAACCTGTACACGGACAACCTTTATGACTACAAGAACCGGTTGCTGGGCTATCGCAACTACAACCTGACGACGACAGCGGTTGATTCGGCGGATTATGTGAACGATCCGCTCGACCGGCCGATCCAGATCGTGGAGAAGCACGGGGCGACAACAACAACCACCAGCATCGTCTACGTCGGCATCTCCGACGCCGTCGCCGTGGAGTCACTCACGGGTGGGGTGGCGACGACGAAGAAGTACGCGTACGACCCGCTCGGGCGGCGGGTCACGTTCTCGGACGGCACCAACAGGTTCAGCTACCTCAACGATCCCTACGGCAGCGTCTCCGTCCTGATCGACCAAGCCCGCGTCGTCAAAGAGTCCTACGGGTACACCGCCTACGGCAACGCCAACACCAACCTCACCAAGACCACGGCCGGGTTCAACGGGTCGAACGTGCCGCAGAAGAACCTGTATCGGTTCTCCTCCAAGCGGTGGGACTCAGGGTCAAGCTCCTACGACATGGGCTTCCGACGGTACAGCGCCAGCACGGGGCGTTTCTTCCAACGCGACCAATACGACAACGCACTCGACAACCTCGGTTTGTCCGAAGACCCGCTTACCGGCAACCGCTATGGGATGGCGGCGGGCAACCCGGTCAATTTCGTTGAGGTCGATGGGCACAAGGTCGCCTGCATGAAATGTGGGGTCTCAATTTGGAGGGCGATTGCCCCGAAGGCTGTTAAAGCAGCCAAGGCTTTGAAGTCGCTGTTCAAGCCTCAGCTTCGCACTACTGCCGAGGTTGTTGGCAAGACGGATGGCGGTCCGGGCAAGTGGGCAAAGCGCGGGGGCAACGCAAAGGGGTCGGCGTTCGAAGAACAAGTCAGCGGGGTTCAGAAGGGCGTGCAGTATGTCGTCAGAGCCAACGGACAGAGCGCCGGATTCGACGACTTCGTCAAGTCGATTCCAGGGAGATTTGGTCCAATTCGGCGCGGCACCCTGATAGACGCTAAAGACTGGTCGGCGGGTGGCATCATGGACAAGGCTCTAAGAAATCAGTCTTCAGTGATTTGGGATAAGATGCTAAAGCAGGCGTTGAGACAGGAAGCAGTGTCTGGGAAGAACCAGGTCAAGTGGGTGTTTTCGGATAAGGCGGTAATGGCTCGTGTCGAGAAGGCTCTCAGGGCGAACGGTGTCAGGAAGATCAAGTTCTCGTACCAGAAGAAACGATGACTGGCGACCAGATGGAATCCGCTGTATTAATTCTTGAATGGGACTCTTCTCAGCGAGACGCCGCGGAGTGGTCTCGGATTCTCCTGAGGTGGTTGGGCATCTGCGCCGATTTTGACGTAGACCTTGCTGGGTGGAAGGATCTGTATTTCGAGGGCGCGCTGACGCCGGACGTCACCCTTCTCACAGTGAGAATGCGGGAGACTGGATCAGCCGAAGTATATGGAACGACTGCTGAGCGGGGTCTCGCCGCAAGCGGGTGGACAACGCTCGCTGGCGGCGAAGCAGGTTTCAAGTTCAGCGTGCTGGATGAACTGGAGCCGACGGGGCGCGCGACGCTGTCAGTCCCTGAGGATCAGTTGAGGGCATGGAGTCTCACGTCTGTCTTGACGTTCGTGGGTGCTTCGGCGGAACTGTTCGGATGCCGGTGGGCGTGCTGGAAGACACAGCCTCTTCTCGAAGCCATGCTGCAGGCGAGGGAGATGCGGCGCGATCATCAGGGTTGGGTGACGTACTGGGCTGGGGTGACGCCTCAGCGGCTCGGACGTCTGCGACCGCCAGCCGAATGGACGGCGACGCAGAATGGCGTCGTGGTTGGTCTAGTTGCGGACCCGTTAGACCACGCGGGCGCAGAACTGCAACGACTCGCTCGACGCGTTGAACGGCAATTGTTCGGGATTCGCGGTGCCGCGGGATGGCGTCCTAGAACGCGACCGGAGTAGCCTTAGGCAGGATCACCTGAGGCAGGGGCTTCACGACTGGCGCATTCACTGGCGCACGCGGCTGACCCAGCGCCCAGATTCGGCTTGTTCACTGGCTTTGCAGGCGCCATCGTGCGTGTCTTCAAAACCTGTGCGTCGAGCTGGCGCGAGATGTTGCGCGGTGGCGACGGACGACGGTGTTGTAGATCTGTGTTGGCAGTCCGCGACACTTGGGCAGGCATCAACGCCGCTCGGGAACATTCAGGGAACAAGCGAGAGTCCCTTCGTGTCCCTTCGAGTACTAGAGACGCCGCGAGAACATTGCGTATAGCAGGGAAAAAGAGTCTCTGGTGGTTCTCGGTTGGACTTGCTCGGACATGGTTGACATGGTAAGGAGGGGGTCAACGGTTCGAGTCCGTTAGAGGGCTTCTGCTTTTCTCCTGCTAGAGCGGTCTTCTGTTGGCCGCGGTGGCGACGGCGCGCTGCTGAAGTGTCCACGCGACGTCCACCTGGTGGACATCGGCCTCGCCTGGCTGGCTGTAGGCGTCCAGGAGGTTGATCGCGTGGTCGCGTCCGTCGCGGGCGAGATGCCCGTAGTGGCGGTCGATCATGGTCAGGCTGGCGCCCATGTAGCGGGAGAGATCGAAGGTTGAGATGCCGGCACGGAGCGCGAAGGTCGCGAAGGTGTGGCGTAGATCGTAGACGCGTCGGAGAGGTGTGATTCCAACGGCGAGTTGGGCGGGCTTCCACTCGCGCGTGCGGAAGTTGTGCAGATCAAAGTAGGCGCCACGAAGGGACGGGAACAAGAGGTCCGTGTCAGCACTCATCGGGATTCGTGCGATCGCGTCGAGCGCGATCTCTTGAAGGGGCACGGCGCGGACGCTGCCCTCGGTCTTGGTGCACTTCAGCCGCCCGTTGCGGTACGCACGCCGGACATACACGACGCGTGCCGTCGGGTCGATGTCGCGGCGCTCGAGGGCGATCCATTCGCCCGGTCGTAGACCGGTCGCTGCGGCGAACATCACGAGCGGGCCGCTGCACGCCCCGAGCTTGGAGGCAACCGCAGCGAGTTGCGCCCATGATTCGAACGGTCGTTTCTCGGTACGTCGCCGCTGCGGGTTGTCGACGCCTTGTTTGGCCGGGTTGACGTCGATCATTCCCCAGGCGACGGCGCGGGCCAGCACCTGCCGCAGCGCCTGGGTCGCCTCGAAACGGTGCCCGGGGGCGATCGTCATCCGCCAAGCCGCGATCTCCTGCGAACGAAGCTCCCCGAGTCGGCGATCACCGAACTCTCCCACGGCCTTCGCGAGCAACCATCGCAGCTTGTCGATCGTCTCCCGTTGCGCGTCATGCTGGGCGAGGTACACGTCAACGAGCCCGGCGAGCGTAAGCGTGGTTGCGGTGCCGGTCGCACGCCGCAGGCGCTCAAGCGCCCGGTCGAGCGCCTCCCCAGCGTCCCGCTCCGACTGAAAGCCGCCCCGCTGCACCCGCCGCGAGCCGCGCCCACCAGTCCGATACCTGTACCCCCATAGCGGCGTCCCGTCCGGCCCGTTCGACTTCATGGGTAAGACTTGACCTTGCTGCGCCACGACACACCTCCTAGATCGACAACCGCACCGGCTGAACGTCATGTTGGGCGAGATGCTCCTTGGCCAGTTCCGCGAGGGTCAGCTGTCGGGAGATGCGCTGGGTTCGACGTGCCCGTTCGAGCGCCAACTCGAGCGCCTCGCTGGCGTCGTTCTCTGACGAGAACCCGCCCCGCTGCACACGCTTCGAACCGCGGCCCGCGATCCGGTAGCGATAGGCCCAGAGGGAGGTGCCGTCGCCTCGGCTCGACTTGAGCTTGAGCACTTGGCCCTGCTGAATGATTCGTGTCACTCCTTGTTCGAGGTTCCGGAGTGATCGGCACGGCTCGTGAATGCCTGGATCGCGGGCGGCATCGACGGGCGAGGAACGTAGAGTCCTCGGGTCAGGAGGGACGTGTCCGATAGCGATCTCCAGCGCCGGTTCGATCAGGTCTCTCGCGAGGTCGAGCGGTTGCGTGCCGAGAACGCACGCCTGCTGACGCTCCTTGGCCTCTCGAACCATCTCCCTGAGGTCGTCAGAGCAGCAGAGGTGATCCGTCCCAGCGGTGCGAGCACAGCCGACGCGCCTGTTTCGGCGAGCTCGTCGAACGCGGAGAAGGTGGCGCTGGTCCGGAGCCTCTTTCGTGGCCGCCAGGATGTTTACGCGCTCCGCTGGGAGAACGCCCGCAGCGGCCAGAACGGCTACGTGCCTGCCGTGGTCGGCGGTTGGAACGCAAACCGTGGTGGCCCGAAGACACACCTGCCCTTCTCGGATGAGGTCGTCGAAGACCATCTACGCGGCAGGGAGTCGCTCGGGATCTATCCCTTGCTCAAGGACGACACGTGTTCGTTGCTTGCGGTTGACCTCGACGGCCGGACATGGCAGCTCGACGCTGCCGCGCTCATCGATGCGTGCGCCGAACGGGGTGTGCCCGCGGCTGTCGAGCTGAGCCGGTCAGGTGAGGGCGCTCACGTGTGGATCTTCTTCGCGGCAGCGGTGGCAGCGGGTTCGGCGCGCAGACTCGGAGCTGTCCTTCTGCGCGATGCGATGACACGCCGCGCAGAGCTCGACTTGACGAGCTACGACCGGCTCTTCCCCAACCAGGACTTCCTGCCACAGAAGGGATTCGGAAACCTGATCGCGCTGCCGCTGCAGGGCAGGTGTCGTGAAGTCGGAACGAGTGTGTTCCTCGACCCCGCCACGTTCGAACCGGCGCTCGACCAGTGGGCGCTCCTCAGTACGCTTGAGCGTTTGAAGTCCGAGCGACTCGAAGCGCTCCTCGCGGAGTGCGACGATGTCCCGGTTGGCCCCGCAGCGCTCGTAAGCCGTGCGACAGGTGGACGGGATCCGAGGCTGCCGACGGCGCTCACCTGCGCGATCGGAGCCGACCTCGCGATCCCGAAGGCGAGTCTGCCGCCAGCGCTCCTCACCGGGCTCAAGCACCTCGCCTCGATCCACAACCCCGTCTTCCACGAGCGGCAGCGCCTACGACTCTCGACGCATCAGACACCGAGACTGATTCGCTGCTACGAGGAGACCCTCACGCACTTGAAGCTCCCTCGCGGGCTGCGTGAACAGCTCGACGGCGCGATCGAGGCAGCGGGGAGCCAGCTCGTGATCGACGACCGCCGTCCGACACACGGCCCGCTCAAGCTGACCTTCCACGGAACGCTGTCGCCGCTGCAAAGGACCGCCCTTGCCGCCGTGCTCGCGCACGACGACGGTGTCCTCGTCGCCCCGCCGGGAACGGGCAAGACCGTGATCGCCTGCGCCGCGATCGCCGCGCGGCAGCTGCCCACGCTCGTCCTCGCCCACAGCAAACCGCTCCTCGAGCAGTGGCGCGCACAGATCCAGATGCTGCTTGGTCTCTCGTCGAAGGAGATCGGCCAGATCGGCGGCGGACGACGCAAACTGACAGGTGTCGTCGACCTCGCGATGATCCAAAGCCTCAAGGCCATCGACGACCTCGAAGCGTTCTTCAGCAACTACGGCCTGGTCGTGGTCGACGAATGCCACCACCTCCCGGCCGTCTCGTTCGAGACGTCCGTCCGCTACGCGACCGCCCGTCACTTCCTCGGCCTCACCGCGACCCCGTACCGACGAGACGGGCTCCAAGAGATCATCACGATGCAATGCGGCGCGATCCGCCACCAGATCGCGACCAGCGACGGCCCAGCGGGCGGACTCACCCTCGATCTCCGAGTCCGGGAGACCGACCTCGCGATCCCAACCGCAACCGAGACATCGATCCAGGAGGTGTTCCGGCTCCTCGTGAACGA
This sequence comes from Gaiella sp., assembly GCA_046160185.1. Classification (GTDB taxonomy): domain Bacteria; phylum Actinomycetota; class Thermoleophilia; order Gaiellales; family Gaiellaceae; genus Gaiella. The sequence continues at coordinate 23,411 of JBJXGY010000105.1, read as the reverse complement.
TGACGCGCGCACCGGGCTCGTCTGCGACGACGTGGCATACGCTCTCAACGACGGCCGACGCTGCCTCGTTCTCAGCCAATGGACGGAACACTGCCATCAGTTGGCTGACGGTCTCCGAGCCCGAGGGATCTCGCCGCTTGTCCTCGAGGGGAGCCTGGGCAAACGAGCCCGCGCTGCGATCCTCGCGCAGATCGAGACCAGCTCGCCCGACGAGCAACTCGTGATCGTCGCGACCGGTCAGTACCTCGGCGAGGGGTTCGACGCCCCACAACTCGACACCCTGTTCCTCGCCTTCCCCGTCTCGTTCAAAGGCCGCCTCGTCCAATACACCGGCCGACTCATGCGCGCCGACGAAGGCAAGACGATCGCGCGCGTCTACGACTACCTCGACACCCGGGTGCCCGTGCTGCGCGCCATGCACAACCGGCGACTCAAGACCTACAAGTCCCTCGGATTCAACCCCGAGGAATCGCTCACATCCTCCCAGCTGGTCATTCGCGGTGCCAGTGAGACCGACGAGCTTCTCGGCCAGGGTTACGGGCGACCCTGACTCGCTCACTCCTAACCGATCCCCCGACTCACCCGCACGTTGCGGACATCCACGTGAGCGGCGCGACGAGCCGTTCGTCACTCTTTGGCGTAAGGTCGCTCGCTGGGGCAGCCGCTCCGTGGAACCACTGCCAATCGTCGAAGGAGACCTGGTGGCGAACCCAGACATCGTCTTGCCGGGACACCTATGTGCGACTCCTGATCGTGCGGAGGCGCTAGACATCGTGCGGCGGAATCCGGGCGTCTTCGGCACCGGAGGCACGCCAACCGAATTGCTGCGTGTTCTCGAGTGGTTCGTTGATCCGCCTTGCGTGCTCGTTCTTCAAGATGGTGCGCATGGCGCGCTCTCCTCGACGCATGGCTGCGTCTGCGTGGGTGACGGGTTCCAGTTCCAGGGGATCGTTGTCGAGCCGAACCTGTCCAAAGTGATCGGGCATCTGAGGTACGACGTCAGTCTTGAGCCCGGCAGCGAGCGTGTTCATCTCGACCACTACTCGAAGGACGAGTACCCGCCGTATCCGCCGATGAGCATGAAGCCCCATCTGAGGCGCGCGCACGAGGCGATGGAGCGGGTGGGGATCCGGATCCTCGATCTTGAGGCTGGCCTACAGTCCGGGCCGACATTTTGGGCGCGCGCCGGCGTCGATTTTCGGCACGGCCGAGCCCTGCTCGATCATCTGGAGCTACTCGCGATGCTTCTTGCCGGAGCAAGCACGGCGCCGGGTTTCACCACGCCAGAGGACGTGCGAATGGCGTTCCCAGGTCAGACCGCGAGCATCGAACAGGCGCACAGCCTCTCGCTGGCTCTCAGCCGCGCGGCATCAGCGCCTGTCTGGGTCATCAATCCGCTCGGCTTCCTGGAGAACGACCTTGGCATCCCTATCGATGTTCAGCGACCGATCGGTGAGGCGATCCTGTTCGCCATCTCTCCGTGGGACGGGCGAGTCGACCTCAGCGCTCCGGGCACGTCCGATGCTCGATACCGCGCGTTCCTCGGGATCTGATCAAGGCTGTGCACGGTTTGCCGATAATCACAATAGCGGTTGCGAAATCGCTACTGACGCGCTAGTATTGGGTGACGTGCAAACGCAGGAAAGGAGGTGAGCTCGTGACCGTGTCAACGAAGAAGATCCCGCTGATCGACTACGCCGCTCTCGCTACGGACGTTCGCGCTCGGCAACAGGACGCCGGCCTCGAGCTGAAGCAGATCGCTGCCCAGTCAGGCGTCGAGAAGTCGAAGCTGTCGAACCTCGTCAACCTGAAGGGCGGGCTCTCCACCGACAATCTGCTGCTGATCTGCGACTGGCTCGGCAAGAACCTGTACGACTACCGCCTCGAGGAAGTCCCTGAGTGGGTGATCGAGCGGATCGCCGGTGCCAACGATCTGACGCCCGAACAGGCTGAGCAGCTAGCGGCAGAACGGACGAAGACGGCGCGCCGGCAGGCTGCGACGGCGCGGACCGTCCGCCAGCACAACGCTGCAGCTGTGCTCGCCGCGGTGCAGCAAGCAGGCGCCCGCCGTTAGGGATCCGGACAATGCGTCCCCGAAACATGGCAGCGGCGAACGCCGCGGCGAGTGCGCGGCGGTCGCACAAAGGTGAGGGAACACCAAGGGAACACCAACGCGAGTACCGCCGGGCATCCGCGGTCACGCCTCCTCGGGCGATTCCTCCTCGCTTCGCGGCTTTCGTGCCCGCCGTGACCCGCGCTTGCCCGTGGTTTCCTGGCCAGACCTCGATGGTAAGGAGGGGGTCAACGGTTCGAGTCCGTTAGAGGGCTTCGGAGAAAAGCCCCGCTTAAGCGGGGTTCTTGCTTCCGGGATCGGCGGCGACCCGGGCGGCGAGGGGAGCCTGTGGGTACAGAACGGGTACGCGGACTGCCCGGATCGCCTCCTCTGCGCCGACCCGTTCGGCTCCGGTTGCCTCGGCGAACACGTGCCCGTAGGTGTCGAGGGTCATGGTGGGCGAGTGTCCGGCTTGCTGGGCGACTTCGATGATGTTGGTGCCCTCGGCGATGAGCAGCGAGACGAAGCTGTGACGAAGGTCGTAGGGGCGGGCCACCGCGTGCCCGATCGCGGTGGCGGCGGGCTTGAACATGCGGCGTCGCCAGTTGCGCCAGTCGTCCTCCGAGAACTCACGTCCGTCGTGGGCTGGGAACACGCGATCACCGGCGTCGGGCACGCCCGATGCGATGCGCCATTCGCGCAGGTCGGCGGCTAGCGGTGCGAGGAGTCTCACCGCTCGCGAGGCTCGTGTCTTCGTGTCCTTCACCTCCCCGAGCGAGACGGCCTTGTCAACGATGATCGTGCGCTCGCAGATGTCCCGCCAGAGAAGCGCGAGAGCCTCTCCTGGTCGGAGCCCCGCGTAGTTGCCCGGCGCCTGCGGTCAAGGTGACATCTACTTCACGCACCAGCGTTCGCCTGGCGTCTGGGCGGAGCCGGATCGCCTCCTGTGCGCCCCAGCCGGGCCAAACAGCGCCCTCGATGAGCAAGGGCCGTCGTGGGTCGACGTCGGCGGCAAGCTACGCGGAAAGAAGGTCCTCTACTTCTCGCGCAGCTCGGTCACGCCAAGCGTTGCCAGCGCCATCTTCGTCAGCGAGAGAGAGCGCGGAGCGCGGTTCGGGCCGGCGACCGAAGTCGCCGAGCTGAACGATGCGACGGCCAACGACATCCAGCCCAACGTCCGCGCAGATGGGCTCGAGATCGTGTTCTCCTCGAACCGGACAGGAACCGTTGGGGGCCAAGACGTCTGGGTCGCGACACGAGGGTCGCGTAGCGACGCCTTGTCGGCTCCGGTGAACTTCGGGCAGGCCGTGAACACGACCGCGGCGGAGACGCGACCTTCGCTCTCGAAGGATGGGAATCAGCTCCTGTTCGGACGAGCTCCGGGCCCCGAAGGAAGCAGCGACATCTACGTCACGACCCGGTAGCGCGGCGTACAAGGCGAGGGGGTGTTGCAGCTCCCTCGCCAGCCCTCTCCGCTGGTTCGCCGATGGCAGATGCAATGGATTCGATCCGGCTGCGGAGCCGGTCGCGAGTCAACTCGCTCCGCCCCGCGCCCCCGCCGGCCACTCGGCTCGAGGCGGCAGTCGGGTCCGGCAGGGATAGGCCCTCACATGTGGCACCCTTCGTTGGCAGCACCCCGTCCAGGAGGTAGCGGTCGACGTAGCCGTCGGCGCACTCGTTTCCGAGGCCGTAGATCGTGTGGTGGCTCTCGTTCTCGACCACGAGGAGCCGGGCCGCTTTGAACTTCGCGGCCGCGTGCCGGGCTCCCTCGATCGGGGTGAGCGGGTCGCGGTCGTTGTTGACCATCAGGATCGGAGGCAGGCCCTTGCCGTCCAGCCTCGGCTTCTCGGTCACCGGGAAGGGCCAGAACGCGCAGTGTCCGCCGAGTGTCTCGGCGAGCCATCCGAGGAGCGGGTAGCGGCGGCCCAGCTGCTCGGAGTCCTTGGCGTACGTGTCGTAGTCGGGCGACGGCGTGTCGCCGCAGCCTGTTCCAACCTCGGCAGGGCCCATGCCCTCGAACGAGGCCGGTTTCTCGAGGCACTCGAAGAAGTCGTTGACAAACTGAAGCTCCTCGGGCGTTGCCTCGTCGAAGCGCTCCAGAATCGAGAGCCCCTGCCCGAGCTCGAGGAAGCCGGGGCCGCCGACACCGTCGAAGCCCAGCGTCTTCCACGTCGTCTGATCGAAGTCGGTGGCACGGATCGTGCAGCCCGGGCTGACGACGAGCGGCTGTGCGACAAGAGCGGCGCGCCTCGCCTCCCAGGTCACCATCGCCTCCCCGGCCGACGAGCCGTACCCGTAGGTTTCGTCGTGCTGTGCAATCCAGGGGAGGAAGTCGGTCTCGAACTTCCGTTGCACGGCCCGCGGCCAACTCGCGGTCAGGTCGTACCAGCTCGAGGTGAAGTCGATGTTGCCGTCGAAGACGAAGCGATCGACCCGCCCGGGGAACTGGCCGGCGTACCACGCTCCGAGCCACGTGCCCGCGGAGTAGCCGTAGTAGCTGATCCGCTCCTCGCCGAGCAGCGCGCGCAAGAGGTCGAGATCGCGAATCGTCTGGAACGTGTTCGTGTAGCGGACCAGGTCGCCCGCCGGCTCGAGGCAGCGATCGAGGTAGGCCTGCGCGAACGACCTCAACTGCGCGCGATTCTCGGGGGAGCGGTTGCGCACATCGGCGGGAAGCTCGACGTCGCTGAGGGTCTCGCAGTGGACGGGGGTGCTCTCCCCGCTTCCGCGCGGGTCGAGCCCGATGACGTCGTAGGCGGCCACGACGTCGGGCTTCGCGAAGTGGAAGAAGAGCGGCAGCAGGAAGCTGCCCGGATAGCCCGGCCCACCGGGGTTCGTGAACAGCACGCCTCGCGGCTCACCCGTCGACGGAACGCGGGAGACGGCGACCTCCAGCGTGTCAGGGCCGTTCGGGTGAGCCCAGTCGAGGGGTACCCTCATCGAGGCGCACTCGAGCGGCAGCTCGAACTCGGGCGGGAAACATGCGCTCCAGTCGAGCTCCTGGTCGGCGTAGACCGCGGGAACCGAACTCGCTCCCACGGCGCCGAGCGGGGTGGCACCGGCGACGGAGAGCCCCGCGATCAGGACGCCCGCAGCAATCAACACGGCCAACAAGACCCTACCCGCCGATCGTACGCTCAATCGCATTCCCGATCCCCTCACCGGTCTACGCTCGTGGCAGTATGAGCTGTTCGTTACGAAGTTACAAGGGGCTGCTTGCCCACCCCGCGGCCTCGCCCTCGTGACCGCCCTCTTGGTCACCGTGACGCCCTGGTGGATCTACGTCGACCAAGTCGCGCGCCGCTCGGTCGAGGACTTCGCATCGGCTGACGACAAGCGCGAGCTCCTCGGCCGCGACGCCTACATCTATCTGCACATCCCGATCGTCGCGGGGATCATCGTCAACGCAGTGGGGGACGAGCTCGTGATCGCTCACCCGACCGAGAAGCTCCCCGCCGACGAGCTCGCGGTTCTGGCTGCGGGGACCCGCTCGCCAGCGTCAACCGCGACCACGAACTGAAGCCCGCGACCCGCTCGGCCCGGATGAGGATGCGCCCCGTGGAAAGCCTCTACGACGTGACCCCTGAACGGAGGCTCGGGGGCCATCGACTTGCATCTCATGCCGCGCAGCAAGGATGGAGCGTTGATGGAGCCCAGCAGGCGCAACCGATCGCAAGGAGCGGTAAATCAGGAGATCCCCGAAACGCCAAGAACAAGCCAGGTATCTCGTCGCAGGTTGCGGCTGGTTGCCGCGGGTGTCAGACGGTAAGGAGGGGGTCGACGGTTTGAGCTGTCAGAGGGCTTCGAGAAACCGCCTGCAAACTTGCGGTTTTGCCTTGTTGTCCTCAGCACGCCGTGGGAGACTGGCTCCGTGCGTATGCGGCTCGGGATCGTTACCGTGGCGAGTCTGCTTGTCGGCCTAGCCGGGGTGGCGGCAGGGTGCGGCGGCTCGTCGAGTACCGACTCGCCGCCGATCGAGCCGAGCGGGCCGACCGTCGAGACCGAACATGGGGTCGCCACGCCGTACCAACGCGAGGAGGCTCGCGTCTGGGTGCTCGAACCGCGCGACGCGGAGCCACGTTCGATCGTCGTCTTCGTCCACGGCTGGACGGCAAGTCTCCCGTTCGACTGGCAGCAGGTCTGGCTCGACCACCTGCTTGCGAACGGCAACATCGTCATCTTCCCCGCCTACCAGGGGATCGACACCGAGGATTGGGGGATCGTGACGCCGCTCGACATGCTCGATGGGCTACGAGCGGGTTTCAGCGCGGTCGGAGACACGGGTCTGCCAGTCGTCACTGTCGGCTTCTCGGTCGGCGGGGCACTCGCCTTCTTCTACGCCGCCAACGCCGAGCAGTGGGGACTCCCTGTGCCCAAGGGCGTGTACGGCATCTTCCCGGTTGACCCGCTCACCGTCGATCCCTCGTTCGACGTGCGCCCGTTCCCGCCGATGGAAGTCGTGCTTTTCATAGGGGAGCACGACGACGTGGTTGGTCGCAGCGGGGCAGATGCATTGTGGGCCTGGGTGCAGGAGACGAAGGACATTCCGCCTTCGTCGAAGACGTTCCGGATGATCCGGACGGACGACCGTGTTTTCGCGATACACGACGTGCCCACCTTCGTGACCAACCCGGCAGTCCGGAAGGTCTTCTGGCCTCCGCTCGACCGCTTGATCCAGAACGCGCGCTCCCGGTGAACCGCACCGCCGCGGCTACAGCTCGATTCCCTTCGCGCGGAGTTCTGCTAGTGCTGACTCGCTCTTCGCAAGATGCGCTGCGTTCTGCGCGCGCAGCACCGGCTCGGCCTTCATGAACTGCACGTCGGTGTACTCGACGACGTCGAAGCGATTGCCCCAGGGATCGGCGACGTTGTTCCCGTGAACGGGAGCGCCGCGCTCGCGCGCGGCGTCGATTACCGCAGGGACGCCTTCGACGACCAGACCGAAGTGCCGATGCTCGTTCTGTGGCTCGACTGCGTGCTCGACGAGGGCGATGAACTGGTCACCGAGGTCGATGAAGGCCATCCTCCGCGACTGGCTACGTAGCTGAAGACCGGGAAAAAGAGCTCGCCAGAAGTCGAGGGCTTCGTCGACGCTGCCCACGTCGAGCGCCACATGATTGATCCCCAGCGCGCGCGCCACTGGCTAGTGCAACGCTGCGCCGGCGGCGCTATTCCGGACGAAGACGTGCGCGGTCGATCACGCCCGGGTCGTCGTGCGCATCCCGTCACGGCCGCGGATCTGCCGCGACTCTCCCCGCCTGCTGTGTATCACCGGGTCGAGGCCGGTGATCTCGTACTCGAAGAAGATCCCGTCGGCGCGGCGGTCGGTGCCGTGATGCCAGCCGGCGCGGCCCACGGTGGGGATGGTGAGGCCCCCGAAGGTGCGCCAGGCTGTGTTCTCGACGCCGAAGGGGTGAAGGGCGTAGGTTCCGGTGCGGTCGGGGTCGCCCCAGCGGTCGATACACGTGGTCACGATCCGCGCCTGGTCGTCGAGGGTGTGGTGGCAGGTGAGCTCGTGCCCATCGAGGATGTGGTGGCTCGTGACGTGGGCGTCGTCGGTTGCCTGCCAGCGGGTGCCGAAGCGCGGGAGGAGCGCGGTCGGGATCCAGATGCCCTCCCCGGCGGCGCGGGCGGCGGCGCTTCGGCTGACGTCGGGGCCGGTTGCGTGCATGACCGGGACGAGGCCCAGGAGCTTCCAGCGCATCTCGCCCTCGCCCTGGGAGTAACGGTCGTAGCCGGTGATCGGGCCGGCGCGGACTGCCCAGACGAAGCCGACCGTCGGGCTGATCAGCTCGCTGCCACGGAAGCCGGCCCAGCGGCCGAGCTTGATCCGGCCGCGCATCCGGATCATCGCGCTCCGGGCGAGCGGCGTGCCGGGCGCGATCGCCGTCCGGAAGTAGCGGACGACCGGTTCGGGGAGCCCGGCCAGCTCGACCGGGTCGAACGCCCCATCCGCCGGTCGGACGAGCGCTTTCTGGATCCGGTCGATCCGTCTGCTCATGCTGTTGCGGCGCGCACGGACACGCGACAGTTGTCACCGACCCCGTCTCGGCCGAGCGCTACGTGCGACGCTTCCCGCGCGCGCGCCCTCTGATCGAGTCGGCGCAGCCACCGACGTTCGTCCGCGAAGCGATCGAGCCGAACCCTCCGCAGCTACGGGGCCAGGAGGGAAAGGCTCAATTCGTGATCGCATCGGCCGCTGACCGTTTGGCTCGTACGGCGGACCTACGACGCAGTCGGGGCCAGCATCTCCATATCGAGCTGGGCCAGCAGCGGACCGGCCGTCTCCGGGTCAGGCGCGCCGTTCGCGAACACCTGTTCCATGACCTGGAACATCTGGTTCGAGCGTGCCGGGTTCGACAACATCATCAGTATCCGGACGGGCTCTGTGCCGGCCGACACGGTGTGCGGGACGCCTGCAGGAATGCTCACGAACGTGCCGGGGACTGCGACCCTGCGTTCGTCGCCGACCTGTAGGTCGAGGCGGCCGTCGAGCACATACAGTGCCTCGGCGATCTCACGGTGGAGGTGCAGCGGTGGCTCGAACCCGCCCGGCGCGAGCGTCGCCTCGGCGACGACGAACGCATCGCCGGTCGTGGTGCCATCGGCCTTTGCGGTGAGGGTCGTCCCGGCCAGGTCGATCGTGCGGATACCCTCTCCTGGCTCAAAGATCTGGGCGCTCATCCCGTTCCTCCCGCTGGTTGGTTGACAGCCAGGACGCTACCACCGGAGCGCCAAATCGATGTAGCTCGTCGTGGCAGGAGGCGAACTCCGCGACCTGACGCTCGACATGTCGACGAGTAGCTTCCCCGGAACCACCAGCGACCCGTCGCCGTCGAGAAAGGGTCTCCTTGACGTGAGAACGGTCATTCTCTACGGTCTGAGAATGATTATTCTCACAGGGCGGGCCTGATGTCCGTCGTCCGGTCGCCGTTGCCGCCGTTCGGCGAGGCTGGAGCGCGCGAGAAGGTGCGTGCGGCCGAGGCCGCGTGGAACACGCGAGACCCGGAGAGGGTGGCGGCTGCGTACACGCCCGACTCGGTCTGGCGCAACCGGGACGAGTTCGTCACGGGGAGGGACGAGATCGTCGCGTTTCTGACGCGCAAGTGGCAGCGCGAGCTGGACTACGTGTTGCGGAAGGAGCTCTGGGCGTTCGGGCATGATCGGATCGCCGTTCGGTTCCAGTACGAGTGGCACGACGTGTCGGGGGCCTGGTTTCGTTCGTACGGAAACGAGCTGTGGGAGTTCGCGGCGGACGGGCTCATGCGGCGGCGGGAGGCGAGCATCAACGATGTCGCGATCTCCGAGGCCGACCGCCGGTTCTTCGGGCCGCGTGGCGCCGGCGACGAGACCGAGATCCCGCTTCGATGAGCCCCGTCGCGACTCTCGACGACGACACGGCCCGCGCGGCTGTCCTCGAGGCCGCGGACGCGGTGTTCTATCGCCTCGGCGTCGCGGGCGCCGGCATGACGGAGATCCGCGACGAGTCGGGCGTGTCGCTGCGGCGCCTGTACACGCTGTACCCATCGAAGCGAGAGCTCGTCGCCGCGTGGCTGGCCGCCCGCCACGAAACGTGGCTGGCGTGGTTCACGGATGCAGTGGAGCGGCGGCGGGCGGGCGGTGAGGACGCCGTCCGAGCGGCGTTCGGCGCGATCGAGGAGTGGAGCCTGACTCCGGGCTTTCGCGGCTGCGCGTTCCTCAACACGGCTGCCGAGGCGGGCGAGATCGACGACACCCACCGTGCGATCATCGCGAGCCACAAGCGCGACCTGACCGCCGTCCTTGCCCAGCTGGCAGCAGCTGCCGGCAGTCGCGAGCCCGATCGGCTCGCCGAGTCCCTCGCGGTGCTGATCGACGGCGCGATCGTCCAGTCCGCCGTCCTCGGATCATCCCACCCCGTTGCCGCTGCCCGCCGGGCAGCGGCCCACCTGCTGGAGGCGAGCCGATGAGCCTGTTCGTCAAGGAGATCTGGCGCTATCCGGTGAAGACGCTCGCGGGCGAGCGCCTCTCCTCCACCGAGCTCACCGCCGGGGGGCTTCCGGGCGACCGGGTCGTCCACGTGCGCGGCCCGGAGGGTGTGCGCACGTCGCGGCGGCAGCATCGGCTGCTCGGCCTGCGAGGCACGCTCGGCCCCGAAGGTTGCCCGCTCGTCGACGGGCATGACTGGCGCAGCCCGGAGGCGCTCGAGCTCGTCCGGGCAGCGGCGGGCGCCGACGCCTGGCTCGAGGCTCACGACGGACTGGAACGCTTCGACGTCCTGCCGCTGCTCGTCGCGACCGACGGTGCGGTCGAGGCGTTCGGCCGCGATGTCCGTCGGCTGCGTCCGAACATCGTGATCGGCGGCGTCGACGGTCTCGACGAACGGACATGGCCCGGAGCGGAGCTCCACATCGGCGACGCGATCGTCAGCCTCGACTCGCTCCGGGGCCGCTGCCCGATGACGACCGTGGATCCCGACACGCTCGAAAAGGATCCTGCGGTGCTGAAGGACATCGGCCGCCGCTTCGGCGGACGACTCGCGCTGAACGCCGACATCGTCCGGCCGGGAGCGATCGCGATCGGCGATCCCGTTCTGCTCATCCGGGACGCTGCACCGCTCCCGGTGGGACAACGCTCGCGCGCGGGGTGACCGTTTGGCGGCCCGTAGGTGTCTTGGGCGAGGGTTCTTAGGCGGCAGCATGCGGGCGTGATCACGCTGCCTCAGGCGGCACCCCGTGCGCCGCACGACGCGCGCAACCGAGGGTCGGCGTTCGGGCACGAGCGCCGGGGTCTCAGCCTGGATCCACCGATATCCGTGATCGCGGGGCGTTCGGCTGGGCCGTCAGGACGCGGCGCAGTGGTGACGGGCGGGCCGAGGCCCGTCCGTTGCCGCTGTGACGTGGAGCGCACCGGCTGGGTGCAGGCCCCACAGGGGCCGGAGCCCGGACGGGAAGCGTCCTGGCGAGCCCAGACGGACGCAACCGCCCGCGCAGATCGGTGGATCCAGGCTCAGGCCAGCGCCTCCAGCACGCGGCCAGCCGCCGCCCGCACGAGCCCCTCGGCGCCGTGCGCGAACGGCGAGATGTCGATCTCGTACCCCCCGCGGGCCCGCTCGGAGTCCGTCGGCAGGTAGTTGCGGTAGCCGTTCCAGTAGCCGGAGACGACCGTTGTCGCAAAGGGCGAGCGATCCTGGATCGAACCGGCGATCTCGCAGAAGAGCTCGACCGGCACGCCGACGAGCGCGACGGGTCCAAGCCGTACGCCGTGGACGAGCAGCGGGTACGAGTCGAGCCCACGGAGAGCTTCACCGCGCTCGGCACGCATGCGGGCGAACTTCGTGCGCACCGTGAGCTCGCGCAACTCGTTGTCCGCCGCACCCGAGTCGCGCGCCGCATACGCCTCGTTCTCGCATCGCTCGGCATCGGCCCGCCACGCGTCCGGATCGCCGAGATCGTCGCGGAGCGGGAGCGGGAGCGTCTCGTGAACAACCTGCACCGTGCCGTCCGGCTCCGCATCCGGCTCGTACTCGAACGAGGCGATCCAGGCGGACGCCTCTCCCTCGCGCAGGCGCTGCCGGTGCGCGCGCCAGCCGGCCCGAAACGCCGTACCTGCGGCCTCGTGGCCGATCATCGCGCCGAGCCTCCGGTAGGTCGCGAGGTCGGGCACGAACAGCTCGCTCGGCCCGATGTCGCCACATGCTCCCTGGACGAAGAGGCAGTGCCCGCCGACCGCGGCCTCCACGACGCGCTTCACGACGCCCGGGTACTCGGGCGTGACGAAGGTGTTGCCCGGCCCGAGGATGATCGGATGGCAGGCGTAGTGGACGATCGTGGCGACGGGCCGATCGTCGTCGCCGTCGAGCCTGATCACCGTCAGCGTCGGATCGGAGACACCCTCGGGGTTGAGCCCGACCGCCGCGCGCCCGTCGGGTGTGGTCATGCGCCGGTTCACCGCGAGCGGCGAGCGCCCCCGCCCGGTGCCGACGCGAATGGGCCGCAACGACGCGGCGGCGTCCGCCGCGGCGCGACCGATCGCGTCGAAGACCGTCTCGACGTAGGGCGCGACGAGCTCGCGATTGCGGCGGATCCACGCACCGCACAGCTCGGTGGTGACCGGCACCGAATGGTTGTGCGTCGTCCCCACGGCCACGCTCTCCGCCGGCAGGCCGGCTGCCTGGGCGACCACCGATCGCGCCCGGGCCGCCTGCGCGTCGTCGAGGATGCAGAGGTCGACATCCACGATCGCTGCACGCCGGCCGTCGCGGCCCTCGACCACGAGTGCGGTCGCCCACAGCTCGAGGTCGTTCCCCTCCGAGACCTCGTGGAGCTGGTTCCCCCAGCCCCCGGCCGGGATCCCGACTTGTGGCGTGATGTCGATACGTCCGACGCCGGCGCGCATGCCGCTCAACGCGGCGCGGGGCCGCAGCTGGGCCGGGCGACGAACTCGGTGGGGAGGAGGACGTCGGAAGGCGGAGCGCCTTCGCGCAGCCGCGCGAGCAGAAGCTCCGCCGCCGTTCGGCCCGTGGTGTGGTTATCTCTCCGGACAACGGCCACAGGAGGCTGAAAGAGATCGGTGATCGCGACGTCGTCGCAGCCGACGAACGAGAGCTCTGCTCCCAGGCGGACGTGCCGCTCTGTGGCGACGCGCAGGGCGCCGAGCATCAGCTGGTTACCGCCCGCGATCACCGCCGTCGGCGGGTCCGGCGAGTCGAGCAGCCGGCGCATCGCCGCGACGCCTGCCTCGACCGAGAACGATCCCTCGTCGAGGACGTACGTCGCTGGGAGGCCGCGCTCCGCGAACGCCTCGACGAGACCGGCGCGGCGCTCGACGGCAGGCCGCACCTCGGGTCCGCTGATCAGCGCGATGCGCCGATGCCCCAGGCCGAGGAGGTGGAGCGTCGCGGCCTTCATGCCGCTGCGGTGGTCGGAAATGACCCGGCTGGCCGCGATCTCGGGCGGCACGTTCCGGTCGATCACGACGATCGGGATGTCGAGCTCGCGCAGGCGCGCGAGCGTCTCGACACGCGTCTCGTCCAGGACCGAGATCACGAGCCCGTCGACCCGGCGCTGCGCGAGGAGCTGGATGTGCGCCGTCTCGAGCAGCGGGTCACCCAGCGAGTTCGTCAGCAGCAGCGAGTAGCCGTTGGAGTGGAATGTCGACTCCGCGCCCGTGACGATCTCCGAGAACAGCGGGTTCGAGATGTCGCCGACCACGAAGCCGACCGTGAGCGTCTCGCGCCGCCGCAGGCTCTGGGCCAGCATGTTGGGCTGGTAGTCGAGCTCGGCGACCGCCTGCATGACCCGGGCGCTCATCGCGGGGCTCACGTCAGGGTGCCCCGAGAGGACGCGCGAGACCGACGACATCGCGACGCCCGCGCGCTCGGCAACCTCCCGCATGTTCGCGTGGCCCCGGCGCCCGCCCTGATCGTCAGCCATCGCTCGCCTCGCTCATCGTCCGACTCGGGGTCATTGCGGCCACCCTGCCGTTGGCGTTACCGATCGTGCGTGTGCGCCGAGAAAGAGGCCAGAACCCTTCCCGGACTCGGTTCCAGAACGTAGCACAGCCCTGCGCGGTACCATCGGTGGAACCGATCCCAGGGAGATGGTGATGACGCTGATCGCCGCCGAGGCGCAGACGCAACTGGAGGAACAGGGATACGTCGTCGTCGAGGACGTCTTCGACCCCGCGGTCGACTTCGCTCCGATCGCGGCCGAGTGGTCGGAGATCCTCGACGGCATCGCCCGCTCGCTGCACGCCGAGGGCGCCGTGCGCTCGACCCACGAGGAGCTGCCGTTCGCCGAGCGGATGCTGGCGCTCTGCGCGGAGACCGGCCGCAGCTTCCACCAGCCCTTCGACATCAGCTTGCCCCAGAAGGAGATCCGGCCCGATACCCCGCTGCACGTCGGCCCTGCCGTCTTCGGCCTTCTCACCCACCCGCGGCTGCTCGACGCGGTGGAGGGGTTCCTCGGCCCCGAGCTCGTGAGCAACCCCGTGCAGCACGTGCGGATGAAGCCGCCCGGAAGGGTGCTGGGCGCCGAGCGGGCGCGAAGCTTCCTCGCCGCACGGGTGCCGTGGCACCAGGATCTGGGCGTGCTCCTCCCCGAGGCGGACCGCTCCACGATCCTCTCCTGCTGGGTGGCGATGACGGACGCCGACGAGGAGAACGGCTGCATGCAGGTCGTGCCCGGCAGCCATCGGCAGGATCTCTACGACCACTGCCCGACCGAGCCGCAGACCGGGATCCCCGAGCACCTGCTCACCCTCGACGACGCGATGCCGCTCCCGATGCGGGCGGGCAGCGTCCTCTTCTTCGGGCAGAACCTGATCCACGGCTCGCGCGACAACGTCAGCGAAGACCGGATACGGATCAGCATGGACCTCCGCTATCAGCCGCTCGGACAGCCGAGCGGCCGCCCCCACTTCCCGAGCTTCGTCGCCCGCAGCGTCGCGCATCCCGACCTGGTGCTGCGCGACCCCGGCGTCTGGGCAGAGATGTGGTACGAGGCGCGCGACGCGCTGAGCCGCGGCGAGATCCCCGCCTTCACCCGGTGGCACGCCGACGCGCCGTTCTGCGCCTAGGAGAGCCGCCAGTCCACGCTGGTTGCCGAGGAAGGAGACAGCGAGATGGGGATCAAGGTCAGGGCCGAAGATGTCGTCCTCCCCGAGACCCAGGGCTGGGGCGTCGTCCGGCTCGCCAAGGGCCGCGCGAGCGGGAGGCTGCACAGCCATCCGTACGACGAGTACGTCTTCATGCTCGAGGGGCGGTGCGTGCTGCGCAACGCAGGCGAGGAGATCGAGTACCGGGCGGGCGACATCGGTCGTTTCCCCCGCGGCGAGGAGCACTGCTCGGTGGAGGCGCTCGAGGACACGGTCTACGTCTGGACGCGAGGCGACACGCCGCCCGAGCTCACCCCCGGGGGCTCCTGATTGGAGGCCGTGGCGGATCTCCATCTCGACCTGCTCCAGGAGCTCATGGTCGCGAGCGACGAGCCGAACCCCTTCCGCTCGCGGTGGCTGTCGAAGCTCCGGACGGGCGGGGTTCGGTTGCAGTGCTGCCCGATCTACGTCCCCGCCGAAGAATGTGGGGAAGCGGCGCTTCGGGTGGCTCTCCGCCAGATCAACGCGTTTCACCGGGCGCTGCGCGAGAACTCCGACGCCGTCGCGCTCGTGCAGAGCCGAGGCGACGTCGAAAGCCTGGGCTCCGACGAGCGCGTCGGGTTACTCCTGACCCTCGAAGGCGCTGAGCCGGTCGGGTACGACCTCGACCTGGTCGACCTCCTGTGGCAGCTCGGGGTGCGGATGGTGACCGTCACGCGTGCCCGCGCGAATCTCTATGCCGGCGGCAACGCCGAGCCGGACGGGGGCGGGCTGACGGCACTCGGCGAGGCGCTCGTCGACAGGCTGGTCGCTCGAGACATCATCCTCGACCTCACCCACACCTCGGAGCGGTCCTTCGCCGAGATCCTCGGGCGGGTCGAGGGCCGGGTGCCGGTCGTGCTGAGCCATGCCGGCTGCCGAGCGCTCCACGCAGCGGGCCACAACGTCACCGACGCGCAGATGCGCGCGGTCGCCGCGGCCGGTGGCCTGATCGGCATCATCGCGCTTCCGCACATGATCGACACCCGGGACTGGACGCTCGACCGGGTGGTCGATCACCTCGAGCACGCCGTCGACGTGATGGGCGAGGGGGCGGTTGCGCTCGGCTCCGACTTCACCTACCAGCTCTTCGGCGCGGGCGCGCTGCCCCGGCTGTTGAAGGACACGAACATGCCCGACGGGGTCACGCTCGAGTCGGCGATCGACGGCCTCCGCGGCCCGGAGGACTTCGGTGGTCTCGCAGCCGCGATGGCGGCGCGGGGCTGGAGTGAAGCCCTGAGGCGCGACGTGCTGCACGGCAACGCGCTCCGCTTCCTCGCTTCGGCGCTTCCCGATGGCTGAAGGTGCCGGGTGCCCAGCCCACGCGCAGCAGCGGGAGCGACGGCTGGCCGAGCTCGTCGACGTCATGCGCGTGCCCGCAGACGGCGACCCGACGGTCGCGGTGGTACGCGTGCCCGAGGGGCCGGCGCCACGGGACGTGGCGTGCGAGGTGCTGGTCGTGGGAGGGGGCACGGGCGGGGTCGCCGCCGCCCTCGCGGCCGCCCGGCGCGGGCGGCGGGTGTGCCTCACCGAGGAGACCGACTGGCTCGGCGGTCAGCTGACCGCGCAGGGCGTCTCGGCGCTCGACGAGCACGACCTGATCGAGCGTTTCGGTGGAACCGCGAGCTACGGGACGCTGCGGCGCGCGATCCGCCGCCACTACGAGGAGCTCGGCCTCGACCCGGCGGGCGGCGGCAACCCCGGGTCGTGCTGGGTGACCCACCTCGCGTTCGAGCCCGCCGCCGCGGTCGCGGCGATCGGCCGGCTGCTCGCCCCGCACGTCGAGTCGGGGCAGCTCGAGATCCACCTGCGCACCAAGCCGGTCGGGGTGGCGGCGGCCGGCGACCGCGTCGAGGCGGTGACCGTGATGCACCTGGACAGGCACGAGCTGCTGCACATCCGGCCGGAGTTCGTGATCGACGCGACCGAGCTCGGCGACCTCCTGCCGCTCGCCGGGGTGGGCTACCGCGTCGGGGCCGAGAACGTCTCGCAGACGGGCGAGCCGCATGCCCAGCCTGCTGAGGCACGGCCCCGGTGCGTGCAGAGCTTCACCTACCCCTTCGCCCTCGAGCGGATGCCGGCCGGCGAGGTGCACCGCATCCCGCCGCCCGCGAAGTACCAGCACTACCGGGAATCGCAGCCGTACAGCCTCACGATCGAAGTGCACGGCGGGGAGATCTACGGCGAGGAGAGCGGGTCACTCTCCTACCGGGTCTTCGAGCAGATGCCGGGCACCAAGGGCTCGCTCTGGACCTATCGCAGGCTGATCGACGCAACGGCGCTGCCCCGTGTCTCGGCCCGCGACATCACGATGTTCAACTGGCCGGGGAACGACTACCGGGACGAGACCATCCTGGATGTCCCCGCAGCGCGGGCAGCCGGGGCGCTGCAGGACGCGAAGCGCGTCAGCCTCGGCTTCCTGCACTGGCTGCAGACGGCCGCGCCGGCCGCAGGAGACCGGATCGGGGCCCCCGAGCTCCGGCTGCGCCCAGACGTCATGGGCACCACGGACGGCCTCGCGAAGCACCCGTACATCCGCGAGGCGCGACGGATCGAGGCACTCAGGACGATCGTCGAGCAGGACGTGTCGGCCGAGCTCGTGGACGGCCCGCGGGCCGTGCCGTTCGACGACTCCGTCGGGATCGGGTGGTATCCGATCGACATCCACCGCTCGGGGCCCGAGGACGTCGGCGTCAGCACGCGCACCCGCCCCTTCCAGATCCCGCTCGGTGCGCTTGTGCCGGTCGGGCTCTCGAACCTGGCGGCCGGTGCGAAGAACATCGGGACGACGCACATCACGAACGGGTGTTACCGGCTGCACCCCGTCGAGTGGAACATCGGCGAGGCTGCGGGCGCGCTCGCCGCCTGGTCGCTCGACCGTGGCCGCACCCCTAAGGAGATCTGGAGCGACCGCGCCGAGACGGCGCGTTTCCAGCGCAGCCTGCTCCTGGAGGGGGTGCCGCTCGCCTGGCTCGTCGACGTGCCGCCGGGGCACCCCTCGTTCACGGCGATCCACGCCCTCGCCGTCAGCGGCGTTCCGCCTGTCTCGGACGGCCTCGAGCTCTTCCCTGACGCACCGCTCACGGAGGACGAGTGGCGCGCCTGGGGCGGCGAGGGGCCGGCGCCGCTCACGCGCGCCGCCGGTGCCGAGCTGCTGCTGGCACGGTCCTGGACGGAGGCCGGCTTGCCCGTTAGCGTCAACCACCCCATCACCGGAGGTCCACCATGAGCGAACCGATCCCCCTCGAAGTAAGCCCCAGCGCCTTCTCCGGCCTGATCGGCGTGGCGAGGCGCGACACGACTCCGCCCGCCGGGATCTACGCGCGCATGTGGGGCGCGGCGAAGCACGACCTGGCAGAGGGGGTCCACCGCCCACTCTGCACCACAGTGCTCGCCCTGCGCGAGACAGAGGACGCGCCGCTGCGCCTCCTCGTCGGCCTCGACCTCGCGCTGCTCGGCGACTTCGGAGCGTCGCCGGACGCCGAGCGCATCCTCAGTCCCGTGCGCGAGGCGCTCGGACTCACGGACGGCCGCCTCCTCGTGAACTGCTCGCACACGCACTCGGCCCCGTGGGCGGCGACGAGCCGCAGTCACATGCCGGGCGGCGAGCTGATCGGCCCGTACCTCGACCAGATGGGGCAGGCGATCAAGGAGGCGGGGCTGGAGGCGGCCGCGAGTGCCGTGCCGTCGACGCTGACGTGGGCGACGGGGCGATGCGACCTCGCCCGCAACCGCGACCTGCCTGACCCCGCCCAGCCCGGGCGGATGGTCTGCGGCTACAACCCCGTCGCGGCGGCCGACGACACGCTCGTCGTGGGCCGCGTGACGCGTGACAGCGACGGCGAGGTGACGGCGACCCTCGTCAACTATGCGTGCCATCCGACGACGCTCGCGTGGGACAACACGCTGTTCTCGCCGGACTACATCGGGGCCACGCGCGAGGTCGTCGAGCGCCACACCGGCGGCGCGCCCTGCCTCTTCCTGCACGGTGCCTCCGGTGAGCTCGGGCCCGCCCATCAGTACGTCGGCGACCCCGGCGTGGCGGACCGGCACGGGCGACGTCTCGGGTTTGCGGCCCTCGCGGCCTTCGAGGGGATGCTGCCGCCGGGCCAGGCCCTCCGCTACGAGGGAATCACGGAGTCGGGCGCACCACTTGCCGTCTGGCTACCGGCACCGTTCACGCCCTCGGGCGTGCTCGCGGGCGAGGCGATCGACGTACCGCTGCCGCTCAAGCCGCTGCCGACGGAGACGGAGCTGGAGGCCCAGATCGCGGCGACGGACGACCGTGCGATCGGCGAGCGCCTCTTCCGCAAGCTCCAGATCGTCCGCAGCCTCGGCGAGGCCGGAGGCAATGCGTTCCCGGCCTGGGTGTGGCGTGTCGGCGACAGTCTCCTGGTCGCACACCCGAACGAGGCGTATTCGTGCTTCCAGGAGGACCTGCGCGCGGCGTTCCCCGACCACACGGTCGTCGTCATGAACACGAGCGGCGCCGCGGAGCTCGGATACCTGTATCCGCCGGAGCTCGACGGAGAGGACCTGTACCAGGTCTGGCAGACGCCGTTCGCCGCCGAGGCGCTCCCGACCCTCACCGCGCACTGCGTCACGGAGGGCCGGCGCCTGCTCGAGGGAGAGGGGTGACCGTCCCGGACGGCCGCTGGCTGGAGGGCCAGCGCGTCCTCGTCACCGGTGCGGCCGGCGGCCTCGGCCGGGCGCTCGTCGCCGAGGCGGACCTGCGAGGCGCGAGGGTCGCGGCGGCGGGGCGCAGTCCGAACATCGAGACGAGAGAGCTTCCCGAGGCAGCGGCCAGGATCGCCGCCGACCTGCGCGATCCCGCCGACTGCCGCCGTCTCGTGCACGAGGCGGCGCAGGCGCTCGGCGGGCTCGACATCGTCGTCAACAACGCCGCCACGCTCACCTGCAAGCCGTTCGCCGAGATGGAGCTCGAGGATCTCGAGGCGGCCTGGCAGGTGAACCTGCGCGCCCCCGTGCTGATCATGCAGGAGAGCTTCCCCTACCTCCGCGAGGGCACCTCGCCGGCGATCGTGAACGTCGTCTCGACGGCCGGCGTCAACGGGGGTATCGCCACCGTGAGTGCCTACGGCATGACAAAGGCCGGCCTGATCGTGGTCACGAAGGCGGTGGCGCGCGAGTACGGACCGCACGGCATCCGGGTCTTCTCGCTCTCACCACCCGCAATCGAGTCGGAGATCCGGCGCGCGCTCCCGCCCGACCTGGGTGTCTCCGCGGACCGCGTCAAGGCGATGAACGCGCTCGGCCGGCCGGCGCCGCCGCCTGAGGAGGTGGCGCGTGCCACGCTCCTTGTCGCGAGCCGCCTCGGCAACCTCGTCACGGGGACGATGATCGACCTGACCGCGACCGTCTACTGATGCCGGACGGCGCAGGGCGGACGCTCCACGCCGGAGCTGCGCGCCGGACGATCAACCCGGAGCTCGGGACGCGGCAGACGGGGTTCCGCCTCTTCGGCAACCCGGTGCAGGCGATCGAGAGCGACCTGACCGCGACGGCGCTGGTGCTCGCCGACGGCGTCGCGAAGGTCGTGGTGATAGCGATCGACCTCTCCCTCGTCGGGATCGACCTGTCGCAGCGCGGCCAGCGGCCGGCCCAGGCCCTGCGGCTCGCGGTCGCCGGGGCACTGCGGATCCCGGTCGCGAACGTGATGCTGAACACGAGCCACACTCATGCGGGCGTCGCCCTCCCCGACTACATGCCCGACTCGGACGAGCAGATGGCCCTCAAGGAGCGGTACCGGGACTCGCTCGAGTCGGCGCTCGTCGAGGCAGCCGTGGAGGCGGACAAACGCCTGCAGCCGGCACGGGTCGGCTGCGGCTGGGGGGAGAGCGACATCGGCGTCTACCGCCGCGAGACCCGCGACGGGCGCGACGTGCTCGGCGAGGTGCCCGACCATCCGATCGATCACTCCGTCGGCGTGATCCGCCTCGACGACCTCGACGGGGAACCGATCGCGGTCGTCTTCCGCTACTCGTGCCACCCGGTCACGATGGGCCCGCGCTCCGCCGTCGCCTCGTCCGACTTCCCGGGCGTCGCTCGACGTGTCGTCGAGCGCTGCCTCGGCGGCCTCGCACTCTTCCTGCAGGGCGGCGCCGGGAACGTCAATCCGCGCGCCGGGATGGGTTTCGAGCGGGACTGCCGCGACACCAAGAACCGGGTCGGGCTCGAGCTCGGCGGGGAGGTTCTGAAGGTCGCGGCTGCGATCCGGACGAACACGAGGCCCGGCGAGCGCCGACCGCTCGGCAACGTCCCCGACATCTTCTTCACCCCGTGGCAGCATGTCGGCGACAGCTCCGGCGCCCACGTGGCTGCGGCGGAGACGACCGTTGCCCTCGACTACGTCGACCTCCCGCAGGCCGGCGAGGCCCGGAAGATCCTGGCCGGGTGGCAGGCGACGCTCGCGGAACGGCGGGCGGGTGGGTCGCAGGAGTGGGAGGTGCGCGTCGCCGAGAAGTACGAGGACTGGGCGCGGCTGCTCGTGGAGGCGGCGGACCACGGCGAGGCGAGCTGCGATCTGTTCCTCCAGGCGATCCGGATCGGCGACATCGCGATCGCCGCCATGAACGCCGAGCTCTTCTTCGAGACCGGGCTCGAGATCCGCGCCCGCTCGCCTTTCCCGCATACGTTCGCCCTCGGCTATACGAACGGCACGATCGGGTACCTGCCGCGTCGGGAGGATCACCCGCCGGCTGGCTGGGATCTCCATGCCACCTATGCGGTGCCGGATCTCATCTTCCAGGTGCACCCGCATCCGGTCGCGCTGCACCCTGAATCCGAGCGCAGGGCCGTCGAGGGGACCGTGGCTCTGCTCCACGCGCTAGGCGACGGGACTTGACTCGCCTGCTCTTGACTTTACGCAGTCCATGCTCGATCCTACAAACGATTCCTGAAACGTTTCCCGTGGCTCGGGGTCGGCCCCGGGAAAGCAGTGCGGCCGCAGACTTCGCGGCCGACGGTACGTCGTAGTCGACAACAGCAGGGGCCGCTGTCCCTGCGGCGACGATCTCGATCGAGGAGGAGTGGACGCACATGGCAGAGGACACGGGAATGGCAGAGCAGACGCCCGACACCCAGACAGGGAACGGGCTGAGCCGTGGCGACCTGCTCGTCAAGGCGGGCGCGGTCGGGGCGGGCGCGATTGCCGCCGGGTCGATCGCCGGCGCGGCGACCGCTGCCCCACGGCGCTCGCTGCAAACGCCGCGCAAGGGCGGAACCCTCGTCTTCGGGCTCGAGTCCGATCCGGTCGCCGTGGCACCGTTCGGCATGGCGCCGGGTGCGGCTCACTGGGCGAAGGAGCACACCTACGACTCGCTGACGGAGTTCGACAAGGGGCTGAACATCAGGCCCGCGCTCGCCGAGTCGTGGAAGATCGACAAGACCGGAATCACCTTCACCCTCCGCAAGGGCGTGAGGTTCCACAACGGCAAGGAGCTGACGGCGGCCGACGTCGTCTACTCGGTCAAGTTGATGAAGAACCCGCCGCCGCCCGGCAGCCTGACCGTCGCGGCGAACGTCCCGGCGACGATCACGGACGCTCGTGCGATCTCGAAGTACGTCGTGCGGATCAACCTGACCGCGCCGGACGCCCGCATCATCGGGTTCTTCGCCTGGATGCGCTACGGGCCGATCGTTCCCGAGGGGCTCTACGACCAGATCAACGTGAGCCGGGAGGCAATCGGCACCGGCCCGTTCCGGCTGGTCAACTTCACCCCGCTCGACCGCGTCGAGCTGGTGCGCAACGAGCGCTTCTGGAAGAAGGGTCTCCCGTACATGGACGCGATCACGCTGAAGGTGCTGACCGACGCTCAGGCGCGCGTTGCGGCCCTGCGTGCCGGCTCGATCGACGGGGCGACGCTGCCCGTCGACGTGGCGCGGTCGCTCCGGGGCGACAGCAGTCTGCAGGTGCTGAGCAACCTCAATGCCGCCTTCCGCGAGCTGCAGATGACGCTCAAGCCCGGTAAGAACGAGGCGTGGGCAGACCAGCGCGTGCGCCAGGCGGTCAACTTCGCGATCAACCGCCAGCAGATCATCCAGAACGTCTACAGCGGCGAGGCGGCGTACTCGTCGTACGTGCCGCCGGGTTACGGTCCCTGGCCGCTCACGGAGGCCGAGCTCAAGCAGAAGTACGCGAAGTTCGACCTGCCGGCGGCGAGGAAGCTGATGGCCGACGCGGGCATGTCGAAGGGCTTCTCGGTCGAGATGACGATCGTCAACCTGCAGGACTACCCGTCGGTGGCGGCACTGCTCGTCCAGCAGATGAAGCAGATCAACATCGACGTCAGCGTCAAGGGCACCGAGATCGGGACGTTCGCCGCGATCTACAACGCCGGCAGCTACGACTGGTTCCTGAACGGCCGCGGCATGCGCGGAGACGTCGACGGCTACGTGCAGGAGTTCCATCCGGCGTCGCCGACGTTCCGGACCCAGACGCCCGCCTACCGGAACGTCAAGGCGTGGAGGGCGATCGGCAACGGCCGCATCCAGCTCGACGTGAACAAGCGGCTGCCGATGTACAGGGACGCGCAGGTGGCGCTCTGGGAGAACCCGATCCAGATGCCGCTCGTGGCGATCCGGAAGTACCAGGTGTTCAACCGGCGCGTCCGGAACATGTACGTCGCGTTCAGCGACTTCAACACCGGGCTGCGCACGACGTGGCTGGCCTCGTAGGCACCTGACGACACGGCCTGACCGGAGGGGCGCCGCAGTCGCGGCG
>JBJXGY010000104.1:0-4778 GCA_046160185.1 Gaiella sp. | reverse complement strand
CGTCGCGATCCAGGTGCCCCACTCGGCCGCGTTGAACCCGCCGTAGGCGATCCCCACGGCACGAAGCTCCTTCCTCCGCGCCACGACGGCGAGCACGTCGACGACAGGCCACACTCTCGGCATCCGCGGATCATGACAACATCCCTGGCAACAGCTCCGGTCTGGCGTCCGGGGTGCGCAGGCTGCGACGGCGAGCCCCGTCGAGCGAGGACGGGGCGTCAGACGGCGAACAGCGTCAGATCCGGCTCGCGCTCCCCGCGCAGCAGGCCGAGATCGACCTCGACGCAACCGAGACCCCGCGCCTCGCACAGCGTCCGCGCCTGCGGCTTCACGCTCTGCGCCGCCAGCACCCCCCGCACGCCGACGAGTGCCGGGTCGCGCCGTAGCACCTCCAGGTAGCGAGAGAGCTGCTCGACCGCCTCGATCGTGCCGACACGCTTGATCTCGACGGCGACCCAGCCGTCCGCCCCGTCGCGGCACATGAGGTCGACCGGGCCGACGTCGGTCGGCCACTCGCGCCGCACGAGCCGCAAACCCGGTTCGACGGCCTCGGGCCGGGCGGCGAGCTCCTCCTGCAGATGACGCTCGACACCGTCCTTCTCGAGGGCAGCTGCCTCCCCCATCTCGGTCTCGAAGTCGGAGAGCACCTCGAGCAGGCGGATCTCCAGACGGTCCTCGGTCTTGCCGGCGCGCTTGCGGACGACGATCAGGCCGTCCGTCTCCTCGACCACGGTGGGCGGTGTCATCCAGTTGAGCGGCTTGTACCCACCGGCGTCGGCGTGCACGAGCACCGAGCCGTCAGCCTTGAGCATGAGCAGGCGGGTCGACTCCGGCAGGTAGGCGGACAGGCGGCCGGAGTACGACACCTCGCAGCGGGCGACGAGGAGACGCATGAGAAGAAGGAACGTATCGTCCCTTTCGGACATGGCCAACCGCGCAAGGCGGTTGGCGCGACACGTGGCGCTGCGGGCTTCGGGATACTGCGCGCGATGCGATACGCGCTGATCACCACCCTTGCCTCGGCGCTCGCCTGCTTGCTCGCCGTCGCCGCGTTCGCGGTGATTCGGCCCGTGGGTGCGGTCGACCTCGAAGCGGAGTCGAAGCGCGGCGCGATCGGGCTGCACGTGCCGGGCGCCGGGCCGACGGTCACTCGCGACTCGGCCGAGCGCACGCTCTTCACGGGAACGGTCGAAAGCTCGCTCAACGGTGGCGTCACCGACGGCGGGGCCGACAAGCTCGACCCCACCGACCCGGGCGGATTGCAGATCGTGGTCGAGCTGCCGCCGCCCGGCGAGAGCGAGAACACCCGCTACGCGCTCGCCCTGCGCAACCCGGATCTCGCCGGGCACGTCCTCACCTCCGACTCCACACGCATCACGGGTCTCATCTCCCTCGGCGACTTCGCGAGCGAAACGGTGCGGACGGAGACGGTGGACGACCCGGTCGCGACCCTGCGACAGCTCGAGCGCCGCATCGAGCGAAACGACGAGCTCCGATTGCCACTGACGATCACGATCGTCGTCCTCGGCGGCCTGCTGGCGCTCCTGCGGCCCGCGCTCGGGCCGCGTGTCCTCTTGCTTGCACTGGCCGTCAACCTCTGGCTCGCCGGCTGGTGGGCGGTGGCCTTGATCGCAGCCGTGGCGCTGGTGGCGCCGCTCCCCGCGGCCTGCGCCGGCGTGCTGGTCTCCTACCTCTTCGTGGCGGGAATCGCGCCCGAGGCAGTCGCGCTCTCGCCGCTCGGCCCCTCGCAGGCGGGGCGCTTCTACGGCTTCTCGAACCTGCTCTCGACCCTCCTGCTCGCGCCCGTCGTGCTCGGAGCGCTCGGCGGGCGAGTCTGGTTCGCGGTGTGCGGCCTCCTCGGTGTGGCCGCGGTCGGGCTGAGCTGGGCCGGTGCCGACGGCGGCGGCCTGCTCGTCGTGCTCGCCGCCCTCGGGGTGCTGGCCCTCCTCGGAGCGCGCGGTCGCCTCGGCGTGCGAAACACGGTGCTGCTCGGAGCCGTCGTCGTGGCCGCAGGCGTGGCGCTCGTCGCGCTGGACGCGGCGCTCGGGGGCTCGAGTCACGTCACGTCGACGGTTGGTGACGGCCCGGGCGCTGTGCTCTCCGCCATCGGCGAGCGCCTCGAGCTCAGCTGGAATCGCGTCACGGCAGGCCCGGGCCCCGTCCTCGCTGCGCTGCTCGGGCTGGCGGGGGCGCTGTGGGTCGCCACGTTCGCGCCGCGGGTGGCTGCCGCCGACGCCGTGCTGGTGGCGCTGGCCGTATCACTGCTCGTCAACGACACACCGGGAGACGTGCTCGGCCCGGGCGCGACGGTTGCCTACGTCGCCCACCGGTACCTGCACGGCCGTCCGCTGGGCCGCGATACACTCACCGCGATGCGCAAGGCCACGCTACTCGGCATTCTGCTCCTCCTCTCGCTCGCCCTGCTGGCCGCGGGTTGCGGAGGCGGCGAGGAGGTCTCGGCGACGCCCGAGACCGTGGTCGGCGAGGTCCCGACGGCAGAGGAACCGAGCGCCGACGAGATCCCCGCGCTCGCACTCGACGGCGACGCCGCCAACGGAGAGAGCATCTACGAAAGCTCAGGCTGTGGAAGCTGCCACACGCTGGCGGCTGCTGGGTCGAACGGGGCGGTCGGGCCGAACCTGGACGAGTCGAAGCCCTCACGTGAGCTCACCGCCACGCGGATCACGAAGGGCCAGGGCGGCATGCCCTCGTTCGAGTCGCAGCTCTCCGCCCAGGAGATCGCCGACGTCACACAGTTCGTCGTCGATTCGACCGGCGGCTGATTCTTCCGGCGCACTTCCCCGCGCGTGTGTCGGCCTTTGCGGTCGATCTCGACGGCACGCTCGTCGGGCGCGACGGCCTGCTGCCGGGTGAGACGCGCGCCGCGATCGCCCGGAGCCGCGCGGCCGGGATCCCCGTGCTCGTCGCCACGGGCCGGATGTACCGATCGGTGCTGCCCTATATCGAGCAGGCAGGCATCAGCGAGCTCGTGATCTGTTACCAGGGCTCGGTTGTGGCCGACCCGACGACGAGCGAGTTTCTTCTGCACCGGCAGGTCGAGCTGGAGTTGGCGCGCGAGGCGATCGTGATGCTCGAAGGGGTCGGGCAGCCCCCGAACGTCTACGTCGACGACGAGCTCTTCGTGGGGACGCTCAGCGACTACGCCCAGGGGTACGCGACCTATCAGCGGCTGCCGGTGACCGAGGTCGGCGATCTCGTCGCCTGGCTCGACCGGCCGCCGACGAAGCTCGTGGTCATCGCCGAGCCGGACGAGCTGCCGCCGACGCGAGCCCTGCTCGGCCGCCGTTTCGGCGACAGCATCCATCTCACCACCTCTCTTCCGTGGATGCTCGAGCTGAGCCACCCGCAGGGAACCAAGGGCGCCGGGCTCGCGTTTGTCGCAGCGCACCTCGGCATTCCAATGGAGGAGATCGTGGCCTTCGGTGACGGGGAGAACGACCTGGAGCTGCTCGAAACCGCCGGCTTCGGGATCGCCGTCGGCGACGCGCACGAGCGGTTGCTCGAGATCGCCGACTGGACGTGCCCCGGTCCGGACGAGCTGGGCGTGGCCGGCGTGGTCAACGCGGTTCTAGACTTGCTCGCGTGATCGACCTCAAGGCAGCCCGCGCCGACGCGGACACCTGGCGTGTGGCACTCGCGCGCAAGGGCGCGGCCGAGGCCTTCGACCGCCTGCTCACCGCCGACGAAGCCTGGCGCGCGCTCGTCCCACAGGTGGACGAACTCCGCTCGCAGACGAAGCTGAAGGGCAAGCCGACCCCCGAGCAGCTGGAGGAGCTGCGCGTCGTCAAGGAGCGGCTGCAGGCCGCGGAGGCGCAGCTCGCGGCCGCAGAGACAGAGCGCGACGCCGCACTCGCCGACGTGCCGAACCCGCCGCATCCGTCGGCGCCTGACGGCGACACCGACGAGGATGCGGAGGAGCTCCGCCGGGTCGGCGAGCCGCCGCGGCTAACCGACGCCCGCGAGCACACCGAGATCGGCCGCTTCGAGATGGAGCGCGCTGCTCGTCTCTCGGGAGCCCGCTTCGGTTACATCGTGGGGGACACCGCTCTGCTCGCCTTCGCGCTCTACCGCTTCGCGCTCGACCATCTCTGCCGGGCGGGCTTCACGCCGATGCTGCCGCCGGTGCTCGTGCGCGAGGAGGCGATGTACGGCACGGGCTTCTTCCCCACGGAGCGCTCGAACATCTACGCGCTCGAAGCCGACGACCTGTACCTGACCGGGACCTCGGAGGTGAGCCTCGCCGGGTTCCACCTGGGCGAGATCCTGCCGGGCGACGAGCTGCCGCTCCGCTACACCGCGTTCTCACCCTGCTTCCGGCGCGAGGCCGGCGCCGCCGGCAAGGACACGCGCGGCATGTTCCGCGTGCACCAGTTCAACAAGGTGGAGATGTTCGTGTTCACGCGGCCCGACGACTCGGCGGCCGAGCACGACCGCATGGTGGAGTTGGAAGAGACGTTCTTGCAGCAGCTAGGCCTGCCCTACCGCGCGGTCAACGTCGCCGCCGGCGACCTGGGCGCGCCGGCCGTCAAGAAGATCGACCTGGAGGCGTGGTTCCCCTCGCAGGAACGCTACCGCGAGGTCACCTCCTGCTCCAACACCACCGACTACCAGGCGCGGCGGCTCGGCATCCGCTTCCGCGGCGAGAGCGGTCTCGAGACCGCGCACACGCTGAACGGGACGATGGTCACCGACCGTGTGGTGCTCGCGATCCTCGAGAACTTCCAGGGTGAGGTGCCCGAGGCGCTGCACGGGTTCGG
>JBJXGY010000103.1:0-2999 GCA_046160185.1 Gaiella sp. | reverse complement strand
TCGTCGCACCGATGTAGCGCCGTACCTCCTCGACCGGCCTGGCCGAGGCGACGAGGTCGTCCTCGTGCGCCATGTCGATGCCGTAGAAGCAGGGCGACACGACCTGCGGCGACGAGATTCGCACGTGCACCTCCTCCGCGCCACCGGCGAACAGCATCTGCACGAGCTGACGCATCGTGTTGCCACGCACGATCGAGTCGTCCACGATCACCACGCGCTGCCCGGCGATCTCGTCGAGCGGGTTGAACTTGAGCCGGATGCCTTGCCGCCGCAGTTCCTGATCGGGCTGGATGAAGGTGCGGCCGACGTAGCGGTTCTTGATCAGCCCCTCCTCGAACGGGATGCCGGAGCGCTTGGCGAAACCGATCGCAGCGGGTGTCCCCGAATCGGGGATCGGCATCACCAGATCGGCTTCGGCCGGAGCCTCGTCCGCCAGACGCTCGCCCATTCGCACGCGAGAGCGGTGCACCTCCTGCCCGTTGAGCCGGGTGTCCGGCCGCGCGAAGTAGACGTGCTCGAAGATGCACGCGGCGGGCCGGGCGGGGGCCAGCCCGAACGTCGACGCGAGCCCGCCGGGGCCGAGCATGACGATCTCGCCGGCGCGCACGTCTCGCTCGATCCGCGCGCCGACCAGATCGAGCGCACACGACTCGGAGGCGACGACCCAGTCGTCTCCGACCGTGCCGAGCGTCAAAGGCCGGATCCCGTGCGCGTCACGGAACGCGACGAGCCGGCCCTCGCTGAGGCAGACGACCGAGAACGCCCCCTGCAATCGCGCCATCGTCGCCACCACGGCCTCGACCAGCGTCCCCTCCTCACGCGCGATCAGCGCCGCGATCACCTCGGTGTCGGAGGTGGAGGCGAGCGCCACGCCGTCTGCTTCGAGCTCGTCCCGCAGCGCCGCCGAGTTCGTGAGGTTGCCGTTGTGGCCCAGCGCGACGCGACGCTTGGCGCCCTCGTGCAGCACGGGTTGGGCGTTCGACCAGTGCGCGCCGCCGGTCGTCGAGTAGCGCGTGTGTCCGATCGCGACGTTGCCGCCGAGCGCCTCCAGCTTCTCCTCGGAATTGAAGACCTGCGGCACGAGGCCCATGTCGCGGACGACGGTGATCCGCCCGCCGTCGGAGACGGCGATGCCCGCGGACTCCTGTCCGCGATGCTGCAGCGCGAACAGCCCGAAGTACGTGAGCCGTGCGACATCGCGCGTGGTCGAGTGGATGCCGAAGACGCCGCACATGTCAGGTGCGCCAGGCGCGCTCCAGGTCGCCGACCTCGATCCCCAAGAGCGACGTGCCGCCGACCTCGCCGATCCGGCGGAAGGCGACGTCCGACCCGGTCGGATCGACCTCGACCTGCTCGGCAGGGAGCGCGACCACCGCACGGCCACAGCCCTCGCCGAACAGCTCCAGCGCATCCTCGCGGAGCTCGAGCCGGGCGCCGAGCCCGGAATGCATCGCCATCTCGGCGAGCGCCACCGCGAGCCCGCCCTCGGCGACGTCGTGAACGAGCGAGGCGCGAGGCGCTATACGCCACAGCGCAGCCACGAGGGCCGCCTCGGCGCCGAGATCGAGCGCCGGCGGCGACCCGCCCACCGTCCCGAAGCGCGCTTGCACCTCCGACCCGGCCAGCCCGACGGGGCCGGCGCTCGCGAGCAGCAACACGTCGCCTTCACGCCAGGCCTGCGGAACCTGCCGCACGTCGGGTACCAGGCCCACACAGCCCACGACCGGCGTGGGATGAATCGAACGGCCCTGGGTGTCGTTGTAGAGACTGACGTTGCCGCTCACGACCGGCAGCCCGAGCGCCTCGCAGGCCTGCGCCATCCCGTCGATCGACTGTGCGAGCTCCCAGCCGATCTCCGGCTTCTCCGGATTCCCGAAGTTGAGGCAGTCCGTGAAGGCGAGCGGCCGGCCACCGGCGCACGCGACGTTCCGCGCCGCCTCGAGGATCGCCAGCGCGCCCCCCGTGAAGGGATCGAGCCGCCCCATGCGACCGGTGCCGTCAAGCGAGAGAGCAAGCCCACGGTACGACGGTCTCAGACGCAGCACTGCCGCGTCGAGGCCCGGGCGCCGCACAGTCCGTGACTGCACCAGCTGGTCGTATCGCCGGTAGACGAACGCCCGCGAGCGAAGGTTCGGCGAGGCGAGCAGGTCGAGCAGCGTCTCCTGGACGGGAAGCACGCGCTCGAACGGCACCTCCGGCAGCGGTGCTCGCGGCGTTTGCTCCACCGCGTAGCGAGGGCAGCCGCTCGTGAGATGGGCGGCCGGCACGTCGCCGACAACGTCACCGTCCCAGAAAGCGCGCAGCGAGCCCGTATCGGTGACCTCACCGATCACCGCGTGATGCAGCTCCCAGCGGTCGCAAACGTCCTGCACGCGTGCGAGCTCCTCGGGCGCGACGATCGCCACCATCCTCTCCTGCGACTCGGAGATCATCACCTCCCACGGCTCCATCCCCGACTCGCGCTGCGGCACCCGGTCGAGGTGCACGTCGATCCCGTAGTCCGCCGCCATCTCGGACAGCGACGAGGCGAGGCCGGCGGCGCCGCAGTCCTGCAGCGACTGCACCAGCCCGCGCTCGACGAGCTCGACCGAGACCTCGATCAGCCGCTTCCCGGTGAAGGGGTCGCCGACCTGCACCGACGGGCGCTTCTCCTCCGAGCCCTCCAGATCCTGGCTCGCCAGCACGGACGCCCCGCCGATCCCGTCCCGGCCGGTCGTCGCGCCGTAAAGGACGAGGAGCGCACCGGCACCCGTTGCCTTGGCCCGGACCAGGCGCTCCTTGTCGAGCAGGCCGACGCACATCGCGTTGACCAGGCAGTTGGAGGAGTAGGACTCGTCGAACACGACCTCACCGCCGACGGTGGGGACACCGGTGCAGTTGCCGTAGTGACCGATGCCGCCCACCGCACGGGAGAAGGCGAAGTCCGGCTGCCCGAAACGGAGGCCGTCGAGCAGCGCGACCGGCCGTGCGCCCATCGCCGAGATGTCACGCAGGATGCC
>JBJXGY010000102.1:0-5501 GCA_046160185.1 Gaiella sp. | reverse complement strand
TCGCCGAGGACGCCGTCGTCGGGCCGCTCGGCCGCGAGCCGCTTCCGCACGGCCCGTTCGACCGCGGTGTCCGCATCGGTCACCGGCGTCGAGTCGGGCTTGGTCGTCACCCTGAGGTCAGTGGCTCGAAACCGCGGAAGGGAGACGCCGTCCGCGGCGTCCGCCAGCGCAAGTGCCAGAACGAGATCGGGGCCCATACGGGCCCCGACCATACTTGCTTCAGCTGCGACGAACCGTGTTCAGCCGGCCTTGACCGAGAACGTGGGCGCCGCGATCTTCACCCGGACCGGGCTCGACCAGGTCATCTCGGCCTTGCCGAGCGCGCCGGTGTTAAGGCCCCGCACGCGGTAGTACCAGACGCCCGGCTTGAGGTCGAGTAGAGCGGACGTCGCGAACGTCCGTACCGAGCCCGCCGCACGCCAGGGGTACCGTGTCCGCGACCACTGCACCTCGTACGCGTCGGCCGCGGTTGCCGGCCTCCACGTCACGAGCGGCGTGCCGTAGAGCGAGGGCCGCTTGGAGCGAGCCGCAACCATGCGCCCGCTCGGCGAGAGACCGCTGACGAACGGCACGCCGTTGCCGACGGTCACGACGGGGTCGCTCTCCTTGCCGAAGCTGTCACGCCGGCCCTTGCCACAGGCGTCTTGGGCCAGGTCGAGATCCGTCCATACGATTGCCCCCTGCTCGTCGACGTAGCCGTAGACGGGCACCACGGTCCAGTAGTAGCGCGTGGTCGGGAAGTCGATGTCCGGCAGGTCGGTCTTGGCTCCGACGACGCTGCCCTCGGTTGCGCCCTCGGCTGCCTTCGTGTTCTCGTTGGGGAGGACGGAAACACCATCCGCCGTGCGGGCGCCCTTCTGCTCGACGACATCCTTGAGGAAGGTGGTCGCCGCCTTCGTCGCCGCGTCGGCCGTTGCCGGCATCTCGAGCGGCCCGGTTGAGCGCGGGGCGTAGGCCGGCCCGGCCACGATCGAGCCCTTGAAGACCACGTTCACGCAGTCACGGTCGGTGAACGCGTAGAAGCGGAAGAAACGGGTGTCCACGCCGCCGAGGCTCGTGGTGCCGGCGAAGGTGACGCCGGGCATCAGCTCGTGTGCGGCTTGCTTGCCGTCGTTCGAGACGCGATCGGAGATTGCGGCCTTGATCCGCATCGCTCCGGTCTCCAACGCGGGGTTCGTGTGCGTGAAGACGGGGCTCCAGGGGCCATAGGTGACGGCAGGCAGCCCGTTCGGAAGCGTGCCGGACACCTTGCGGATGGCCCGCACGCGCCAGCGCACCGTGCTGATCCATTCGGGCCCGTCGTGGAAGGCGTAGTACTCGCGCTGGTCGGCAACGTTGGTCGACGTCCCGAACGACTTGCCGGCGTCGAGGTACCACACCTGGTAGCCGGTCGCGCCCTCGATCGGCGTCCACCGCACGAGGCCGGCCTCGCCCTTGAGCGGGGTCGGGGTGGACTCCCACCGCATGTTGAACCCGAACGGCTTGCTCCACCCGGTCGCACCATTGAGCGTCACGGCGCGAACACGGGCGTACAGGGCGTACGGATTGCCGGTGAACCAGGGCAGGGCGACATCCACCGAGACCGCGGGGACGCGGAGCGGCGGGATCGTGTCGGACAGGAGATCGTCACCGAGGGTGTTGTCGGTGCTCGCGTCCTGAGGCGGGCTTGCGGTGCCGCCCGAGGCCGTGTCGGTTGCCCCCGTTCGAGAGACTGCCTTGCAGGACGGGGTGCCGCCGACGCCGTACTGCACGTTCGACCACACCAGCGAGTTTTCGCCGAAGGCACGGCTCGTGCCGAGCTCGAACTCGTAACAGATGGCCCCGCGAACGGGAGACCAGGAGAACGACGGCGTTCGCGCGAAGGTTCTCCGCGCTGCGTCGCTCGGCTTGAACAGGAACGCCTTGAGGTTCTTCGGGGCGTTTGACTTACGTGGGCCCTTCGCGGCGCCGCCCGCGAGAGCGGACGAAACGATCGTGAGTGCGAGGGCGGCGATTGTGAGAAGGCGAAGGGTGCGCATAGCCCTATGCTTGTCGGCACGAAGGGGTGCGCGGGTCTCCCTCGTTCGGGGGATACCCGTTGGGCTACCCACCTTTCGGGGACAGTCCCCCTGCGGAAACGGGACAGTCCCCTGTCGCGCTTTCGTTAGGTCAGGAGCGGGTCGAGTCCTGCGACGACAAAAAGCAGCGCCAGGTAGAGCAGCGAGTAGTGGAAGAGCACCGCGGCGCGGCGGCGCGTACCGTCGCGGCGCAACTGCCACGCCATGACGAGGAAGACGAGCCCGAGCAGGAGCGCGCCGAGCGTGTAGACCGGCCCCAGCGCGAGCCCGACAGCCAGGGTGAAGAGCACCATCGCCACGGAGTACACGAGGATCTGCGTGCGCGTGGCGGCGTCGCCGCGTGAGACCGGAAGCATCGGCACCTTCGCGTTCGCGTAGTGCTCCTTGATCATCAGGGCCAGCGCCCAGAAGTGCGGCGGCGTCCAGAGGAAGACGATGAGGAACAGCCAGAGCGCCGGCCAGCCGAGGCTGCCGCTGCCCGCGGCATAGCCGACGAGCGGCGGGACCGCCCCCGCGATGCCGCCGATGACGATGTTCTGGTCGGTGGAGCGCTTGAGCCAGCGCGTGTAGACGACGACGTAGAAGAAGTTCCCGCCGAGGGCGAGTAGGGCGGTGAGAACGTTGTTGGCCGCCGTCAGGATCACGAAGGACAGCGCGGACAGGGCCAGCCCGAACTCGATCGCGCGGGGCGCGAGCACCCGCCCCGCGGCCACGGGCCGATCGGCGGTGCGCTCGCCCATCAACCGGTCGATGTCCGCGTCGAGCACATGGTTGAACGCAGCGGCCCCGCCGCAGGCGAGGGCCAACCCCACCGTGAGCGCGATCACATCCACTGCCGGCGGCGTTCCTCCTGCGCCGACGAACATGCCGGCGACCCCGGTGAGCAGGAGCAGCGACATCACACGGGGCTTGGTCAAGGTCACGTAGTCACGCCAGGGGCCTGCGGCCACAGTGACCCCGCGGAGCGAAGCGCCTGCCACGTACAGGCACCCGGCGAGCGTCGCAGCTGCCGCGCCGACGTGCAACACAACCGCCCAGCGGGCGTCGCCGGAGAGGGCGACGAGCCCGCCGGTGGCGATCGCCGACGCCAGCAGCCCGAGCGCGACGAAGGCGCCGGCCCGGAGGTGCGGGTAGGCGTACCAGGCGCCGAGGACGAGCGCGAGCTGGAACGCCAGCCCGAGCAGAGCTGCGCCCCAGTGTCCCGCGTCGAGCCCGGAGGCCGCGCTGACCACGACTGCACCCGCCGCGGCTGCACCGCCGAGGGCGGTCAGCCGCAGGAACAGACCTGCGGCGAGGGCCTGGGGCTCAGCGGCCACCCCGGCCCTCGAGTCGCTCGCGGATCTCCCGCAACGGCCGTGCGCTCGTGATCCGCGGCAGAGAGTCGAAGTTGTGCGCCGGCGGCGGCGAGGTGGTGAACCACTCGAGCGTGTCCGCCCGCCAGGGGTCGTTTCCCGCGCGCCGGCCCGAGAGCACCGAACGGACGGCCGCCGCGAGCAGCACGAGCAGGCCGATCGTGACGCCGTAGCTCGCGAGCGACTCGATCAGGTTGTACGTGGCGAGCCCGGCGCCGTCGTCGTAGGTTGCGCTGCCCCGCGGCTGGCCGGCATCCCCGGCGAAGAACTGCATCAGGCAGAGCAGGAAGAAGGAGGGAAAGGAGAGTCCGAACGCCGCGAGTGTCAGCCTCTCGTCGAGCAGACGCCCGGTCAGCTTCGGCCACCAGTAGACAAGGCCGGCGACGAGCGCGAAGAGCACCGGCCCGAACAGGATCAGGTGCGAATGCCCCGTGGTGAACGCGGTGCCCCGGAGGTCGCGGTCGGAGCCCCAGATCGCGAAGAAGATGCCGGACAGGCCGCCGAGCAGGAGCAGTACGGTGGCGGCGAGCGCCCAGGGCAAGGGCGGCTGCGGACGGCCCCGACCGCCCGCGGCACCCTTGAGCAGCGAGGCGACGAGAAGTGCCACCGGCCCGGCGGAAAGCACCGCGAGCACGAGGAGCACGGTCGCCGGGCGCTCGCCCTGGGAGACCGAGAGAGTGTGGTGCAGCCAGACCAAGCCGAGTGTCACAGCGAGCAGCGCGAGGAGCGCGCGAAGAGCCCCGGCTCCGAGTGACACCTCACCGGCAAAGGTGCGGACGACCTCGACGGCGATCCCCACCGCCGGGATCAGCAACAGGTACGCGCCGGGGTTGCCGAACAGCCAGAACGTGCCGTCGCCGAGCAGCTGACTGTCTCCGCTGGTGAGGAAGTCGGCGGTCCCGCTCGAGCCTCGGGCGACAAGCAGGAGGATCAGCCCGACGGCGCTGATCACTGCCGCCACCAGGGCTGCTCCGGCGTAGACGCCGACCGAGATCGTGAAGGCCGGCAGTCGGTCCGCGGTAAGCCCCTCGGCGCGCCCTCGCATGATGGTGCGCAGCAGGCAGGCGGCGGTGACCGCGACCGCGACGGCCGTCAGCAGAAGCGCGATCAGCAGCAGATCCTCGCCCGTCTGCTCGCTGACCAGAGACAGCGGGGGGTACGCCGTCCAGCCCGAGCGAGCCGTGCCCCCTGTTCCGAGCGCGGAGAGCACGAACGCAAGCCCGCCGCTCACGAGCAGCCAGAAGGCGACCGCGACCGCGCCGGGATGGCTGATCCCACGGGCACCGAGCTGCAACGGTGTCACGGCGACAGCCAGGCCCAGCACCAGCGGAGTGAGGACGAAGGAGACCAGGAGCACGCCGTGCACCGTGACGGTGCCTCGGTAGGCGTTCCCGGTGACGATCGAGAGATCGGGGCGTAACTGCTGTGTCGCCATCAGCACCGTGAGCACCACGGCGATCGCGGTGAAGACGCCTGCGGCGGCGATGTACATCACACCGATGCGCTTGTGGTCCAGAGAGGTCACCCAGCTCGCGACGGGCCTGTCCCGCCAGGACCGCGAGGGCCGAGGCTCGTGTGTGACTGAACTCAACCCTCTGCTCCTCTCGATCGGCGCCCGGGCGGCGCACCGGCCGTCATTCTATTGCCGTGTCCGACAGGCTGCACCAGCGTCCGACCGTCCGGCTTCCCGGTGATGTCACGCGGCCGTTCGAGGTCTTCGTGAACGGCGTGCCGCAGGTCGAGGGGCGCGACTACGTGGTGCGCGGCGACACGCTCGTCTTCGAGAGCGAGTTGCAGGAGGAGGGTAAGCTCGGCGCCCGCAAGTGGACGTCGATGTTCCTCGGCATCTCCGGCTCGTACGGCAAGGACGACTCGGTCGACGTCGTCTACGAGCGCGACGGGCGCCCCGTGGTGGCGACGAAGCTGCCGATCGCCTGAGGTTCGCGCCAGATGACTGATCGGCAATTCCGGCACGTCCGGATGACGCCCACGACACGGCGCATCGTGCGGCGCTCGTCTGTGACCCGTACAGCTCCGGTACTGGCCCCAGCCGATCACCGCACGCTGCTTGGTCGTGAACGCCCCCGACCGC
>JBJXGY010000101.1:0-14702 GCA_046160185.1 Gaiella sp. | reverse complement strand
CGCGTGACGAGCGTGCGGAGCGCGACCTCGAGCTCGATCCGCGCCAGTGGCGCGCCGATGCAGACATGGATGCCGCCGCCGAAGCCGATGTGCTGGTCGGCGTTCGCGCGGCCGACGTCGAAGCGGTCGGGCTCAACGAAGGTGCGCGGGTCGCGGTTGGCCGCGCCGAACAGCAGGGCCACCTGCTCGCCCCGCGGGATGGCGACACCTCCGACCTCGACACCTTCCTGCAGTACCCAGCGCTCGAAGAGCTGCAGCGGTGGGTCGAAGCGGATCAGCTCCTCGACGGCGGCGGCTGCGGTCACCTCGCCCGTGACCAGCCGGCGCCACTCGTCCGGGTGGTGCATGAGCGCGCGGATCCCGTTGCCGAGCGTGTTCACCGTCGCCTCGTGCCCGGCGTTCAGAAGCAGCACGACGGTGGAGACGATCTCGTCGCGTGAGAGCCGGCCGCCGTCCACGCGTGCCTCGACCAGTGCGGTCACGAGGTCTTCGCGCGGAGCGCGACTCCGTTCTTCGATCAGCTCACGGACGTAGTCGCGGAACTCCGCCGACGCGTGATCCGCCGCCGTCGCCTGCTCCTCCGTGGTGTCGAGCTCATACATCTTGACGATGGCGTGCGACCAGTCGAGCAGGTCGCGCTGCCGGTCGACGGGCACGCCCAGCAGCAGGCAGATCAGCCCGATCGAGTACGGCTGCGCGAAGTCCCGAAGCAGCTCCAGGCGCCCGCGCTCGAGAAAGGGCTCCAGCAGCTCGCGGGCCAGCCGCTCGGCCGGCTCCCGCATCGCCTCCACGCTCCGCGGTGTGAAGGCCGCTGCCACGAGCTTGCGGAGGCGGGTATGAGCGGGCGGCTCCAGCCAGAGCAAGCTGTGGCGCTCGACGTCCCAGAAGGCCTCGTGGCGGAAATCCGGCGGATCGGCTTTGAACTCCTCGTAGGAGCCGACATGGGTGAAGGCACGTCCGAGCCGCCGGTCGCGCAGGCACGCCCGTACGTCGGCATGGCGTGTGACGAACCAGCGGTCGAGCGCCTCGTGGTGCAGGACGGGTGTCGCCTCGCGCAGGACGTGCAGCGCCGGGTAGGGGTCGGCGACGAACGCCGGCGCCGTGGGATCGAAGTCGCGCGGCTCCACGGGCCGCCGGGTCAGGTTTCGCCCTTGCGGTAGCGCTGGCCGTCCGCGGCGGGTACCCGCAGTCGCTGCGCGAAGAAGACGAGCACGACGAGCACGATCACGAACGGGAAGATGTTGATCCACCAGTTCGGAACATCCTCGGAAGCGAAGTACCAGGCGGCCGCCAGCGCGCACAGCACGGTTGCGAGCATCGCGTTGCCCCGCCGCCCGCGGGAGAGCGACCAGGCGGCGATCGCCAGGAGCGCGATCGCATTGAGCAAGAGCAGCGCGTGGGAGGCGGCACCACCGAGATCGCGGAGCCCGAGCCCGAAGGGATAGCCGAAGAGCATGGCTCCGCCGAGCACGCCGAGCGGCCGGTAGTTGCCGAAGATGAGTGCGGCGAGGCCGATGAAGCCGCGGCCGGTCGTCTGCCCTTCCAGGTAGATGCCGGAGAGCTCGGGGCTGGCGATGAAGGCCCCTGCCAGCCCCGCGAATCCGCCGCTCAACACGACCCCGATGTACTTGTAGCGGTACACGTTGATTCCTTGCGCCTCGCCGGCCTCGGGCCGCTCGCCGCAGATGCGCAGCCGCAGGCCGAAACGGGTACGCCACAGCACCCATGCCGAGATGGGGACGAGCGCGAGGGCGATGATCGTGATCAGCGAGACCTGCGTCACGAGCCCCCGCGCGAGGGTGGCGGCGTCGGAGACGAAGAACCAGTCCTGATCGCCGATACTCCCGAGCACATCCGGCGACTCCCACCCGCCGACGTCGCCGCCCGCGAGCACAGGGAACGTGAAGTCGGCGACGCCTGGGACGCGCGGCGACTGCGTGATCGACCCTCCCGGATAGTCGGCGAAGATCTCGGAGGAGAGGAACCGCGTGGCCCCGGGGGCGAGGATGTTGATGGCGACGCCGGAGATGATGTGGTCGACGCCGAACTGCACCGTGGCGACAGCGTGCAGGAGGCCGCCCAGCGCGCCGCCCACGATGCCCGCCAGCATGCCCCACCACGCGCCGTAGTTGATCGCGCCCCACGCGCCGAACCAGGTGCCGAGGATCATCATGCCCTCGAGCCCGATGTTGACCACCCCCGCCCGCTCGGCGAACAGGCCGCCGAGGCCCGCGAGCAGGATGGGAACCCCCCAGCGCAGCATCGCCTGCGAGGCGCTGACCGCCGTGAGCCGGCTGGTGTCGTCGAAGCCCTGGACGAGGGTGAGCGCGAATACGCCGATCGCGGCGTACAGCGCCCAGCGCGCCCACGCCGGGAGGCCGCTGATCCAGGTCATCTCTGCCCCCGGAGCCGGAATCCGCTGCCGGCGCTTCCGGCTCGGGAGAGTCTCTGACGCGGCCGCGTACGCGGCGGGCCGCTCACGCCGGTCGAGCAGCGCGGGGTCGACGCAGAGCATCTCATGCGGGCACCTCGGTCAGCGCCGACGCGGCGGCCCGCGCCTCCTCGCGCTCGCGTGCGCGATGCGCCATCTCGTAGGCGATCACCGCGGCGAGGATGATCACACCCTGCATGATCACCACGATCTCGCGCGGGGCCGCACCGGTGAACTGCAACACGCCGGAGGAGACGTCGAGGAAGGCGAAGATCAGCGCGCCGGCGGCGATGCCGAGCGGGTGGTTGCGGCCGAGGAGCGCGACCGCGATCCCCGCGAAGCCGAGTCCCTGGATGGGGTTGGAGGGGAAGAGCCCGGCCTGCATCAGCTCGGTCATGCCGACGAGACCGGCCACGGCTCCCGACAGCACCATCGCCGCCATGATCATGCGCTTTGGGGGGACGCCGCCCGCCCGCGCCGCGAACGGGTTCATGCCGCTGGCCCGGAGATCGAAGCCGAACACCGTGCGGTTCACGAGCACGTGATACGCAACCCCGACGAGGATCGCGACCACGAGCACTCCGGTCAACTCCTTGCCCTGACGGATCTCGCGGGTGAAGACCTCGACGAGGCTGTTGAGGCCGGGAATGAGGCCGGACTCGTCGATCGGGGCCGTACCGACCCGGGTCGTGGTGCCGGTGCCGATCGAGCCTTCGGCCTGCCATTCCCTGATCAGCCAGGCGACGAGGCCGGTGACCGCAACCGCGTTGAGCATGATCGTGGAGATCACCTCGTTCACGCCCTTGGTCACCTTGAGCAGGCCCGCGGTTCCCGAGTACGCCCCGCCCACGAGCATCGCCACGAGCAGGATCAGCGGCACGTGCAGAACGGCGGGCAGGCTGACAAGGCTGCCGACGTGCGCCGCCACGAGGAAGGCGAGCAGGAACTGCCCCTCGACGCCGATGTTGAAGAGGCTCATGCGGAAGGCGATCGCGACGGCCACCGCTGCGACGTACAGCGGCGTGGCCCGGTTCAGGATGTCCACCATCGTCTCGAGCTTCGCCGCGTGCGAGAACATGTCCCCGTACGCCTCGAGCGGATTGCTGCCCGAGACGATCAGCACGATCGACGAGGTGGCGACGGCGAACACGAGCGCCGCGACCGGCGCCGCAAGGCTGAGCATGAGCCTCCTGCGTACGCTGAGGTTCATGTCGTCGACTCCTGAGGGCCCGCCCCGGTCATGTACGAGCCGAGCTCTCGCGGTGTCAGGGTCGCCGGGTCGAGGGTGGCCACGAGGCGTCCTCTGGTCATGACGACGACCGTGTCGGAGAGGCCGATCAGCTCGTCGAGGTCGGCCGAGACGAGCAGCGTGGCGAGCCCGGCCGCGCGGGCGGCGCGGATGTCGTCCCAGACAGCGGCCTGCGCTCCGACGTCGATGCCCCGGGTGGGGTGGGAGGCGAGGAGCACGACGGGCTCCGCGGTCAGCTCTCGCCCCACGATCAGCTTCTGCTGGTTGCCGCCGGAAAGCGCGTGCGTCGACACGTCGACCGAGGGCGAGCGTACGTCGAACTCCTTGCGGACGAGCTCGGTGCGCGCGTGGGCGCCGGCGCGGTCGACCCACGGCCCTTTCGCAAACGGCCGCTGCGTCTGGTGACCGAGCGCCGTGGATTCCCACAGTGGCGCGTGGAGCAGCAGTCCCTCGCGGTGACGATCCTGCGGGATGTAGCCGATGCCCTGCTCGCGCCGATGCCGTACCGAAGCGGTGGTGATGTCCTCGCCGAGCAGCGCAATCGTCCCCGCCGCGATCGGGCGCGTGCCCACGATCGCCTCGACCAGCTCCGCCTGCCCGTTGCCCTCGACGCCGGCAACGCCAACCACCTCGCCGCGTCGCACCTGCAGCGACACCCCGTCGACCAGCACGCGCTCTTCGTCGTCCGCGACGGTCACGCCCCGCACGTCGAGCGCGACCTCATCGGTCACGGTCGAGCCCGTGGTTGCCGGTGTCGGTAGCTCCGAGCCGACCATCAGCTCTGCCAGGTCCCGCGCCGTGACGTCGCCCGGCTTCACCGTCGCCACCGAACGTCCCTGCCTGAGGACGGTGATCGTGTCCGCGATCTCCAGCACCTCGTCCAGCTTGTGGTCGATGAAGAGGATCGTGGTGCCGGCAGCTTTCAGCTCGCGCATGTTGCGAAACAGCTCCTCGACCTCCTGCGGGACGAGCACGGCGGTCGGCTCGTCGAGAATGAGGATCCTGGCACCCTTGAACAGCACCTTGATGATCTCGACCCGCTGGCGCTCGCCGACCTCCAGCGTCTCCACGAGGTCGTCGGGTGCGACGGTGAGGCCGTAGGCCTCGCCGACTTCACGCAGGTGCGCGCGCGCCCGCTCGAAGTCGATGCGTCCGCCGGAGCGCGTCGGCTCGGCGCCGAGGATCACGTTCTCGAGGACGGTGAGCTGGTCGGCCAGCATGAAGTGCTGGTGCACCATGCCGATCCCGGCCGCGATCGCGTCGGTCGGCGAACCGAACCGCACGTCGTGGCCGTGCACGCGCACCGTCCCCTCGTCGGCCGGCTGCATGCCGTACAGGATCTTCATCAGCGTCGACTTCCCGGCGCCGTTCTCACCACAGATGGCGTGGATCTCGCCTTCCTCGACGGTGAGGTTCACGTCCTCGTTGGCGACCACGCCGGGGAAGCGCTTGGTGATGCCGATCAGCTCGATGGCGGAAGCCACGTGTCCGTCGTCTCCTCGGTCGCACAGTCGAGCGGGACCGGGCCGTGACCCGGTCCCGCTCGATGGTGTCTGGCGCGCCCTACGCGCCCTTGCGGGTCTCTAGGCTGCGGTGGGATCCGTCGGCACCTCGATCTCGCCGTCGATGATCTGCTGCTTGAACTCCTCGAGCTTGTCGACGATGTCGTCGACGAAACCGCCCGAAGTCGAGTAGCCGACGCCGTCGACGCTGAGGTCGTAGCGCGTCTCGCCGGCGGTGATCGCGCCGTCGACCTGCGCCTTGATGACCTCGAACACGGCGACGTCCACGCGCTTCAGCATCGAGGTCAGGACGTACTCCTGGACGGTCGGGTCGACGGTGTTGTACTGGTCGGAGTCGACCCCGATCCCCCACACCTTCTTGCCGCCCGACTCGCTCTGCTCCTTGGCCGCCTCGAAGAGCCCGGCGCCGGAGCCACCGGCCGCGTGGTAGACGATGTCCGCCCCGTCCTCGAACATCGCGAGCGCGATGTCCTTGGCCCGGTCGGGTGCGTTGAAGCCGTCGAAGTTGGGTGCCTCGGTGATGTACTCGGAGACGATCTTGATGTCGGGATTGACCGCCTTGGCGCCCGCGATGTAGCCGGCCTCGAACTTCTCGATCAGGCCGCCGACGCCCTTGACGCCCCCGATGAAGCCGACGGTGCCGCTCTCGGACTTGAGGGCAGCTGCGGCTCCGACCAGGAACGAGCCCTGCTCCTCGGAGAATACGAGCCCGGCGATGTTGTCGCCGTACGGCACCGGTGGATCCTCGTCGAAGTTGAGCATGGAAGAGTCGATCACCGCGAAGTTCTTCTCCGGGTTCGCCGCACCGACCTTGGCGGCGTCGCCCTCGAAGAGGAAGCCGACCGCGATCACGAGATCGTTGGAGTCGGCAGCGAGCTGCAGCAACTCGCCCCGGTTCGAGCCGTCGTCGTTCGGCGAGGCCTCGGTGAAGGTGATCCCGAGCTCTTCCTTGGCCCGTTCGATCCCCGCAGCTGCGGAGTCGTTGAAGGACTGGTCGCCCCGGCCGCCGATGTCGAACACGAGCCCGACGCTGACGTCGTCGCCGCCGCCGCCGCCGCCGTCATCGCCGCCGCACCCCGCCGCGACGAGCGCCAGCACGGCGACCGCTGCGAGCAGCACCATCCGTGTTCTCTTCATGCTTCCTCCCTCATATGGTTTGTTCAGCGTTCGTAGCGACGAGACTACACCCACTCGGGAGGGTATTCCGCCCCGCCGGCCGGCGGGAAACCGCCGGGTAGGCTGGGGCCGTGACGGCGTTCGCCAGCGCACTCGCCCACCGCACCGTCGTGCTCGACGGCGGGCTGGCGACGGAGCTGGAGAGATACGGACACGGTCTCCGCGACAGCCTCTGGTCGGCGCGTCTCGTCCGCGACGCACCCGACGCGGTCACAGCCGCCCATCGGGCGTACTTCGAGGCGGGTGCAGACGTTGCGATCACCGCGAGCTACCACGCGAGCTACGGCGGCTTCGCCCGCGCCGGCCTCGCGCGGGAGGATACGGACGCGGTGCTGGCGCGCAGCGTGGAGCTCGCGCGGGCGGCCCAGCCGGGAGGGCGCGGGACGTTCGTGGCCGGGTCGGTGGGACCGTTCGGCGTCGTGTGGGCGAACGGCAGCGAGTACACGGGCGACTACACCTCGGTCACGGACGACGAGGTGGCGGAGGAGCAGGGCGCGCGGATTGCGGGCGTGCTCGCGGGCCGGCCCGACCTGCTCGCGATCGAGACGATCCCGAGCGGCCGCGAGGCTGCGATCCTCGGCGACCTGCTGACCGAGGTCGACTGCGAGGCGTGGGTCACCTTCTGCTGCCGCGACGGCGAGCAGCTGAGTGACGGGACGCCGCTGAAGGAGGCGATCCGTGCGGTGAGCCGGACCGGTCGCGTGTCTGCGGTCGGTGTCAACTGCTGCCCACCGGAGCACGTCGGCTCGCTGCTCGACCGCGCCCGCAGCGTGACGGAGCTTCCGCTCGTCGTCTACCCCAACTGGGGCCGGGTCTGGAACGGCGCGACCTACGAATGGCACGGGGCGGGCGTCGACGGCTTCTCGAGCGAGCTCCTCGACGATTGGCGCCGCCGCGGCGCCTCGGCCATCGGCGGCTGCTGCGGCATTGGCCCGGCCGCGATTGCGGACATCGTGCGCTGGGCCGGACGCGAGAACTGAGCCGTCGGGCGTGGCGGCCCGGTCAGCTGCAGTCGACTGCGATCGCAAGCGCGGTGCAGAGCTCGCGCATCCGGTCGCCGCTGAGCGCCCCGATCCGCTCGACGAGCGTGCCGACCGAGACGCTTTCGACGGAATCGAGGTTCACGGCGCACCGACGCTCGATCGGATCCTCGTCGGGCTCGAGGACGACCTCGCTCGGGAGACCGCGAATCGTGGTCGTGCACGGTGCGACCAACGTGCGTCGGAGCCGCGGGATCGCTGCGTCACGGGAAAGGACGACGACCGGGCGCCGTCCGATCTCGGCCAGTTCCGACCACCACACCTCACCCCGTCTGGGTAGTGAGGTCACGAGCCTGCGGCGGCGTCGCGGAACGAGGCCAGGTCGCCCCACGCGTCAGGCCCGTCGATCGGATGTTTGTCGTACGCGGCGTAGCTCGCGTCTATCACCGCACGCCGGAATCTCGAGAGGAGCGCGTCGAGGGCCTCGTCGAAGAGCGCAGCGTCGGTCGATCCGGCGCGCAGCGCACGCGCCTGGCCAAGCAGTTCTCCGTCGACCGTCGTGCTGATTCGGACGCGGCGCATGGCATAATCATGCCACAGTTGTGCGACAATGGCAAGGTGTGGACGCAT
This sequence comes from Gaiella sp., assembly GCA_046160185.1. Taxonomy (GTDB): domain Bacteria; phylum Actinomycetota; class Thermoleophilia; order Gaiellales; family Gaiellaceae; genus Gaiella. The sequence goes on along the minus strand of JBJXGY010000101.1, from coordinate 6,713 downwards.
GACCGGCAGCCTGACCCGGCCGGCATCGATCGGCTATTCACACAACGCATTGCCGTTGACGGCGTTGCGCCGTCGCAGCGAGAGTTGACGGCGTGACGCTGCTCGCCGACGTCGTGGATGTCTCCGCCCGGGTCGCCGGGACGAGCTCACGTTCGCTAAAGACTGCGATCCTGGCCGAGCTACTCGGCCGGCTGCAGGCGAGCGAAGTCGGCTTCGTCACCGGGTTCCTCTGCGGGCTGCCGCGACAGGGGCGCGTGGGGGTCGGCTACGCGATGGTCTACGACGTCGGGTCTGAGCCGGCCGCCGAGCCGTCGCTGACGGTCGCAGAGCTCGATCTCGCGATCGAGCGGATCGAGCAGATGACGGGACCGGGATCCGCCGGCGCGCGCCGCGAGCTGCTCACCGGGCTGCTCGGCCGCTCGACCGGCCCCGAGGCTGAGTTTGTCAGGCGCCTACTCACCGGCGAGCTGAGGCAGGGCGCACTCGAGGGCGTGATGATCGACGCCGTTGCGAAAGCGGCGGGCGTCCCTACCGAGGTGGCGCGGCGCGCACACATGCTGTCGGGCGATCTCCCACGCACGGCGCAGGTTGCGCTGACGGAGGGGGAGGAGGGCTTGCGCGGGTTCGGCTTCGAGCTCTTCCGACCGGTCCTGCCGATGCTGGCCTCGACCGCGGCGAGCGTCGCGGACGCCCTCGAGGGCTTCACCCGGGCATCAGTGGAGTGGAAGTTGGACGGGATCCGCGTGCAGATCCACCGGCGCGAGGAGGAGGTGCGGATCTACACGCGCAACCTCAACGACATCACGGGAAGACTGCCCGGGATCGTCGAGGCCGTCGCGCGGCTGCCCGTGCGGCAGGCGGTGTTCGACGGCGAGGTGCTCTGGCTCGGCGAGGAAGGGCCGGCGGCCTTTCAGGACACGATCTCCCGGATCGACGGCGATGCCACTCCGGAAGGGATGGTCGTCTTCCTCTTCGATCTGCTGCACGCCGACGGCGACGACCTCCTCGAGACACCGCTGGAGCAGCGCGCCGCAAGGCTCGCGGCGATCGCACCGCAACTCAAGATCCCGGGCATTCTCACCTCGGACGCAGAGGCGGGTCAGCGCGTCCTCGATGAGGCGCTGCTCGCGGGCCACGAGGGCGTCGTCGTCAAGGACGCGAGCTCGGCATACGCGGCCGGGCGGCGTGGCAAGGCGTGGCGCAAGGTGAAGCCGGTGCGCACCTACGACCTCGTCGTGCTCGGCGCCGAGTGGGGGCACGGGCGCAGGCGGGGATGGCTCTCGAATCTCCACCTCGGCGCCCGTGATCCGACCGCAGGCGGCTTCGTGATGGTGGGGAAGTGCTTCAAGGGGCTGACGGACGAGATCCTCCGCTGGCAGACGGAGGAGCTGCTCGCGCGCGAGACCGCCCGGCGAGGGATCGCGGTGTTCGTGCGTCCCGAGCTCGTGGTCGAGATCGCGCTCGACGGTGTTCAGTCCTCGACGCGCTACCCGGGCGGCGTCGCGCTTCGCTTCGCCCGGGTCAAGCGCTACCGGGCCGACAAGGACGCCTCCGAGGCCGACACGATCGACGACCTGCGCGCGCTCCTGCGACACCGGACCTGATCAGTCGGTCTCACCTGCCGCCTGCGAGCTGTACCAAACAAACGACGGAGGGGGCGCCCGAAGTCGCCCCCTCCCGTGTGCAGCAGATGACCCGACTACTCCATGGTGTAGCCGTTGGCCCAGCTGGCGCTGGCCCAGGACGCGCTCGCCCAGGACGCCGAGCTCCAGGACGCCGAGCTCCAGGAGGCGCTCGACCAGGATGCCGAGCTCCAGGAAGCGGAGCTCCAGGAGGCGCTCGACCAGGACGCCGACGCCCACGATGCGTTGCTTGCCGCGTACGACTTCCAGGCGCTCGGGTTGAAGGTTTTCCGGCCGAGCGTGCTGTCGTAGGAAACGAAGGCGTTGAGCCCGGCGTTCGGGTTGGCAGTGCCGCTCGCTGCGAGTGCAGCAGCCGCGTTGACGACTCCGACACCGAGGGCCCCATTCGAGCCATAGCCCGACGGAACGGTGGCGGACTGCATGATCGCGCCCTTCACCTGATCCGGCGTCCAGGTTGGATTCTTGGCCAGGATGGTGGCTGCGAGACCCGAGATGACGGGCGCCGCGAACGACGTGCCGGACATCCACAGGTAGTTCGGTGCGACCTGTCGCGTGGGGAAGAGGGTCAGCAGGTTCGCACCGGTCGGCACGGCGCCCACGAGGTACCGGCCGGGCGCGGAGATCTCGGGCTTGAAGAAGCCGTCCTGCGTGTAGCCCCAGGCCGACCACGGCGCGGCGCCGTCGTCCGACCGCGTGGCAGTGCCCTTCGTGTCGGAGGCGCCGACCGTGATCACGAACGGATCGTTGGCGGGTGCGAAGCCGACGTCGCTGCGCTGTCCGTTCACCGCGTAGTTGCCGGCGGCGGCGACCACGACGACCCCGTTCAGCCAGAGGGCTTCGACCGCACGGTCGAGCGCGTCGTACAGGATGCTGTCGCCGCCCGTGTTCAGGGAGAAGTTCGCGACACGGATGTTGTAGGCGACGCGGTTCTGCAGGATCCAGTCGGCCGCGGCGATCACGTCGCTCTTCGAGCCGGCGCCTCCGCCGTCCAGCACCTTGATCGACAGGATCTTCGCGCGCGGCTCAGCGCCTGCGTACCCGGCCTCGCCGCCCGCGGCGATGCTGCTGACGAACGTGCCGTGCCCATACGCACCGGGCGTCGTCGAGGACGACATCATGTAGATGTTGCCCTGGAAGCGCGAGTCGAATGTCGGCAGGCCGGTGACCCCGGAGTCGACGACGGCGATGGTCGGGAAGTTCGCCGAATCCGGAACGCTCGACCAGCCGGACTGCACGTTCGCAGCCTGCGTCCACACCTGATTCGAGGTGAACGAGCCCTCGAGCTTGATCTTGGTGTCCCTTGTGATGGACTCGATCCTGCTCTTCTTGGCGAGCTTGACGATCTGGCGTCCGGTCAACGTCGCCGAGGTGCCGGCGATCGAGAAGAACTTGCGCTTCAGCTTCGACTTGACGGACGGATCAGCCTGCTGGGCAAGGGTGACCTCGCTTGCCGCATCCTCGCTCTTCTTGCCCCGCGCCGCCTGCACGATCACATCGAAGAGCTTGTCGGGATTGTTGGTCGCCTCGTCCAGCAGGCCGGACGAGAGGTACGCCTGCGGCTTGACCGCGTCGGCGGAATGCGCAAAACCCGCCACGACGGCGAGGCTGAGCACCAGGGTCGTGACCAGAAGCAACTGGAATCGTCTCCCCGGGCGCCCCCAGAGCGCGTTCGCGCGCACGCCTGAGTCCGCACGCTGTGCTGTCGTTCGCCGCATGAAAAGTTCTCCTTCGCCGTTTCGAGATCGGGCCAGCGCCCTCTCTGATGTGTCTCACCGTAGGCCGCTTTGGAGCGAGGCCCTCACCCTTCAGGGGGATACGGCGAGAATCCCTCGAATGAGCGTTCGGCCGGCCGGTCGTCGATCAGATCGCGCTCGTTCGCGCAGATCGGGCGTCTGTCTGGCCGGAGGCGGCCCGGGCGGCGCTATCCCGTGCCGAGATAAGCCGCGAGATGCTCGGTGAGCTCACGGGCATCGTCCTCGGCCCCGTGGATGAAGCTCGACTTGCGACGGCGTAGGAGGTTGAGCCCGATCGCATACAGGCCGGGGGCGCCGGTGACCACGCCGCCTTCGTGACGCAGGCGCCCCCTGCGGTCGAGCACGGGCACCTGCAGCCACGAGTAGTCGGGCCGGAAGCCGGTCGCCCAGACGATCGTCCGGATCTCCCCTGAGCTGAGGTCGAGCGAGAGCCGCGGCTCGGCGTCGAGGCGAGTCGGCTCCAGGCGGTGCGGCGGGTCGACCTCGCTGTCGACGCCGCTACCGAGCGCCCACTCGTCGAAGCGGTCGAGCAGCCGCCCGAGCTTGAGGTCGGCGAGTGCGCACACGTTGCGCAGCGATCCGGAGAAGAGCGCGACGCCTTCCCGGATCGCGCCCAAGCGGCCCACCAGCGCCACCCCCTGCTCCGTGAGGGCGTTGAGATCGAGTGTGGCCCGGTCTGGCGATCCGACGAGTTGCGGGGAGGCGACGCTGCGGCCGCGCACGAGGTCGTCGATCTCGTCGTAGCGCTCGTCGAGAACGCCCGCCATCGTCATCCACCACATGACGTCACGGCCCCTGTACACGCGCGGCATCCGCACGTGCTCGCCGACGGCGAGCGTCACCGGTCGTCCAGAGCGGTGGATCTCGTCCGCGAGCTGGATCCCCGTGGCCGAGGCGCCGACGACGAGGACACCGCCCGCCGGGAGCTGGTCGGGCCGGCGGTAGTCGAGCGGTGAGATCACCTCGATCGAGGCGGGCACGCCCGCAGCGTGATCCGGGACGTGCGGGAGGTTGAACCCTCCGCTCGCGAGCATCACGGTGGCGGCCTGCCACGCGCCGTCGTCGGTCGTGACGCGGTAACCGCCATCGCCGGGTTGCACGCCGGTCACGGTCATGCCCGTCCTCACCGGCGCGTCGACGAACGACGCGTACCGGTCGATGAAGTCGATGACCTCGGGCATCGTCATGAAGCCGTCGGGGTCGTCGCCGTCGTAGGCGAAATCGGGTAGACGGCTCAGCCAGTTGGGCGTGAGCAGCCGTAACGCGTCCCAGCGCTGTGTCCGCCAGGTGTTGGCCACCTCCCCGCGCTCGACGACCACGTGGTCGATCGAGCGCCGGGAGAGGAAGCGGCTGACGGCGAGACCGGCGTGTCCTGCTCCGAGGACGACCGTCGTTGTGCGCGCCGGGCGGGGCCGGGTCAGTTGACCTGCACCCTCACGCTCGTCGGGTTCGTGATCGCGTCGAACACGGCGGAGCGCTTCTGCGACTGGGCGACGAGGGCCTCGATCTCCTCGGGCGTTGCGTCCGCCTCGATCTCGTAGTGGACTCTGATCCCGTTGAAGCCGTTGCGCACCTCGGGATCGCCTCCGAGGATGCCGAGGATGTCCATGTCGCCTTCGATCGTCGCCTTGACGGACTCGAGCTGGATCTCACGGTTCTGCGCGACTGCGGCGACGCCCGCGGTGAGGCAGCTGGCCAGCCCGACGAGCACATACTCGACAGGGGTCGGGCCGTTGTCCTCGGAAGCGAACACCTCGGGGTGGTCGGCATCGAACGACCACGAGGAACGGTGGCTCTGCTCGCCGCCGAGGCCGAAGAAGCCGTTGATCGTGCTCTGGCTGTGGGTGCCCCGTAGCCACTCTGTGCTGGCGCGCCAGGTGAACTGAGCGCCCTCCGGGGCGTCCACCAGCGCCGTGCGGGCATCGAGCAGCGCCTGCACGTTCACTCCGTTGTCGGCGGGGGCTTTGCTGGTCGTCATCCTTCCTCCTCTCGGGACGGGTTCGGACGCCTTCGCGGCCTGACGCCGGATGTCGACACCGCGTCGCGGGAGAGCGCCCCTTACTGCCGGAATCAAGATAGCGCGCCGTGAGGGTCGCCGCCCGGTAGGATCGGAGGCCATGCCCGAGGACCGGCGGTTCGGTTTCGACACGCTCGCGGTGCACGCGGGTCAGCGACCCGATCCGGTGACCGGCAGCCGTGCCGTGCCGATCTACCAGACCGGGGCCTACGTCTTCGAAGATACCGAGCACGCGGCGAACCTCTTCGCGCTGCAGCGGTTCGGCAACGTCTACTCGCGCATCATGAACCCGACGACGGCGGTGTTCGAGGAGCGGATCGCAGCGCTCGAGAATGGCATCGGCGCGGTCGCGACATCGTCCGGACAGGCCGCCCAGCACCTGGCCCTGTTCACGTTGATGGAGGCCGGGGACGAGTTCGTCTCGTCGCGGAGCCTCTACGGGGGGAGCTTCCAGCAGTTCGACGTGAGCTTCAGGAAGGTCGGTATCAACGCACGCTTCGTCGACGGCTCGGATCTCGATCAGTGGCAGGCCGCGGTGACGCCGCAGACAAAGGCGTTCTACGCGGAGATGATCGGCAACCCGACGATCGACGTGATCGACATCGCGGCGCTGGCGGAGCTCGCCCACGAGAACGGCGTCCCGCTCGTCGTTGACAACACGTTCGCCTCGCCGTACCTGTGCCGGCCGCTCGAGTGGGGTGCAGACATCGTGGTGCACTCGGCGACGAAGTTCATCTGCGGTCACGGCACCGCGATCGGCGGGGTGATCGTCGACAGCGGACGCTTCCCGTGGGACAACGGCAAGTTCCCCGGCATGACCGAGCCGTCCAAGGGCTATCACGACCTGCGCTTCTTCGAGTATTTCGGTGACTTCGGCTGGCTGCTCAAGTGCCGCGCCGAGACGCTGCGCGACTACGGCCCGACGATGGCTCCGTTCACGGCCTGGCAGATGCTGATCGGGCTCGAGACGCTTCCGGTGCGCATGGACCGCCACGTGGCGAATGCCCAGCGCGTCGCCGAGTTTCTCGAGCAGCATGACGCGGTCGAGTACGTCGACTACCCGGGGTTGCCCTCGAACCGGTACCACGAGCTCGCCCGGAAGTATCTGCCGAGAGGTGCCGGCGCGATCATGACCTTCGGGATCCGCGGCGGCCGCGACGCCGGTCGGAAGCTGATCGAGTCGCTGGAGCTCTTCAGCCACCTGGCGAACGTCGGTGACGCAAAGTCCCTCGTCATCCACCCGGCCTCGACAACGCACCAGCAGCTGACCGACGACGAGTTGCGCGCGGCGCGGATCGG
>JBJXGY010000100.1:0-23685 GCA_046160185.1 Gaiella sp. | reverse complement strand
GAATGTCGCTTGAACGATGCTCACGGATGGGTCAGGATCACAGCGGTATGGCGATCGGGACTCTTCGGTGCTTCGTCATCGACGTGGAGGACCTCGAGGTCGGCGCAGCGTTCTGGTCAGAGGTGACAGGGATCGCACGGATCTCGTCCGTATGGCCCGAAACCTTTGCCTATCTCGGCTACGAGGACGAAGAGACCTGGAGGCACGAGATCATCCTCCACCGCGTCCGGACGGCGAAGGTGTCCGACTCCGGCGCGGTTGACGCGGCACGGCGGCTCGATCCAACGGCGAACCGCGCGCACATCGACATCACCGTCGAAGACGTCGACGCCGCGATCGCCCAGATCGAAGCGATCGGCGGCCGGTTGAAGTACCCGCCGACGGTGTACCCCGTACCGCATGCGTACGAGGGCGCTCGACCGGTAATCGACTGGGCGGTGATGCAGGACCCGTTCGGGAACGAGTTCTGCCTCGTCCGCGAGCTCACACGGCCGGAGCGCGAGGGCTTGGCGGTCGCATCGGAGCGGGGCCCTGCCGAGGACGCACACTGGCGCTCCGTCGCCCGCAACGCTCGAAGTTCCGGCTAGAGCTACGCATCAAGGATGACCACGCCACGATGCGCAAGTACTCAGGAATGTCCCCTGAGTCAGGTGCTGTGGAGTAGCGCGATGATGGACGCGTCGTCGCGGCAAGATGGCAGGCGCACGTAGCGAACGTCGGCTCCCGCGCGGTCAGCGATCGCGGGGCGCACGATGTGGTCGAAACGCGTGATGAGTCCGGGGAGGCGCAGCGCTATCCGCCACTCGGGGCAGCCGTCCGGGAGTTCGGGCCGCGATCGCAGCAGGTAGCGCGCGTTGCGTTTCGCGCACCGCCAAAGACAGAGGAGCGGTGGAACGTCGAGGAACACGACAACATCCGCCGCCTGCTCAACGGCCTCAGACACCCCGTCGATCACCCAAGCAGGCGTCCGGATCAGCGCCTCAATGGCCGCATGCTTCTCATCCGCCGGTCGCTTTCTCCAGCCGGATTCCCACACGACCGCGTCAAGAGGGAAGACCGGCAACCGGAATTCGCCTGCGATCGCTCTCGCGAGTGTCGTCTTGCCCGAACCGGCATTCCCAGTGACCATGATCTTTGTCGGCGGCACGGATCATCCTTAGCAAAGCTCTCGGCTGACGCACCGGCGGGAGATATCGTTGCTGCTCCGGCGCTCGGGAAGTCCGCCAACCGAGCGATGGCACCCTGTCGAAGTGGTCAGGTGTGTGCATCGTGGCACGACCAGCCCGGAACGCTCGACTCTCGCCGGGTAGGTCGTCTGCAGAGATCGGCGGGCGTGCCGGGGTCGTCGCGGCTCCGAGAGCGAAGGGGGCCCCTCAACGGTGACGAGCGGGTCAAGACGCGTAAGCAGGCGTGGCTCCATTCGGGCTACCCGGACCACCCGCAGTTGGGTGGCACGGAATGGACAGCACGCGCCTGCGCGAGTGTTCGGAATGCCCCCCGAAAGGACATAGCGCTGGCGCTCGCGTGCTGATCCATGGCGAGTCGGGGCTAGGGCCCCGAGGCTCGACGGGTGGGCCTGGCCCGGGGTCAGTGCGTGGGCGCCGCACGTTCACTAAAGCCGTCATACGTGCTAGCAGTTCTCCACCATCCAGCGCCGGAGATCACCCGACGCGACCAGCGAGGTGAAGGTGTGGTTCGTGACCCACTCGTCGCCGGACCCCTTGATTCCGAAGGCGGCATGGAGCGCCCTGATGACTGACCCTGATCCTCCCTCGCCATTCGCGATCAGGATGCGACGGATCGTGTTGCCGTTTTCGGCAAGAAGCCTCAACACTTCATTGTCGATGCCGCTGTAGCCGATCACCAGCAGGTTCAGCCCATCGACGGAGTCGAGGAACCCCCTTGCGGCCTCGACGTGCTTGGCAGGGCAGACGAGTTGGTCGTCAGCGCCTAGAGGCACAGCGAGAGCGGGGTAGAACACGCCGTCGTGACCCGGATCGTGATAAGTGCTCGGCTCGGGTGAACGCCTTGCCCAGCGCTGCTCGAGAAGGGGGCCGTCGGGGATCAGCTCGATGTCTCCTGTCCCGACGTCCGGGAACCCAGCCTGGACGTGGTCGTCTACAACCATATTGGCGTCGAGGATGCTGTTCCTTGAAAGTTGCTCATGGCCCACAAGGAACGGGAGTCTCCAGCCCCAGTTCACTGAGCCGTGGAGCTTCACGAGCGACCAGCGCTCGTCCGCGTCGACGTACCAGTCGAGGCCGGCTAGTGGTGCGTACTCGGAAAGACGGCTGTCGAGCAGCGTGTCGTAGTTCAGCGAGAGAAACAACACGCTGTCGAGCTCGAGTGCTGTCGTGACGACGACGTTGTAGTTGTCTGGCTCTCGCGTGTAGCCACTCGCCTGGTTGAGCACGTCCTGGAGATACAGCGGGACCTGCCGGTACTGGCGCATCGTGAATCGGCTCGGTGACTTCGCCATGCTCTCGCGGAGGTAATCCTCCAGCGACAATGCATCCTCGCCGGCACCGAGCATCGCGTGGCGGATGCCGGCTGCGGCCTGGCGAACAAGCGGGTAGTTGTCGAGGGTCGCCTGATAGGCCTGCGAGAAAAGGTCCTTCGTCAGAGGGGGTCTGTTCCCCTCCGGCGTCACGTGCTTGCTCACGCAGTCGTAAGAAGCACCGGCGCCAGTGACAACGACAACATGCGACACGACCTGGCGAAGTCTACGGTGGGCGGTCCGAGGGCTCTGCAAAAGCAACGCTGCGGCTGGGTTCGATCACTGCCCGAATAGCGGGCATGTCGCCCGACGCAGCGCGGCCTGAGCCACATTATCTCTTCAGGGGCGTGGCGACGACCTGATAGGGGGTGGTCGGCGTCGCGGGCGTCGAGAACCGAGCGTTGACGGCGTAGAGCGTGTTGCCGAAGCGCCCGACGGTCGTCGGGATGTCGAAGGCCGGGTTGGTGATCAGGCGCTCGACACGGCCCGAGGCAAGCTTCGAATCGAGATCGATGACCGCGATCCGGTTGAGCTGGTTCTGCACGACGTACAGCGTCTCGCCGTGGCGGAGCAAGCCATCGCCGTTCGCAACGTTGTCGCCGCCGAGACGTATCTCCTTGGTTGCGCCGGTGCGTGCGTCGACGCGGAAGAGCTTGCCGGTGTTCGACTGGACGAGGATCAACACCTTGCCGCCGCGGGCGGCCTCGATGCCGTTGACGTTGAAGCCTGCGGTGTAGACGAGATCGCCGGTGAGCGGTATCGCGCGCATGCCCCGCGGCTCTCCCCGCTTGCCGAGATCGATGCGGTACAGGAACGGCCGTTGCGAGTCTGTGAACCACGCGGCTCCCTTGGTGACGACGACGTCGTTCACGAACGTCGAGCCGGTTGCGAACGCGTAGGTCTGAAGCTCGCCGCCGTTCCGGTCGTAGACGTACCCCTGACCGGTTGGCCCGCCGGCGACGAAGACGCGGCCCTTCTCGTCGACCTCAAGACCGACGGCGACGCGCCCTGTCCGTGGCTGGACGAGCGTTACGCCTGCCCCGGTCTTGACGCTGCCGCGATACACGGCGCCGGTGGTGAGCGAGCCGACGTAGAACGTCCCGTTCCCGGAGACGTGAATGCCTTCGGGTTGCCAGCCGGCCGGAAGGTTGATGATTGACGGCCCAGGCCCGGCTCCCAGCCCAGCGGCGGCGAGGCCGCCCGCGACGATCACGGTCAGCAGGAACGGAAGCAGATGCCTGACGGACATGGAGGCTCCTTTCGCAGGATGTGCTCGAACCGCTGAGGTCCCTGTCCAGGGTACGCTCACGGAGCCGGAACGGTTTGTCTTGGGCTGCCCCCTCAGAGCAGCGCTCGAAAGACCGCCACCTCCTCGCCGTCGTGCTGGAGCCAGGCCGCGCGGATCACCGCCCAACGGCGGATCCGCTCCTCGCCGAGGCCGGCTGCTGCGAAGGCATCGATCCGGCGCTCTGTGAGATCCCGGCGGATGCGATCGCCGATCGGGTTCCGGAGAAACGAGATCACGTCGTACTCCGACTCGCCGCCCCGGCGTGGCGACCTCCCGGGATAGGCCCAAAGCTACTCGACACTCTCCAGGAAGAGGCCGCAGCCCGCCGCTCCGCAGCGGTTCGTCCGCCGTCAGGCGTCCGCCGCGTTCGCGAGAGGGCGGGGGCGTGCACCGGCGAGCGCCACCGCCGTCACGGCGACCACGATCAGCAGGCCGCCGGCGATGCGGGTCGGGCCTAACGTCTCGCCGAGCACGACGGTCGCGAGCACGACCGAGACCAGCGGTTCGCAACACGAGAGCAGCCCTGCCGCGCCCGCCTCGATCCTCGTCACCCCCGTGTAGAAGACCGCAAGCGGCACCGTTGCCGAGATCAGCACGCCGCACGCCAACCAGGCCCAGGCTTCGCCCGAGAGCGACCCGAAGCCCGGTGAGCGCAACGGCCACACGAGGAGCAGGACGAGCGCGGGCGACGCGAACATCAGCGAGCAGAGCGCAACCGGTGCGAGCTCCGTCCTGCCCATCAGCAGGCGGCTGCCGAGGATCAGGAAGGCCACGCAGACGGCCGCGACCAGCCCCAGGACGATGCCGAGCCAGGTTCCAGCTTCCGGCACGCCGACGGTGAGCACGATGCCGGCGACCGCCACCGCGATCACCGCGAGCCGAAGACGGTCGAGGCGCTCCCCGAAGACGGGCACTGCGCCCACCGCCGTCAGCAGCGGGTAGCTGAAGAAGAGCAGGCTGACGAGCGCCACCGGAGCCCGAGCGAACCCCTCGAGCAGCGCGTAGGCGACGCCGAGCTGGAAGCCGCCCAGCACCAGCGTCGGCGCCACCGCGCCGCGTGCCGTCCACCACTGGCCGAGGAGCAAGGCTGCAACGCCCAGCAGCGTGCTGACCACGAGGAACCGCGCCACGAGCAGCGTGTACGCGTCGCCACCGGCGTCGAAGAAGAGCCGCGAGAAGGTGCCGAGCGTCCCGAAGCAACAGGTCGCCGCCAGCACGAGCAGGGTCCAGCGGGCGCGCGGCGAGGCGGGCATGTGACGGCTGCCGCTACGACGCCCGAGGCCGACGCAGGCTCACTCGACGGCGAGCAGATCGACGACGAACACGAGTGGCTCGTGCGGCCTGATCACGCCGCCGGCGCCACGGGCGCCGTACGCCATCGCGGACGGGATCGTCAGCCTGCGCCGGCCGCCGACCCGCATCCCTGCCACGCCCTGATCCCAACCCGGGATCACCTGACCCTTACCGAGACGGAACTGGAACGGCTGCCCACGATTCCACGACGCGTCGAACTCGTTGCCGTCGGAGAACGCGACGCCGACGTAGTGCACGGTCACCTTCGTCCCGGCCGTCGCCTCCGCGCCGTCACCGGCGACGAGATCATCGATGCCGAGCTCGAAGGGGATGTCACCGTCGGGCTTGTCGATCACGGGGCGTTCCAGAGCCATGCGAGAACTCCGATCGTCGAGGGTCGCGAGGGACGCTACCGGGTGAGCACCTCGACGGTGTCGCCGTCGGCGAGCACGTGGCCCCGCCCGACGCGCTGGCCGTCGAAACGCGCGGTCGGTCCCCAGATCCGCGCCCCGGCCGCGGCCACGCCCAAGTCGTGGTGGATGGCGTACGCGACCTCGGTGACGGTCGCGCCGGGCTCCAGCGCGAGCGGCTCCTCGTCCGTCTCCTGGCCCCGGCGCAGGTAGACACGGATCAGCCCGGTCAGCCCCCAGATGGCGGAACGGAGCCGATCGAGGCTGCCGTCGTCGAGCACGGAGACCGCGACGAGCGGCAGGCCAGGGGTGGCCGCCGCCAATCGCTCGAGGTCACCCGTGCCCGCCTCGTCAGCTTTGGTCGCAGCCAGCAGCGCCGGCAACTCGATCCCGGCGGCCGCAACCTCCCGGCGCACCGTCGCGAGCTCCGCCGGCGGTGCAACTGCGCTCTGGCAGAAGACGATCCCATCCGCGTTGCGAAGCACGCCCAGCAGCGCGCGCCCGCCACCCCGGTCGTCGTTCGCGCCCTCGATCAGCCCGGGAATCTCCACGAGCTGGACGAGCACGCCGCCGATCCGTGTCAGCGCGGGCACCGGCCGCAATGTCGTGAACGCGTAGTCCCCCGTCTTGATCTGGATCTCCGAGAGCGCCTGCAAGAGCGACGACTTCCCGGCATTCGGCGGCCCGACGAGCGCGATCTGGGCTGCGCCCTCGCGCCTCACCTGCAGCGAGTCGCGATGCGTGACCTTCGCGCGCACCCGCGTGCGGTCGAGCTCTTCCTGCAACCACTTGCGCAGGTCGGCATACGGGCCGTTCCGGTAGTCCGGCAGCTCCGCCAGCAACGTGCGGATCATCGACACCCGCTCCGATCCTTCCTTGCCGACGAGCCGCCGGCGTGCCACTTGCGCGAACGTGCGATGCGGCATCGGCATCGCCATCACCTGCCTTTCGAGTTCCGGAGGAGGATGCGCACCGGCGCACGTCAACGCGCGCACCGTTCACGCGTCCCCCTCACCCCGCTTCCCTGGACGCTTGGCGTGGAAGCGGGCGATCAGCCGTTACAGGCGCGGACTCGAGAAAGCCAGTCGAACATGTGCAGAGAGCGTACCGTGCTGTCACACTCCGGGCGTGCCAAAAGCCCTCAGCCTGCTCCACGTGATGCTGTACCGGCTGCTCGGCGGCCGGCTGGTGGGCCGGGTCGGGAAGGCGCCAGTGTTGCTTCTCACCACGCGCGGCCGCAAGTCGGGGAAGTCCCGAACCGTGCCGCTGCTGTACCTGCACGACGGCGACACCTTCGTGGTCGTCGCCTCGAACGGCGGTGCGCGCTCGCATCCCGGGTGGTTCTTCAACGTGGAGGCTGCCGGAGGGGGTTCGGTCCGGATCGGCCGCCGGAGGCTCGAGGTCTCGGCCCGCACAGCTTCCCCGGAAGAGCGTGAACGGCTATGGCCGGCGATCGTGCCGCTGTACAAGGGCTACGAGGCCTATCAGGCGCGGACGGCCCGCGAGATCCCGCTCGTCGTCCTCACCCCGGCCTGATGCGCGAGGCGGGAGCGCTCTACGACCTGATTTACGGCGCGAAGGACTACGTGGATGAGGTGCGGACTCTCCATCGCCACGTGCGGCGGCTGGCGCCGGCCGCGAGCACATGGCTCGACGTGGCGTGCGGGACTGGGAAGCACCTCGCCGAGCTGCGCCGCGATTTCCAGGTCGAGGGGGTCGACGTCAGCCCGAGGCAGCTCACGGTGGCCCGCGAGCGGCTTCCGGGCGTGCGGCTCACGCGCGCCGACATGCGCGAGCTTCGGCTCGGGCGACGGTTCGACGTGGTCAGCTGCCTGTTCAGTGCGATCGGGCTGATGCGCACGCTTGGCGATCTGCGCCTCGCGACCCGCCGACTGGCCGAGCACGTGGGGGACGGTGGGGTACTCGTGATCGAGCCGTGGACCTTCCCGGAGAACTGGCGGGACGGGAACGTCAGCCTCGACTCCGTCTCCGCAACCGGTCTTGCGCTCGCAAGAGCTTGCGTCAGCAGCCGGCGCAACCGGCTGACCAGGCTGGACTTCACGTACGTGTACGCCACCACGACGGGCACGAGGACATGGCGTGAGCGGCTCGAGGTCCGTCTCTCGACCCGTGAGGAACTGCTGGACGCGGTCGCCCGGGCAGGCCTCGAACCCTCGTTCGACGAAGCAGGCTTGACCGGCCGTGGCCTGGTCTTCGGCTGCCGCGCCTGATCAGAGGTCGGTCTGGCGTTCGAGCCAGTCGCCGAATCGCTCGAGCGCCAGGGGCAGGTCCGCGCGACCGAACCCGATGCGGACATGGCTAGGCCTCCCGTAGGCATCGCCCGGTAACAGCAGCACGCCGGCCTCGGCGGCGAGGCGCTCACACATACCTCGTGTGTCCGCAACGGCGTCAACCACCGGAAAACCGATCGGCCCGGCTTTCGGCGATACCCAATCCAGCCGTGGGGTTCCCGCAATCAGCCCCTCGACGAGGCGCACGTTCGCCGTCACCAGCGTCCGGTTCCGCTCGAGCAGGGTGTCCGCATGACGGAGCGCCAGCGCCACGAGCAGCTCGCTCGGTGCCGGGGAGCAGATCGTCGTGTAGAGCTTGTAGTCGACGAGCTGCCGTCGCAGGGCGGCGTCGCGCGTGATCAGCCAACCAAGCCTGAGACCGGGCAGGCCGAGCGCCTTCGAGGGAGCGCCCAGCGACACCGCCACCGTCGAGAGGTCGCAGGCCAGGGGCAGCCGGTCGCTCGGATCATGCTCGAGCCCCCGGTACACCTCGTCGCTGAACAACACGGCACCGGCCGCCTCCACCGTGGCGACGAGACGGTCGAAGTCGGGCCGGGCGAGGTGCATCCCGGTCGGGTTGTGCGGCGAGTTGACGTACGTGAGCCTTGTCTCGGGCCGGAGCGATGCTTCGAGCTGGTCAAGATCGTGGCGCCAGCTATCCCCGTACGCGGCATCCCACGGGGTCACGGTTGCACCCGTCGCACGCGCCACGGAGAGCGCCGACTGGTAGCACGGCGTCTGCACGATCGCGTGGTCGCCCGGCCCGAGCAGCACACGCTCGGCGACGTAGATCGCCTCCTCGGCCGCCGCGAACACGATCACGTCGTCTGCCGTGCAGTGCACGGTCTGGGCGGCGATCGCCTCGCGGAGCTCGAGCGAGCCGCGCGACCCGGTGTACCCGAGCCGGAGCTCCCGGAGACGTGCCTCGGCCTCGGGCTCGAGCTCCAACAACTCCGCGACCGACCACGATTCGCAGTCGCTCGACGAGAGCATCAGCTCGGTCGTGAACTCGTAACGGTCGTACCAGTGCTCGATCAGAAACGGCTCGATGACGGTCAACCGCTACCGCCTATGGCCGGCCCATGACGGCGCCGAAGCTCTACCTCGACGTCGGCCGGCGAGAGGCCGCGCGTCGCGAGCAGGAGATAGCTGTGAAACCAGAGGTCGGCAAGCTCCTCGACGAGCCGCTCGTCCGATTCCCCGAGTGCGGCGAGCGCCACCTCCACCCCTTCCTCCCCCACCTTCTGCGCCACCACCTTCGGACCACCGTCAAGCAGGCGCACGACGTACGAGCCCTCCGGTCGCTGAGTCTGTCGCTCCCGCACCACGCGCCAGAGCCACGGTGCGAAACAGGACTCTGCGCCCGTGTGGCAGACGGGTCCCAGCGGCTCGACGCGGTAGAGCAGCGCGTCGCCGTCGCAGTCGTCCCGAACCTCGACGACGGTGAGCGTGTTCCCCGAGGTTGCGCCCTTCTGCCAGTACTCCTGCCGCGACCGGCTCCAGAACCAGGCGAGCCCGGTCTCGCGCGTGCGACGCAGCGCCTCCTCGTCGGCGTAGGCGAGCATCAGCACGTCCCCGGTGCCGGCATGCTGGACGATCACCGGCAGCAGCTCACCGGAAGCCCCGTCCGCACTCACGCGCGCATCTCCCAGCCGAGCTCGGCGAGCTCTCGCTTCAGCTCCGGCAACCGCTCGGGCCGTTCGTGGACGATGGAGGCGATCAGGGCCGCCTCCGCTCCCGCCGCGTACGCGTCGGCCATGTGGGCGGCGTTGCCCGCCCCTCCGGAGGCGATCACCGGCACCTCGACCGCCGAGGCAACCGAGCGGGTCAGCTCCAGGTCGTAGCCCGACCGCGTCCCGTCGGCGTCGATCGAGGTGAGCAGGATCTCGCCCGCGCCCCGCCCGACGGCTTCGCAGGCCCAGTCGACGGCATCGCGTCCGCGGGGGTTGCGCCCGGCGTGCGTCACGACCTCGCCGGCGCGGGCGTCTACCGCGCAGACCACCGCCTGGGAGCCGAACTCGTCCGCCAGTCCCGTGAGAATCTGCGGGTCGTCGAACGCCGCCCGGTTGACCGCGACCTTGTCGGCGCCCGCGCGCAGCAATGCCCGTGCATCTGCGAGCGTGGTCACCCCGCCGCCGACGGTGAAGGGGATCGTGAGCTCCTCCGCCGACCGCTCGATGACCTCGAAGATCGGACGCCGCCCTTCGAGCGTGGCCGTGATGTCGAGAAAGACGAGCTCGTCCGCTCCGAGTGCGCTGTAGCGCGTGGCGAGCTCAACAGGATTTCCCATCTCCCGCAGGTTCTCGAAGTTGACACCCTTGACGACGCGACCGTCCCTGACGTCGAGGCAGGGGATCACACGTTTCTTGACCATCAGCGGGCACCCACGGTCGCCCACGCGAGCAGATTGGCGAGCAGCTTCCCGCCGGCGTCGCCGCTGCGCTCGGGGTGGAACTGCACACCTGCTATCGCGCCGAGCTCGACGGCCGCCACGATCGGACCACCGTGCTCGGTCGTCGCCGTGACCACGTCGGGCTGAGTGCCCTCGGGGACCGCCGCATAGCTGTGGGCGAAGTAGACGTCTGCACCGTCGAGCCCGTCGAGCAGCCCGCCGGGCCGGGCAACCTCGAGTGTGTTCCACCCCATGTGCGGCACGTGTGGAGCGACGATGCGCCGAACCGACCCCTCCAGCAGGCCGAGGCCGCAACCGCCCTCGTCGCTCTCCCCGAACAGCAGCTGGAGACCCACGCAGATGCCGAAGAGGGGACGCCCGGCGGCGGCGCGGCCGCAAAGCGCCTCGTCCAGGCCGTTCGCGGACAGCCCCCGTGCAGCGCTCTCGACGTGCCCGACCCCGGCGATCACCGCGAGGGGCGCCTCGCGCACGACGGCGGGATCGACCGAGACCAGGGGATCCGCCCCCGCACGGCGCAATGCGGAGACGATCGAGCGGAGGTTCCCCGCTCCGTAGTCGGCCAGCACGACGTTCATGCTGGTCCCCAGAGCAGGAAGCCGCTCCCGCGGATCCCGGCTCGGGAACACCCCTGAAGGGGCCGCTGACGCGGCCAGGCTGCAGGGCGGGACGTGCAACGCAGGGTTGACACAGGGCATCTCACGCCGCCCCCTTCGTCGAGCGGATGCCCGGATCGCCCTCGGCGACCGCCTGCCGCAGCGCCTGCCCCAGCGCCTTGAACGCCGCCTCCGCCACATGATGGTCGTCACGGCCGGACGCCTCGACGTGCACCGTGCAGCCGGCCTCGATCGCGAACCGCTCGAGCGCGTGCTGGAGAAGCGTCACCGCCAGCCCACCGACCCGTCCCTCGCCGAAGGCGAGTGAGATCTCGGCATGCGGCCGGCGGACGAGGTCGACGGCCGCAAGTGCGCGCGCCTCGTCCATGGGCACGACGGCCGACCCGTAGCGGGCTACACCCTCGCGCGAGCCAAGTGCCTGCGACAAGGCGGCGCCCAGCCCGGCGAGGACGTCCTCGACCGTGTGGTGGTCGTCGACGTCGAGGTCGCCGCCCGCCGCGAGCTCGAGGTCGAATCCCGCATGGAAAGCGAGCAGCGTCAGCAGATGGTCGAGGAACCCGATGCCCGTCGAGACCCGGCCGCGACCGGGTCCGTCAAGGCCGAGCGTGAGCCGGAACGCCGTTTCCGTCGTCGTACGGATGCTCGTGACCTCGCGTCCCGAACGCGAGCCCGGGTCGACGCCGAGCGCGCGCAGGAGCACGTCGTTCTCCGAAGGGCGGCGGAGGGTGATGCGAATACCGTCCGCCATCCTTCGCACCACCAGTCCCTGCGCCTCGAGCCGTTCCAGGAGCGGCTCGTCGCTGCGCAGCACGACGAAGTTCGTCTCTGTCGGCGGGGAGTCGAACCCCGCCGCGACAAGGGCGGCTCGCACGCGTTCGCGCTCCTCGATCGTGCCCCGCACGTCGAATCGCGGATCCCGAAGCGCCGCCGCGGCGATCCTGGCGACGGGGCCTGCGACCGGCGCCGGCGCGCGGCGGCTCTCGAGCAGCGCGGCCATGCTCGAATGGGCGAGCGCGTACCCGGCCCGCAGGGAGGCGAAGCCGAACGCCTTGGACAGCGTCCGCACCACGACGAGGTTGGGGAGCTCGTCGACGTAGCCGGCGGCCGTCACGTCGGAGTACTCGTAGTACGCCTCGTCCACGACGACAACCGTGCGCGGGTTGGCGCGCGCGAGCTCGGCGTACTCCGCCGGGTCGCGCTTCTCGCCGACGGGATTGTTGGGGTTGCAGCGCCAGGCGACGGCGACCTCGCCGTCGTCGGGCCAGCCGTCGACCCACGTTGCGTTGCGGAGCTCGGTGGCCACGCGGTACATGGCGTACGTCGGGTTGAGGAGGCTGGCCACGCGACCGGGGCCGAGGAAGACGTGGCCGAGCAGGAGGATGAGATCGTCCGCACCGGCACCGATCGTGACGTTCGACACGTCGAGCCCGGCGTACGTCGCTGCCGCCTCCCGTAGGTCGCGGTACGACCCCTCCGGGTAGTCGCACAGCGACGCGAAGCTCTCGGCGAGCGGGATCTGCGGCACGCCGGGCACCGGCGGTGTGTTCTGGTCGAACTTGAGCACGGCCGAGGCTGGAAGCTGGTGACGGGCTGCCACCTCGTGCACCGTCGGCGCCCACACGTAGGGCGAGAACGTCGGCGCGACGTCCATCGCGAGCGTCACCGGATCGACGGGACCGGAGTGGATGCTCACCTTGCAACCTCTGCGCCGGTGTACGCCTCAACCGCCGCCGCATGCAGCGGCAGGCCCTCCAGCCGGGCCAGCGGTCCCACCACCCCGGCGGCGCGGAGCGCTCCCTGCGGGGAGACACGGACGATCTGCGTCGGCTTCATGAAGGTCTCCACGCCGAGACCGCCTGTCGAGCGGGCCAGCCCGCCGGTCGGCAGCACGTGGGTGGCCCCGGCCGCGTAGTCGCCGATGGCCGCGGAGCCCCCGATGAACACCGAACCGGCATTTCGGACACGGGCTGCCAGCGTCTCGGGGTCACCGACCTGCAGCTCGAGATGCTCGGGGGCGTACTCCTCTGCCCGGGCCAGTGCCTCCTCGACGGTGGCAACCGTCTCCACACGTACGTTGTCATATCCGCGAACAAGCGTACTCACTGCAGCGGACAGCGTTGCTTCGGTGGAGAACAGCACGGCGTCGGAAGCGGGGCCGTGCTCCGCCTGAGCGAGCAGGCTGGCCGCCACCGGAGAGGCATCGGCCGTGCCGTCGGCAATGACCACCACCTCGCTCGGCCCGGCGGGCAGGTCGATGCGAACGCGGGTCGAGACGAGCAGCTTGGCCGCCGTGACGTATGCGTTGCCGGGGCCTACGATCACGTCCACCGGGGCGATCGTCTCGGTTCCGTAGGCCAGCGCCGCGACGGCCTGTGCCCCACCGACGGCGTACATCTCACGAACGCCAACCTCTCGCGCGGCGACGAGGATCGCCGGGTCGGGGCGCGGCGTGACGACAACGACGCGCCGCACTCCGGCCTCGAAGGCGGGGACACACGTCATCACGAGCGACGACGGTAGCGGCGCCGTGCCGCTCGGCACGCACACCCCCACCGCGTCGACCGGCAGCCAGCGCCGTTCCGAGACGATCCCCGGCGCCGCTTCCACGGAGGTGTCCGCCGGCCCGTTCGCCCGGCTGAACCGGCGCACGGCCTCGATCATCTGACGAAGCGCAGCGAGAGCGTCCTCGGCGATGACCGCCGACGCAATCGCGGCCGGAGGCACGGCAATACCGTCGGGACGCGGCCCATCGAGACGCTCGGTCCATGCGAACAGGGCGGCGTCACCTCGGTCCCGGACGTCGGCGACGATGGGGGCCACGGTAGCGAGCGCATCGTCGACCAGCGACCCTCGGCGGAGCGTTGGCACCGGAGGTCTCACGGCACCAGCCGTTCGACGGGCACGACGAGGATCGAGGAGGCGCCAGCGTCCTTCAGCGCGGGGAGCACCGACCAGATGTCGGTGACGTCCACTGCCGCGTGCACTGCGATCTCACCCGGATCGGCGAGCGGCAGCACCGACGGCGCGCCCATCCCCGGCAGGATGGCTCGGATCGCGTCGAGATCGCGCTCGTGAGCGTTCATCATCACGTAACGCCGGCTGCGGGCCGCGACGACGCCCGAGAGCATGAGCTCGAGCCGTGCGATCGCTTCCCTTTGCTCGTCGAGAGCCGCATCGGAGGAGATCAGCACAGCCTGGGACGAGAGCAGGGTGCCGATGCGGCGCAAGCCGTTCGCGCTGAGCGTCGTCCCGGTGGAGACGAGGTCGACGATCGCATCGGCCAGGCCGAGACGCGGCGCGACCTCCACGGAGCCCGAGATACCGACCAGCTCGCAGTTCACGCCGCGCTCGCCCAGCAGCGCCCGCGTCGACACCGGGTAGGCCGTGGCCACCCGCTGACCCGCGAGCTGGTCGATCGAGACAACCTCTGAATCGTCGGGCACTGCGGCGTCGAGCGTGCAGCGGGCGAACCCGAGCTCGGCCACCTGCTTCACGGTGACAGCAGCCTCCAGCACGAGATTGGCGCCGGTGATGCCCACGTGCACGACGCCGTCCTGCACGTACTCGGGGATGTCGCTGGGCCGGACGAGCAGGAGATCGACCGGGGCGTTCGCGCAGGGCACGACAAGGGAGCGCTCGGTGACCTCGAATGCGAGGCCTGCGCTCGCGCAGAGCTGGAGGGTCGGATCCGCCATGCGCCCCTTGGCGGGGACTGCGATCGTCAGACGGCCGTCGGCGCCGGGCCGGAGTCGCGTGGGGTTCACGAGGGCACTCCCGTGCGGTCGAGGCGGTCGAGAGCCGTGCGGTAGCCGCCGCTGCCATGCCGCACCCATTGCGCGACCCGCGTCACGGTCGCCGTCGACGTGGGAACGCGCCCGGCGATGTCAAGGTACGGAAGGCCTTCGTCCACCAGCCTGGCGATGTGCCAGCGGTGACTGAGCGCCTCGAGCTCCGCGAACGTACACAGGTCGCGCAGGAATCTGGTCATCTCGTCGGGCGTCCGGAGGCCGAGCAGGGCGTCGACGAGCGCCGGCAGGTCGGGTAGCGCGTCGACATCGCCGACACGTGCGTTCGGCGCACCCGTGTCGCCGGCCACGACCTTCCCTCCACCGCTCGGCCCGTCAGCCTCTCGTGTCATCCCTGCATGCTATCATGATAGCGTGCTAACATGCAAGAAGATGAAGATGAGGGGCAGCGGAGAGGCCCTCGGCGCGCGATGAACACCGCGTTCGAGGTCATCCCCGCCGTCGACGTCCTGGAGGGCCGCGTCGTCCGGCTCCATCAGGGCCGGCGTGACGCCGTCACGATCGAGGGCGGTGACCCGGCCGCACTCGCACAGCGGTTCGCGGACGACGGAGCGACCCGCATCCACGTGGTGGATCTCGACGGTGCGTTCAGCGGCTCCCCCACTCCCGACCTGATCCGGGTCGTCGGGGCAGCCGGCCTCCCTGTCCAGGTGGGTGGCGGCTACCGGACCGCGGCCGCGCTCGAGGCCGCCCTGGCCGCCGGTGCCGACCGGATCATGGTGGGCACGGCTGCGCTCTCGGCCGCGTTTCTCGAGCAGGCGCTCGCCCTCGTCGGCCCCAACCTGGTGGTGGCAATCGACGTCAAGGACGGCCGGGTCGCCGTGGACGGCTGGACGCAGACGGCCGAGCTCACCGGTGCAGAGCTCGCGACACGCTGTGCTGCTTCAGGCGTACAGCGATTCCTCGTAACCTCGACGTCCCGCGACGGCTCGCTGGCCGGCCCGGATCTCGAGCTGCTGGAGACGATTCTGCCCGCCGGTGTGCCTGTCCTCGCAGCCGGAGGCATTTCCTCTCTCGCAGACCTCATGGCCCTACGCGATCTCGGCTGCGAGGGAGCGGTCTGCGGCAGCGCACTCCTGGCGGGCCGCTTCACCCTCCCCGACGCCCTCGCTACGGTTGCCGCATGACACGCCTCGGGTCAAACCGTCACCTTGCGTCATGTGGTTGCGGCCGGCCGCGCCAGCGGCCGCGCCAGAGCTTTTCCCGACCCGGTATCCGCGAGAGCGGATACCGGGTCTGGGGGCAGGACCAGGGTCCTTCCCGAGCCGGGAGCCGCGAGAGCGGATTCCGAGTCTGGGGGAAGATGTGAGCTCTCTCGAGATTCACGTCTGGTCGGACTACATCTGACCGTACTGCCGCGTCGCGGAGCCGACCGTGACGTGGCTCGAGCGCCGGTACGGCGCCCAGGTCACGTGGCTGCCGTTCGACCTCCATCCCGAGTACCCACCGGAGGGGCTCCCCCGCGAGCAGCTGATCGCACGGTACGGCCCCGAGATGGTCGGCCGGGTGAGCGGCATGTTCGAAGCTCGCGGCGCCGGCCCGTACGCACCACATCCCGCGATCGTCCCCAACACGCGCAACACGCTTCGAGTCGGTGAGCTGGCGCGCGAGCACGGCCTCCACCGGCCGTACCACGATCGCGCGATGGAGGCGTACTGGGCGCAGTCGCGTGACATCGGCGCAGCCGAGACGATTCATGAGATCGCGCAGGAGGTCGGGCTCGACGCGGGTGGCGTCGAGGAGGTGCTGGGGTCAGACCGCTACCAGGACGTGATCACCGCCTCGACGCGTCAGGCCGTGAGCAACGGCATCACGGGTGTGCCTGCCTTCCTCGTCGGTGGCCGGTATCTCCTCGTCGGCGCGCAACCCGAGGAGGCGTTCGAACAGGCGATCGCGGCTCTTGACCCGGACGACGCGACCTAGTGCGGCGTCTCACAACGATAAGGAATGGAGTCGGGGTCAGGCTTAAGCTTGACCCCGACACAGCTTCTGTCGTTGTGAGCCGCCGCACCAGATGCTTGCTGCACGTTGTCGGCCGCCATACGGCCGACAACGTGATCCTGAAGAGGGCGCACTCCCTCACCGAGTTTCCGGTGGAACATTGCGAGATGGCGCACTAGATGATGAACGACGCCCGGATCCGGCTGGCCGGCGGGCGCAGCCTGATCTGCGGCGATCCCGCGGCACCAGCGCGGAGCAGACCGGTCAGCGCACGATCTCCCAGGCGAAGTGCTCGAGCTCGGGCGCGATCAGCTTCTCCCAGGCGAGCTGCACGGCGGCAGGCGACCCGGGCGTGGAGAAGACCATCGTGCCGCGATACAGGCCCGCGGTTGCCCGTGAGAGGATCGCCGCCGCCCCGACCTGGTCGTAGCTGAGCATGCGGAAGACCTCCCCGAAACCCGGGAGCACCTTCTCGAGACGGCCGCTGACGGCATCGAACGTGGTGTCACGTTTCGCGATGCCTGTGCCGCCGTTGATGAGCACGATCCTGGCCTCGGCTCCGCAGATCTCGTCGAGAGCCGCAGCAACGAGCTCCGGCTCGTCCGGAAGCACGCGGTAGTCGACGATCTGGTGTCCGAGCTCGGTGATCTGCTCGCGGAGCCAGATCCCGTTGGTGTCGGTGTCCGGCGTTCGCGAATCGCTGACCGTGACGATCGCGATCGTGACCGGGCCGCGGCCGGCGGCCAGTTCGCGATGCTGACTCGCGCCGGAGGGACGATCGGCCGCCACAACCTGACCTTACCGCCTGGGTGTGCCTGCCAGGCCCGACGGGAGGCACGCGAGTCCTCCGAAGCTGTCCCTCATCGCGCGCCGACGCCCGCCAGAACCCCCGGCCGGATCAGCTTCGCCGGTGGTCTCAGCCCGGCGTCCTTGACCGGCGGGTTGATCGTGTCTGCCAGCGGCGTAGCGCCGAACGAGCGTCGCGTCTGTACGGCGGGCGCCTGGCCGTACGTCGTCGTCCGCTGCCAGGGTGTTCGTCCGGCCGAGCGGATCAGAGCCTCCATCTGCTCTGGCGGCAGCTCCTGCCCCCACTCCGAGCCTGCTGCGCGCGAGATCGACTCGTTCATCAGCGTGCCGCCGAGGTCGTTGACGCCCGCGGCGAGCGCCTGCCTCACCCCGTCCGGCCCGATCTTCACCCAGGAGGCCTGGATGTTCGTGATGTGTGGATGCAGGGCGAGCCGGGCCACGGCGTGGATGAGGAGCGCCTCGCCGAACGTCGGGCCGCGGCGCGCGCGGCCCTTGAGATACATCGGCGCCTCCATGGGGACGAACGGCAGGGGCACGAACTCGGTGAACCCTCCGCTGCGTTGCTGCTGCTCGCGCGCCCGCATCAGGTGGCGAGCCCAGTTGACGGGCCGCTCGACGTGGCCGAGCATCATCGTCACGTTCGAGGTGAGGCACACCTCGTGCGCGGCGGCGTGCACCTGGAACCACTGGTCGGTCGAGACCTTGTCGGGACAGATGATCGCGCGCACCTCGTCGTCGAGGATCTCGGCGGCGGTGCCGGGGAGGGAGCCGAGCCCGAGGTCGCGCAGGCGGCTGAGGTAGTCCGTCAGCGGGACGCCCAGCGTGGCCGCGCCCTGCCACACCTCGAGCGCCGAGAACGCGTGGATGTGGATCTCCGGCACCGCCTCCCGGATCGCCTCGACCACGCTCGCGTAGTAGTCGCCGGTGAACGAGGGGTGGATGCCGCCCTGCAGGCACACCTCGGTGGCGCCGCGCTCCCACGCCTCCTGCGATCGGCGCACGATCTCCTCGTGCGGCACGAGATAGGCGGGGCCGCGCAGGTTCTCGGCCAGCTTGCCCTTGGAGAAAGCGCAGAACCCGCACTTGAAGTAGCAGACGTTCGTGTACTGAATGTTTCGCGTCACGACGTAGCTGACAGCGTCACCGTTGACCTCGCACCGCAGCCGGTCGGCGGCGGCGAACACGCGCCGGCGATCGCTGCCCCGGGCCTGCAACAGCCGTACGAGCTCGTCCTCCCCGAGCTCGTGGCCGGTGAGCTCGAACGGCACCGCGTCACGGCTGGTGATGAAGGGGACGTCCACCGTCTCGCCGGGGGCCCAGCTGTCCTCGCGGGCCAGTCCGAGCGCGTCGGAGGCGCGCAGAACGGTCGTGCGCACAGCGGGGTCGACCCAGCGCTCGACCTCGGCCACGTGCTCCGGGTAGAGCGGAAGCCGCGGCGCCAGCTCGAAGCCCTTGGCCTCGGTGCCGGCGCGTAGACGTTCGAGATCCGGCCACGGCGCCTCGGGGTTGACGTGGTCGAGGGTGACGGGTGAGACGCCGCCCCAATCGTCGATGCCGGCGTCGAGCAGGAGCGGGAAGTCGTCGTACGCAAGATTCGGCGGAGCCTGCACGTGCATGCGCGGGCCGAGCAGGATGCGCGCGACGGCGATCGACCACAGGTGGTCGTCGAGCGCGGCGTCGGGGTGATCGGCCATGCGCGTGCCGGGCTTGGCACGGAAGTTCTGGACGATCACCTCGCCCAGATGGCCATGCTCCTCACCGAGCGCGCGGAGCGTGAGCAGCGACTCGATGCGCTCCTCGCGCGTCTCGCCGATGCCGATCAGGATGCCACTCGTGAACGGCACGGCCAGCTCGCCGGCAAGCCGGATCGTCTCGATGCGTCGGGCCGGGACCTTGTCCGGCGAGGCCCAGTGCGCCTCGCCCTTCGCTGCGAGCCTGTCGGAGACGGTCTCGAGCATGATCCCCATCGAGGCACTGACCGGACGCAGCAGCTCCAGATCGGCGCGGGCGAGGACGCCGGGGTTGAGGTGCGGGAGGAGCCCGGTCTCCTCGAGGACGAGTCCGGCGCAGTGCGCCAGGTACTCGAGGGTCGTGCCGTGCCCGAGAGCGGCCAGCTCCTCGCGAGCAGTCTTGTAGCGGAGCTCGGGCTTGTCGCCGAGCGTGAAGAGCGCCTCGGTGCACCCGGCGGCCGCCCCGGCGCGCGCGATGTGGAGCACCTCCTCCTCGGTCATGAAGGCCCGCTCGCCGCGCCGCGGCGGCCGGGCGAAGGTGCAGTAGCCGCACACGTCGCGGCAGAGCGTGGTCAGCGGGATGAAGACCTTGGGCGAGTACGTGACGAGGCGCGGCGTCGACCGCTCGGCCGCAACGCGGCGCGCCTCGGCCATGAGGTCGTCGAGCGGGGTGTGCAGGAGGTCGGAGACGAGATCGCGCATGAAGGTCGGGTCGATTCGTGGTCGGCCCGGGCGGTCTCCTCGCTCGGCAGAGTCACGATAGCCGAAGCGTCCGCCGGGAGAGACCACCGAGCGGCAATACGGGCGTCAGGCACGGGTGTTGCCGAACACGATCACGTTCCGCAGCGCATCCCCGCGCTTGACTGCGGCGATCGCCTCGTTGATCTCCTCCAGGGGGTAGCGCGCACTGATCAGCTCGTCCAGCAACAGGTGGCCCTGCCGGTACAGCGATACGAGGTATGGGATGTCGACGGAGATCCGCGCCGAGCCCATCTTGGAGCCGAGGATGCGATTGGAGTTGTCCGCGAGCGTGGCCGGATCGATCCCGGAGAGCACACCGGTCGGCGGCATGCCGACGAGTACAACAGCGCCCATCCTGGCGAGCAGTGCGTAGGACTGGTCGAAGGCCGCCTTGGCGCCGACCGTGACGAACACGTAGTCGGCGCCGCGGCCGCCTGTCACCGAGCGCACCTTCTCCCCCACGTCCTCCTGCGAGGAGTCGACGGCGTGCGTCGCGCCGAACCGCAGGGCCGCCTCCAGTTTCGCCGCCGACAGATCGACCGCGACGATCGTCGCCGCGCCGTTGACCCGAGCCCCCTGTACCGCATTCAGCCCGACGCCTCCGGTCCCGATCACGACGACGTTCGAGCCGGCCGGGATGCGCGCGGTGTTCGTGACGGCGCCGAAGCCGGTGATCACCCCGCAGGCCAGAAGCGCGGCGACATCGAACCCGATGTCGTCCGCCACCGCCACCACCTGCGATTCGTGCACGACGGTGTACTCGGCGAATGCGGCTGTACGGAGGCCGTGCACCAGCGGCTCGCCCGCGGCATCCCGCAGCGGGCTGCGCTCGTCGAGCGGGAATCTCGTCTCGCAGACCACCGGCATCCCGAGCACGCACCCGTGACACGCCCCGCAGGAGCGCACGAGCGTGACCACGACCCGCTGCCCAGGCGCCAGGCACGCCACGCCTGGGCCCACCACCTCCACCGTGCCCGCACCCTCGTGCCCGTAGACGGCCGGAAGCACCCCGCCCCACCCGCCGTCGGCATAGGTGATGTCGGAGTGGCAGATCGCGGTCGCGCCCATACGGACACGCACCTCGCCCGGACCGGGCGCGGCCAGCTCCACGTCCTCGACGACAAGCGGCGCGCCGAAGGCGCGGCAGACCGCAGCTTTCATCTTCGAACCGCGCGACCGGCGACCAGTGGAGTGTTAGGCAACGTTGCTGGGAATGTGGGTCGCGAGAACCGAGCCAGGCTAGGACGCAGGAAGCGCCAATACTGGACAGTATTGGCGCGACCGAGGACAACGCCTGGCGAAGCGTTATCGCGGGCCGCAACCCGGCGAACGTTGCCTGACACTCCACTTAGGTCGCGCGGTACCCCCAGATCCCGCCGAACAGCTTCCAGACGCCCTTCTCGTAGCGCTGCGTGAACACCTGCTCGATCGGGAAGTGGTCGCCCGGGCCGGTCTTGAGCGCGATCCCGGGAATCAGGAACGGGTTCTTCGAGAGGTTCATGTTCGAGACGCCCCGGTTGAGCGCGTCGCGCGTGAGGTTCTTGCCGATCTTCTTCAGCACCTCCACCGTCGTCCAGGCCACAGCCATGCCGTACACGTGGTACACGTCGTTCGCGTTCGCGCTGGGCGCGTACTGCTTCAGCACAGCGCGGTACTGCTTGATTGCAGCGTCGTTCTTCCACTTGGGGTCGGTCGGATCCTTGAGGAACTGCACGGACAGCGAGCCCGGCGCGACCTTGTTGGCGCCTCCCTCGGAGGCGAGCTGCATGATGTTCGAGGCCGAGGAGACGGTGTTCACGATCGTCAGCTTCGGCTTCCAACCCAGCTTGTTGGCGAACACGTAGCTCTGGATCGCGAACTTCGGGGTACCGAAGATGGCGAGCACGCTAGCGCCGGATGCCTTCAGCTTCGCGATCTGCGAGCCTACGTCCGCCGCCGTCACCTCGTACGGCTGCGCCGCGATCACCTTCACCTTCGAGCGTTGTACGCCCTTCTTGAGGCCGCTGAGCAGGTCCTTGCCGTAGTCGTCGTTCTGGAAGATCACGGCCACCTTCGCCCCGGGCAGGTTGCGGGCCAGATACTTCCCGTAGATCCACCCCTCCGCCTGATAGCTCGGCTGAAAGCCGATCAGACCCGGGTATGCCTCGACATCGCGCCCCCACGACGTCGCGCCGGAGGCGGCGAACAGCTGTGGCACGCCCTGCGCCTTCAGGTAGTCGCGGATCGCCAGGTTGTGCTCCGTGCCCAGCGAGTTGAAGACCGCGAAGACCTTGTCCTGCTCCACCAGCTGACGCGTCAGCTGCACCGTCTGCGCCGGGTTGTACGCGTCGTCGACGTACTTGTACTGAATCTGCCTGCCGGCGGCGCCGCCCTTTGCGTTGACGGACTCGAAGAACGCTTCCGCACCGCGCGCCACCGAGGCGTACGCGGACGCGGCGCCGGAAAGCGGCGAGGTGCCGCCGAGCAGCACCGAAGTGTCGGTCACGCCCGGGTCGGCCGTCGTGCGAGCCCCTCCCGCCAGCGCAGCAGCTGCGCCAACGGCGGCAACGAGCATCGTCAGGATCAGGGTGAGGGCGGTCTTACGGCGCATCGGGTCGACTCCTTGTGGTCGGGGCGAGGCGGAGATGAAATCGTATCCCTAACGCGTGAAGATTCCACGAATTCGCGCCAGCAAGCCGGAGACGCCGCCGGGCAACAGGAACATCAGCGCGATCAGGACGAGGCCGTAGACGACGCCGGGCACACCCGGCTCCTTGGACACATCCTGTGACCACAGCGGCAGAAACTGCACCAGCACCGCTCCCACCAGCACGCCGCTGAGCGATCCGAGCCCGCCGACCACCACGCCGACGAGCAGGAAGATCGACAGCGTCACCGGGAAGGTATCGGGGTTGACGAACGTGGTCGCGATCGCGAACAGCGCCCCGGCGACGCCCGCGTAGGCGGCGCTGACCCCGAAAGCGAGCGTCTTGTACCGCGCCAGATCGACGCCGAAGGAAACGGCGGCGGTGTCGCTGTCGCGGAGCGCGCGGAACGCACGCCCTGTGCGGCCGCGCAGGAGAAGCCACGCGACCGCGTACAGCACAAACGCGATCGTCGTACAGAGCGCGTACAACCAGTCGTTGAACGAGAGCGTCTGCCCGAACAGCGTGACGCCCTTGAGCGAACCGGTCAGCTCCTCCTTGCCGAACATGTTGATGCCCGACGAGCCGCCCGTGAAGCCCTCGAACTTCTTGATCACGGCCGGTGTGGCAACGGCGATCGCGAAGGTGGCGAGAGACAGGTAGAGCCCGGTGAGCCGGAGCGCCGGCGGCCCGAAGAGCAACCCTGCCGCACCGGCGACGAGCGCCGCCAGCGGGATCGTGTACAGGTCGCGAATCCCATAGTCGGCCACCAGGATCGCGGTCGTGTACCCGCCTACCGCCATAAAAGCCCCGTGACCCAGCGAGATCTGACCCGTGTACCCGGTGAGGATGTTGAGGCCGAGGATCGCAATCAGATAGATCGCGACGTACGCGAACTGCTGGGCTCGAAACTGGCTGACGAGAAACGGTGCGATCGCGGCAAGCGCGGCCAGGGCACCAAAGGCGAGGAGTGGAAGCGGCCGCCTCATACCTTCTTCACCACCTTGCGCCCGAAGATCCCGGTGGGTTTGACGAGCAGGACGACGAGGATGATCACGAGAGCCACGGGGAGCCTCAGCTCGGAGCCGATGAAGTCGACGTAGGTGCCGAGCAGGTTGAGTCCCACGCCGAGCATCAGCCCGCCGATGACCGCGCCGAACGGCGAGTCGATGCCGCCGAGCACCGCCGCCGCGAAGGCGTAGATGAGCAGGGCGACCATCAGATTGGGAT
>JBJXGY010000099.1:0-3979 GCA_046160185.1 Gaiella sp. | reverse complement strand
GTCGCGCGGCGGGTCGCCGCCACCTACGTCGAGCGTGGCCTCGTCCAGGCGGCGATCAGGGTGCTGGTCGCCGCGGGAGGCGACGACGACGCGGCGTCGACACTCGCGGCGCTGCCGCAGCGTCAGGTGAGTCGCATGGACGTTCGCGAGCTCCGCAGCCTGCTGGCAACGATCACGCCCGCGGCCCTTGACCGGCATCCCCGGGGCTGGCTTCACCTCGCGCGGGCATGCGAGGCAGCTGCCGAGAAGACCCTTCGCACCGATGCCCTCGAGCGCGCCCGCCGGCAGGCGGACGGCGACCCGGTTCTGCAGCGGGAAATCGAAGCAGAGCTGGCGCGCGACCTGGTACGCGACGGCGCCGTGGAGGCGGCGGCCGGGGCGGCGGAGCGGTTGCTGGCCGCCGCCGGTGCCGACGAGGTGCAGACGAGGGTGCGAGCGCTGCACGTGCTCGGTCGGACTCACGCGTGGCGCGGGGGAGAGGACGGGCTGGCTGCTGCCGAGCCGCTTCTCCGTGAGGCGGCCGAGCTGTACGGGCAGCTCGGCCTCGCCACGCACCGGGCACACGCGCTGCTCGCGCTGGCCTACGACGTCCTGACGTTGGGCGGCCGCACCGCCGAGGCGGTGGACGTTCTCGGCGAAGCACTCGCCGGTCTGCCCGGCCGTGCCCGCCTGCGCGGCGTGCTCCTCGTCTTTCAGGCGGAGGCGCTGATCGATCTTGGGCGGCTGCAAGAGGCCGAGGCGAGCCTGGTCGCCGCAGAACGCCTGGGCACGCTTCTCGGTGACGCGCGGACACTCGGGTATGTCGCCTGGCTGCGTGCCCGCTCGGCGGCGCTGGTCGGCGACCGTGAGCGCGTTCGCCTGGAGGTGGCGGAGGCCGAACGCCATCCGGGCGAGTGGTTCGCCCATCACTCGGGGGTGGAGTTCCTGGCCGAGGCGGCCGCGCTGCTCGACCAGTCCGGCCTGGCGGACGAGGCGCTCGGCCGTCTCGAACGCGCGCGGCAGCGACGAGCCGAGGCACCCCGATACG
Source organism: Gaiella sp. (assembly GCA_046160185.1). Classification (GTDB taxonomy): domain Bacteria; phylum Actinomycetota; class Thermoleophilia; order Gaiellales; family Gaiellaceae; genus Gaiella. Next base: position 2,952 of record JBJXGY010000099.1, on the reverse strand, counting down.
TGCTGCTGGCGGAAGGCGGGATCGAGGCTCGGCGTGGCGACGCGGCGCGCGCCGAGCAGCTGCTGGCCGAGGTTGCCGGCGATTCGTCCCTCGAGGTAAGGGAGCAGTGGCGTGTCGCGCTTCTCCGAGCCTTCGCCGCGCATCGTCTCGGCGAGCCCGAGCGCTGTGCTGCGTTCGCCCGTCTGGCGCACGACCTGGTCGCGCAGTCCGGGAGCCCGGCGCTGATGGAGCGCAGGGAGCCGGAGGTGACCGAGGCGCTACGCCGGGCCGGGGTACTCCCCGAGCTCGAGCCAACCGGCGCCGAGAAGGGAGCGATCGCGAGCGTCGTCCTGCTTGGCTCGTTCGCGATTCGGGGCACTGCGGGCGAGCTCCAGCTCCCCGCCGGGCGGCCCACCTCGCTTGTCAAGTTGCTGGCGGCGCGCGGCCCGAGGCTGAAGGTGGAACAGGCGCTCGAGTGGTTGTGGCCCGAGGTCGACGTCGTGAGCGGGCGCAAGCGGCTGCGGAACGTGCTCAACCGTCTCCGCGAGGCTGCGGGCGAGCTTGTCGTTCGCGACGGGGACAGCCTGGTGCTTCAGGCCGGGGAGATCGATGCCCAGCTGTTCACCGCGGCGGCGGCGGACGCGCTGTCCGCCACGGATGCCGTTGCGTCGAGCGATCGCGCGCGGGCGGCGCTCGCCCTCTACGGCGGCGAGCTCCTCCCCGACGACCGCTACGAGGAATGGGTGACCGAGCCGAGAGAGCGGCTGCGGGGCCGCGCCCTCGCGCTGCTCGACCTGCTGGCCGGCAACGCGGCACGCGAGGGAGACGTGGACGAGGCGCTGCGGCTGCTCGCGCAGGCAATCGAGGCCGACCGGCTGGATGAGAGCCGCTATCTCCGTGCCGCGGAGCTGTATCTGCGGCAGGGTAAGCGCGGCCGTGCGCTGGATACGCTTCGCGCGGCGGCGGGCGCGTTGCGAGAGCTGGATCTGGTGCCGTCCGCGGCGCATCGCGAGCTCGTCCGCTCCGCCCGCTCGTAAACCCCGAGGTCACGCCCGTGGGACACTCGTGGGACGGTCGTCTCGTAGCGTCGTCGGCATGACGTTCTCCGTTGTCCTGCGGGTTGCCGAGGCGGCATTGACCAGTGGACGCCTGGCCGGGGAGGCGGAGATCGTGGCGACAGGGGAACGCGCGGTGGTGCGGGACGCGGGGGAGCTGATCAGGTTCCTCAGCCGATCACCCGAGGCAGGCCCAGGTGTGCGTTCCGAACGAGAACAACGAGCGGAGCAAGGGGGCGAGTGAGATGGCTTGGAAGAGGCTGCTGGCACATTGGCTGCCGCGGGTTTTCGGCCGCGGTGCGAAGCGGGGGTTTGTCACGGCGGCGCTTGCGGCGCTTGCTGCGCTGGTGGTTGCGTTTCCGACCGCTGGTGGAGCATCGACGGCGGCGGTGATCGACGTCCAGGGCCAGATCGTCCTCGAGAGCTGGCAGCCGGGGGGATTGCCGAACGACCCCAATCGCTGCATCACGGTGCAGTTCGTCGAATTCGCCGCCGTTCCGGGTGCGAGTGACTACACCGCGGTCGTGCTGAATCATGTCCTCAACACGAACCAGACGTTCGGCGCGTCGCCTCCCTATCCCGACGACTCCTACACGGTCACCGCCGGGGCGGGACTCACCCACACGTTCATGGCACCTGGGGGCAGCCATCGGATGTTCCTCGGTTCCGACTCGCGCGGAAACGGCTGCACAGCTACGCAGCGGTTCACGCTCGTCTCGCTGCAGACGACGGTCGAGAATGCCTCGCCAACAGCGGGCTTCACGTGGGCCGAGTCGGCGTCCGACCCGTTGACGATCGCGTTCGACGGTTCGTCGTCGACCGATGACAAGGCCATCGAGTCCTACGTGTGGGACTTCGGCGATGGTGCCGTGGGAAGCGGGAGCCAGACGACGCACACCTACGACGCGTCCGGTACGTACGAAGCCACGCTGACGGTAACGGATGCCGAGGGCGCGATAGACACGGCTGAGCAGACCGTAACGGTTGCCCAGTGTCCGACTCCCTCGTCCGCGCTCAGCGCGCGAACGTCGGGAGCGAGGGCCGTGACCGGGACGTGGCAGGTGCACCTCACGTTGCACGCCACCAACACGGCCGGGGCAGGGGTGCGCAATGTGCGCTTTGAAGCACTGGCCAGTTGTGACGGTACGAGCTTCATCTCGCTGCCGACGGATCGTGCCGGCCTCGCTGAGCTTCGCTTCGAGACCGAGGGACCAACGACGCTCGTCGTGAGGCCCGTCCTGGCCGGGCACTTCAGCCCGCTGAACGTTGTCGAGGTGCTCGACGCAGGTCCCGGAATCCACGGGCAGGTCATCGACTTCGTGACACAGGACACCTGTCTCTTTAGGCCCGTGACGGTGCTCGGGACCGAGTCAGCCGACGAGATCGACCTCTACGCCCGCGACGTCGTCAGTGCACTTGGTGGCGACGACGAGATCGACGTCGTGCCCGGCGAAGAGAACGTATCCGTCTGCGGCGACAAAGGGAACGACACGATCTTCGGTTCGTCGGATGCCACCGGCGCCGACAAAGTCGACGGCGGCGAAGGCACGGACACGGTGACTGCCGGGGACGGCGACGATCTCGTCCGCGGCGGCGAAGGCGTCTTCCCGGACTGGATTGACGGCGGCGACGGGAGCGACCGCATCGACGGTGGCGACGGAAGCGACACGTTGAGCGGTGGCCCCGGGTGCGACCTGGTGGTCGGCGGCGAGGGGTTCGACCTCATCGATGGCGGGTCCGGCCCTGACTCGGCGCTGGGCTGTGCAGCCGGCGCGCTCGACGGCGGCCCCGGCAACGACATGATCGATGGAGGCAGCGGCTCGGACACCATCCTGGGCGGAAGCGGTGACGACGTCCTCTCGGGTGGGCATGGCAACGATCGCCTGGAGGGTGGAGCCGAGAGAGACAATCTGTCCGG
>JBJXGY010000098.1:0-20393 GCA_046160185.1 Gaiella sp. | reverse complement strand
ATAACGGGTCTCTACGTCGCCTGGTCGATCCTTCCTGTGGCGATTGCGATCCTCTTCGCCTTCAACGACGGCCGCTCTCGCACGACGTGGCAGGGGTTCTCGCTGAGGTGGTTCACGGGCGATGTGGGGAGCGCGCTGCGCGACCCGGCGCTTCGGGATGCCCTCGAGCACACGCTTATGCTCGGGGTTCTCTGCGTGCTCATCGCGACACCTCTCGGCGTCGCGCTCGCCCTCGGGCTGCAACGGTGGCGCGGGCGAGGGGGCGGCACGATCAACACGGTGATGCTGCTCCCGCTCGTGATGCCGGAGATCGTGATGGGCGTCGCGCTCCTCCTGCTCGTGCTCAAGGTGCTGCCGTTCATCGGGCTCGGCACGACGGCGCAGGTGATCGGGCAGGTCACCTTCACGCTCTCCTACGTCGTCGTCGTCGTTCGGGGGCGTCTGGTCTCGATCGGTCCTGAGTACGAGCAGGCGGCGGCCGACCTGGGAGCGCCGCCGCGCGACCAGGTGCTGCGCGTGCTGCTGCCGCTGCTCGCGCCCGCGATCGTCGCCTCCGCCGCGGTCGTCTTCGCGGTCTCCATCGATGACTTCGTGGTCACCCAGTACCTGTCGAGCGACGCGAGCACGCAAACCGTCCCCATGCTGCTCTACGCCACCGCGCGCGGCGCACCCACGCCCGCGCTCAACGCGCTCGCCGCGATCGCGCTGGTGATCACGCTGGCCACGCTCGCGCTTGCCTTCTACGTCTACAAGCGGTTCGCCGGCGGCCGCGAAGCGGTAGCAGCGGCACTGGAGGTATGACCCGAAATGCACGGAGAGATCAGGCTCGAGCAACTCACCAAGCAGTTCGCGGACGCGCTCGCCGTCGACGGGATCGATCTGCACATGCCGCCCGGGGAGTTCTTCACGCTGCTCGGGCCGTCCGGGTGCGGCAAGACGACGACGCTGCGCATGGTGGGCGGCTTCGAGCGGCCGACCAGCGGTCGCATCCTGCTCGACGGCATCGATGTGGCGCATGTGCCGCCGCACAAGCGAAACGTGAACACCGTCTTCCAGAGCTACGCGCTCTTCCCCCATCTCGATGTCGCGGGAAACGTCGCTTTCGGGCTCAAGTACCTGAAGCTGGGCCGCGACGAGGCAAGACGCCGCGTCGCCGAGCTGCTCGATCTCGTCAAGCTGGGCGAGCTCGCGGGGCGCAAGCCCGGCCAGCTCTCGGGTGGCCAGCAGCAGCGCGTCGCCCTGGCGCGGGCACTGGTGCTGCGACCGCGCGTGCTGCTGCTGGACGAGCCGCTCGGCGCGCTCGACGCGCGTCTGCGCAAGGATCTCCAGGTCGAGCTGAAGGCGTTGCAGGCGGAGCTCGGCATCACCTTCGTCTTCGTCACCCACGACCAGGAAGAGGCGCTGACGATGAGCGACCGGGTGGCGGTCATGAACAGGGGACGTGTCGAGCAGGCCGGTACGCCGCAGGAGCTGTACGAGGAGCCGACGACGACGTTCGTCGCCGACTTCCTGGGGGTGTCCAACCTGATCGGCGCCGAGGCGACGGCGGACGGGGACGCGTGCTCGCTGCGGGTCGGTGAACGCACGCTGCGAGCGGCCGCAGGCGCCACGGCGGCACGCGGGCCGGTCAAGGCGATGATCCGGCCGGAGCGAATCGGTGTCGAGCCTCAGTCGGCGGCCGGTGACAACCGGCTGCCGGCGATGGTCGAGCGTTGCGTCTATGTCGGCCCGGTGCGGGAAGTGCACGCGCGGCTCGTCGGCGGCGATCTCCTGCGCGCGACAGTGCCCAACGCCGGCGGCGCGTCGCCGTACGAGGAAGGGAGCGCGGTCACGCTCCATCTCCCTCCGGACGCGCTTCGTGTGCTCGAGTCGTGAAACCGGCGGCGGCGCTCGACGCCGCGATCGGGCTGGGCGTCGTGGAGACGACCGAGCACGGCTCGCTGCTCAGGCTGGAGCCGACGGAAGCGGCGATCGTGGAAGGCGACCCGCCCTTCCTCCACGGCGGTGCGCTCGCAACCTGCGTCGACTCCGCAGCCTGGGCCGCCGTGGACGCAGCAAAACCGGGTGGCAACTGGGTCGTTACCGACCTGCGGCTCGATTGCCTTCGCCTCGCCCGCGCAGAGCCGCACGTCGTGCGAGGCGTCGTACGCCGCGCCGGGCGCCGCCTCGCCGTGGTCGACGTCGAGATCGCGCCGGCCGGCGAACCAGAGCGACCAGTGGCGCTCGGACGCGTGTCGCTGCTGCTCGCGTAGCTCCGTAGCGAGGAGCCTCCAACCTAATGGAGCAGCTCGCGGGCGATCGCCGTGCGCAGGATCTCCACGCCGGCGGCACGATCGACCACGTCGGCGTAGAGCAGGGACTGCACACCGTCCGCGATCGCGGTCAGGCGCCAGGTGATCTCCTCGGCGCGCTCGAGCGGCAGCTCGCCGTCGCCGGCGGCGGCCAGCACTCCCTCACGAACCCACCCGATCCAATCGAGGTACGCGTCCTTGACGAGGGGCTTCAGCTCGTCGTCGGTCTGCGTCGTGCTCCAGAGCTCGTTCCAGATCACGTGGAAGTCCGCGTGCGGAGGCTCTGCGTCGACCAGCGAGAGCAGGACGACCTCGAGCTTGTCGCGACCGCGGGACGACGCCGCGAAGCGCTCGGCGAGCAACGTGCTCAGCTCCTTGCTGGCGAACGCGAACGCCGCGCGGAGAAGCTCCTGCCGCGTCGTGAAGTAGTAGTGGACGAGCGCCTTGGAGACGCCTGCCTGCTCGGCCACCGCCGCCATCCGTACGCCGTGCGCGCCGCCTCTGCCGATCACGCGAAGGGCGGCCCGCAGGATCGTCTCCACCCGTTCGTTGGGCGCGACCTGGGTCGAGCTCACGATCCACCCGCTTGCATCCCGGGAAAGATATCCTCTACGAACGCCTGACTGTCCAGTCAGTCAGGACGTGGAAAGCTATGTCACGAGCGTACCCCGAATCCGTTCTGCCGCCCGAGCTCCCGCTCGCGGACGGCTGGTCGCTACCCGCGTCCTGGTATCGGGATCCGGCCGTCCACGAGCTCGAGCGCGACCGCGTGTTCTCCTCGGCCTGGCAGTACGGTGGGCCTGCCGAATGGGTCGCGACCCCGGGCAGCCACTTCCCCACCCAGGTCGGGCACATCCCGCTTGCCGTCGTCCGCGACAAGGAGGGAGCGCTGCGTGCCTTCGTCAACGTGTGCCGGCACCGAGGGCACCTCGTCGTCGGAGAGCGCGGTTGTCGCGAGACCCTGCAGTGCCCGTATCACGCCTGGACGTACGCGCTCGACGGCACGCTGCGCCGCGCGCCGCGCTCGGAGCGCGAGCCGGGGTTCGATCCCGACCTCTTCTCGCTCCTCCCCGCCTCGGTCGACACCTGGGGGCCCTTCGTCTTCGTCAACTCCGACCCGGCGGCGGCGCCCCTCGCGGAAACGCTCGGCGACCTGCCCGAGATGGTGGCCGGCAGTGGTCTCGATCTCGACGTGCTGAAGCTGCATTCCCACTACGAGTGGCCGGTGGACGTCAACTGGAAGGTCGCGATCGAGAACTACCTCGAGTGCTATCACTGCCCGGTCGCGCATCCGGGCTTCAGCAAGGTGATCGACGTCGATCCCGACAGCTACGTGCTGCGGGCGGGGCCGACGTTCTCCAGCCAGCTCGGTCCCGTGAGGGCATCTGCGCTCGAGCGCCCCGAGGCGGCACCGTACGACCCGCACGGCGAGATCACGCAGTCCCAGTACCACTTCCTGTTCCCCCTGACGACGATCAACATCGACCCGGGCCCGCAGAACATCTCCGTGGAGAGGTGGATCCCGCTCGGCTCCGGCAAGACCGTCGAGGTCACCGACCTCTGGTTCGGTGCTGACGTCCCGCCGGAGCGCGCGCAGGAGATCATCGAGTTCGGCTCGCAGGTCTCGCGGGAGGACATCGAGCTGTGCCTCTCGGTGCAGGCCGGGCTCGACTCGGGAGCGGTCACGCAGGGCCGCGTGCTGCGCGAGACCGAGCAGCTGATCGTCGACTTCCAGCGCCGGCTGGCGGCGGCGATCGGCGCAGGCCCGTGATCGATCTCGACGTCCACGTCCAGATCGGAGACCCCGAGGAGCTTCTGGCGTTCGTCGAGCCGGCGCAGCAGGAGTGGTTTCGCGCGCAAGGGGCGACGTTCGGGACGCCCGGGTATCCCTGGATGCATCCGACGTCGTGGTTTCGACAGGATCTGGAGCGCAACGCGCACGGAGTGCCGGGCGGGGACGTCGACACGGTACTGCGCGAAGCGATCGAGCCCCACGGCACCTCGGTCGGGGTGCTCAACGCCGACGATCTGATCACCGTCTCGTTGATGCCGAGCCCCTACCGGGCAGCTGCGCTGGCACGAGCTCACAACGACTGGCTTCGCGAATGCTGGGGAGGGCGGGACGATCCGCGTCTGCGCGGCTCGATCCTCTGCCCGGCGCAGGATCCGGTCGCTGCCGTCGCCGAGATCGAGCGCTGCGCCGGCGACCCCTGGTTCGTGCACGTCCTGCTGGTGGGTGGCTCGGAACGTCCCTACGGCGAGGCGCGGTATCTGCCCATCTTCCAGGCGGCAGCCGAGGCGGGGCTGCCCGTAGCCATCCATACCGGCGGTGAGGGCCTCGGCATCGCCGCCTCGCCCGGCGGTGCCGGCCCGGGGGCCTTCTACATCGAGTGGCACACGCTCGGCTCCGCCGGGAGCCAGATGGCCCATCTCGTGTCGCTGCTCACGAACGGCACCTTCGAACGCGTGCCCGGTCTCAGGGTGGTGATGATCGAAGGAGGCCTCGCCTGGCTGCCGGGCATCCTTTGGCGGCTCGAGACCAACTGGCGCGGGCTGCGCGCCGAGGTGCCGTGGCTCGACCGGCCGCCCGGCGAGGTGATGCGCGAGCACGTCACCTTCGCCACACAGCCGCTCGAGAACACGAGCGGGCACGACGGGCTCCTCTTCGAGATGCTGGAGGCGGCGGGCGCACCCGGCATCCTCGTCTACAGCTCCGACTACCCGCACTGGGACTTCGACGACCCGGCGACGATGCTGCGCCGGCTCCCGGAGGCCTGGCGCGCGCCGGTCATGCACGACAACGCCGCCCGGCTCTACGGCGACCGGCTGACCGCGTACGCACCGCTCCCCGTCGATGGGTGAGTGGGAGGACATCGGGTCGCTGGCCGACCTCGAGCGCGACGGAAGGCTCCTGGCGCGAGTTCGCGGTCGCGAGATCGGTGTGCTGCTCGACCCCGAGGGACGGCCGCGCGGCCTCCGCAACCGCTGCCCCCATAGTGGTGCGCCACTCTGTCTCGGCCGGGTCTCGCGTCGTGTCGAGGGCTCACCCGGTCGCTACCTGCTCGGCGAGCGCACCATCGTGCGCTGCCCCTGGCACGGGTGGGAGTACGACCTCGAGGACGGCTCCTGCCCCGACGACCCGTCAATGCGCGCCGCGGTGTACGAGACCCGCGTCGAGGATGGCCGCGTGCTGGTGCTGGTCTAGCGACTTCCCAGAGGGGGACTCTTCGCCCCACCAGAAGAGCCTCTTGGGAAGAGGCGCTCAGATACTTCGGGGGCGCCACGCGCCGCAGGCGGACGGCCTCGGATTTTCCCTGCAAGCGGGGTCCTGCTAAGGTCCCGTTGTGCCCTTCGGAATCGGTATCTGGGAGCTCTTGATCCTGCTGCTCGTGCTGCTGCTCGTCTTCGGGCCCAAGCGGCTGCCGGAGATGGGGCGCCAGCTCGGCCGAGGGATGCGCGAGTTCAAGGACTCCGTGACCGGCAAGGACGACGACCGCTACGACGACGAAGTGCCAAGCTTGCCGTCGCCTGCGGAGACGTCCGAGACGCCGGCGCGCGAGCGCGAGCACGTCTCCTAGAGCGCGTTTCACAATGACGGCTCTTGCTGCGGCGTGATGGATGCGTGCGATGCAAGGACGCAGGGAGCGGAAGGAATCCGTGTTGGTACCAGGCTTAAGCCTGATACCAACCCCGTACCCCTCGTACCGGCGCGACTGAGGACGCCGCAGTGTGCGTGCCCAGCACGCCCCAGCGACTCAGGCTTTCGTGTGAAACGCGGGCCCAGCCCATGAGTTGGCGGCGGCTGATCCCGCGGCGCCTCCAGCACGGCGAGGAGGCCACGCTCACGGAGCATCTCGGCGAGCTGCGACACCGGATGCTGATCGGCCTGCTCGCAGTGGTGCCGGTCTTCGCGATCGCCTTCGGCTTCCACAGCCGGCTGATCGACCTGATGATGCGTCCGCTGCCCGACGACAAGGATCAGCTGCTGACGCTGTCCGTGACGGAGCCGTTCACGAACGCCGTCAAGGTCAGCCTCTTCGCCGCGCTGGCTGTGGCGCTGCCGGTGCTGTTGTGGCAGATCTGGGGATTCCTGGCGCCGGCCATGAACTCATCGGTGCAGCGCGCGATGTCGGTGTTCGTGGCGGTCGCCACGGTGCTGTTCGCGACGGGCGTGGCGTTCGCGTACCTGATCATCCTCCCGGCGGCGCTTGACTTCCTCACCAACTTCGACGACGAGCTGTACGCCGACAACATCCGCGCGAACTACTACTTCTCGTTCGTCACGCTGGTCATGTTCGCGACCGGGATCGCCTTCGAGATGCCGATCTTCATCCTCGCGCTCGTGCGGATCGGTGCGCTCAGCTCGGAGAAGCTCCGGAAGAACCGCCGCATCGGCGTGCTGATCATGGTCGTCTTCGCGATCCTGCTGCCGACCGTCGATCCGGTCTCGCTCGCGCTCGAGACGATCCCGCTGCTCCTCCTGTTCGAGGCCTCGATCTGGCTCTCGGCCTTCATGGAGAAACGCTGGGAACGCTCCTGGGCCGAATCCTGGGACGCCACGTAGTGCGGCGTCTCACAACGATAGACAGGAAATGATCGTTGTGAGCCGCCGCACCAATGTTTGTTGCAGAGGCCGGCTGCTGGCGCAGCCGGCCTCTGATGCTAAAGGGCGCGCGTCCGCGCGCCTGCCGCACAGTAGGCGTTTCGAGCGAAGCGTTGTGAGACGGCGCACTAGTGGCCGCTCGGTAGTCCCACCCGCATGAGAGTCGTCTCCGCCGACTGGGTCGTTCCCGTCGAGGGCGAACCCATCGCGGACGGCGCGGTGGCAATCGACGACGACGGCCGTATCGCCGCGGTCGGCCCGAGCAGCGAGCTCGGCGTCGGTGAGCGGTTCGAGCACGCCGTCATCTGCCCCGGGTTCGTCAACGCCCACTCGCACCTCGAGTACCAGGGGTACGGCGGCTTCGGCGACGGCCTGCCCTTTCCCCAGTGGATCGCGGTGCACATCGAACGCAAGGGCCGCCTCGACGAGGAAGGCATGCTGGCCCAGGCGTTCGCCGGCGCCGGCGACTGCTTGCGCTCCGGGATCACGACGGTCGCCGACGCCAGCTTCTCCGGTGCTGCCGTCGAGGCGGCCGCCGGGCTCGGCTTGAGGGCCATCGTGTGCCTCGAGGTCTTCGACTTCCTCGGCCCCGACGCCGTGACCGCGAGCTTCGAGCCGATGCGCGAGCGCGTGGCGGGCTCGCTGAGCGACCGCGTGCGGCTGGGCATCTCGCCGCACGCGCCGTACACCGTGTCGGCGCCGCTCTACCAGGCCGCGTACGCCACCGGTCTCCCCGTGGTCACGCACCTCTCGGAGAGCCTCCCCGAGCTCGAGTTTCTGACAACGGGCTCGGGACCCTGGGCCGAGATCCGGCATCTGCTCGTCGAGCCGCCGGGAGAGACCGGCACCCGGCTGCTCGCCCGTCTGGGGCTGCTCGGCAGCCGCACGATCGCAGCGCACTGCGTCCACGTGGACGAGGAGGAGATCGAGCTGCTCGCCCGGCATGACGCCGCGGTCGCGCATTGCCCGCGCTCGAACTCGATGCTCGGCTGCGGCGTGGCTCCCCTGCTGGAGCTGCGCGCCGCCGGCGTGCGGGTGGGTCTCGGCACGGACAGTCCCGCCTCGACCCCCTCGTTCGACATGTTCGAGGAGATGCGCACGGCGCTATTCGCGGCCCGCGCCCGCGCGCACACACCCGCGGCGATCTCGGCAGCTGACATCCTGCGCCTGGCCACGCTCGACGGAGCACGGGCCCTCGGCCTGGCGGACCTGACCGGCTCCCTCGTCGCGGGCAAGGCGGCCGATCTCGCGGTCGTCTCCCTCGACGGCTCGTCGTTCGATCCGGCCGGTGATCCCGTAGCCGCGGCGGTCTTCGCCGGCTCGCCGGATCGTGTGATCGCTACTCTCGTTGGTGGCGACGACCGCTACAGGAGAGAATCCACGCGATGGCACGATTTGAGAAACCGAGCAAGAGCGGCACGCCGGGCGATGCTGGCCTGAAACGTCCACGGCCGGTTGCTCCGAAGCGCGCGCCGAAGTCGTACGAGGACACGCTCTTCCTGAGTCGCATCCGCAGGCGGGCAAAGGTCCTGATCGTGCTGCTCGGCGTCTTCTTCAGCCTCGGCTTCGTCCTGTTCGGTGTCGGCGCGGGCGGCATCGGCGTCGGCGATGTCTTCCGCGGCGGCGGTTCCGACGGCGTGCAGTCGGTCGAGGACGCACGCACGCGGACCGAGGAGCGCCCGCGGGATCCCGAGGCCTGGCGTACCCTCGTGACGGCTCTCCAGAACGAGCAGGACAACGAGGGCGCCGTCGAGGCGCAGCGCAAGGTCGTCGAGTTGCTGCCGAAGGACGACAACGCTCTGCGCGAGCTCGCCGGTCTACAGCTCGCGCTCGTCAGCGACCGGCGACAGGATGTGCAGCGCGCGCAGGTCGACTCGCTGCTGAGCGCGCCGGGACAGACCTTCCAGGGTTTCCTCGTCAACGGCTCGCCGGTGATCGAGGATCCGGTGGTGACGGCGGTGACGGACGCGTCCGCGACAGAGCAGTCGCAGGCGGCGGTGCTGGTGCAGAACGCGCTCAACGATGCCGTCACGACGTACCAGCAGCTGGCGAAGCTGGTGCCGGAAGACGCGCCGGCCCAGCTCGAGCTCGCGCAGACGGCCGAGCAGGCTCAGAACACCCGGGTCGCGCTCGGGGCCTATCAGCGGTTCCTCGAGCTCGCACCTGACGACCCGAGCGCGTCCCTCGTCAGGCAGCAGGTCAAGGCGCTACGCGAGGCCGGCGTGACGCCGATCGCCGGCTGACGCTTGCCACAGCGTCCGGTAACAGCGGCGGATAGACTCGCCTCCAGCGTGTCCCCCGGAGCGCCCAAGAAGCTGCGACGCCGTCTGGCCCTTGCGGCGCCGGTTGCTGTCGTGCTTGCCGCGTTCGTTTTCACCGGCTGCGGCAGCGTCGGCTACTCCGAAGGCGGGAATCGTGAGAACGGTAAGAAGCTCTTCGACGAGAAATGCGCGAGCTGCCACGCTCTCGCAGATGCGGGCTCGACCAGCACGATCGGCCCCAACCTCGACTACGCCTTCAAGCAGGCGCGCGAGGACGGTATGACCGAGGACACGTTCCAGCAGGTCGTTCGCAGCCAGATCGCCTATCCCACCGTCGACCCGCCCACCGACAACCCGGGTATGCCCGCCGACCTCGTGACCGGCAGCGACGCCGACGACGTCTCCCGCTACATCGCCTCGGTGGCAGGGCTGCCGGTGCCAGACGGTGGCGGCGGCAACGGTAACGGCGGCGGTAGCGGTGGCGGCGACACCGACGGCAAGTCGATCTTCGCGAGTGCCGGGTGCGGTGGCTGTCATACGCTCGCGGATGCCGGCTCGACGGGGACGGTCGGCCCCAACCTCGACGAGTCGAAGCCGAGCGTGGAACTGTCGGTCGACCGCGTCACGAACGGCCGCGGCGGCATGCCGGCCTTTGCCGGTCAGCTCAGCGACGAGCAGATCAAGGCCGTCGCCGACTACGTCTCGAGCGCTGCCGGCAGTTGATCTCCCGCTCGCGCCGCTGCGGCGGCTTCGGGGACGAGGTGCGTGACGGGCATCGCCACACGGCGGCGGATCCGGTCGACGACCCCAGATTCGAGCCAGTTCGAGCGCCCCGGTGGGTGTGTGGAGACGACCAGCTCGTCCGCCGGGAACACGCGGAGCGCGTCCTCCACTGCCTGCAGGGGGTCGCCGTCCCCGATCATCCCGTCCGCCTCGATGCCAAGCGACCGAAACGCCTCCAGCGTCGTCGCGAGCCGCAGCTCGGCGTGCCGTCGGGCAGCGTCCTCATCCGAGACCCAGGTGCGCAGACGGGAGTTGAGAGCGGGACAGACGACGAAGACACGGCCGCCGGGTGGTGACACCCGGGAGGCCACCGTTTCGCGCACCAGCGGCGCGCCGACCGTCTCGTTGGCCACGACGAGCACACGGTGCCGTCCCGGTTCCGGTGCGACCTCGATCGGCGGCGCGGGGTTGTCGAGCTCGCCGCGCAGCCAGACCAGGAAGGCGACCGTGAGCGCGACGAGCACGCCGATCCCTGCCCATTTGTCGATCCAGGCGCCGAGCGCCACGAGTGCGCCGGCGACCGCCGCGCCGATCACGACCCGGAAGGCGGCACCCTCGTCGCGAAGCGGATTCTTCATCAGACCTCCCGCGGGTTGGGATCTGCCCGCAGCTATCGACGTCTGCCGGCCTTGTGCGCTTTGCTACGCACATCAAAGCACGCCGGATTGCCCTGGCGCGGTGTTTCTCTCCGCAGGTCAGATCAGATAGACGGTGACGTAGACCACGATCCACATCACGTCCACGAAGTGCCAGTAGATCCCCGGGATCTCCACACCGTGGTGGTGCTCCGGCGTGAAGTGCCCCCGGAAGGCGCGCACGGCCGCGATCGCCAGCAACGTGAGGCCGACGAAGACGTGTGCTCCGTGCAGGCCGGTGAGGCCGAAGAAGGCCGAGGCGAACGCGCCGTCCCCGGTGTTGAACCCGATGTGGGCGTACTCGATTCCCTGCGTGAGCAGGAAGGCGAGCCCAAGCAGGATCGTCGCCACGAGGCCGCCCTGCAGCCCTCGCCGGTTGCCCTTCTTGATCGACTGCAGCGCCCAGTGGACGGTGAAGCTCGAGGTGACGAGGATGCACGTGTTGACGAAGGCCACGAAGACCGGGAATTCGAACGGCTCCGGCGGCCACTGCTCGGGCGCGGTCGGGTTCACCACCCGTACGAAGAAGTAGGCGGCGAAGAAGCTGCCGAAGAGCATCGCCTCGGAGGCGATGAAGAGCAGCATGCCGAGGATGGTCATGCTGATCCGCGAGCTCTGGTTGGCCGGCGGCGGCCCGTGGTGCTCGTGCTCGTCGTGCCCGTGGGCAGGGAGCGGCTCAGCATGCGCGTTCAGGCGTGAACCTCCTGCGGTGTGGGCGCGGCGGCGGGGCCCATGATCGCGTGTCTCGCGCCTGGGACGCCGTACTCGTACGGCCCGCCGACGACGGTAGGCACGCGGTCGAAGTTGAACACCGGTGGCGGGGACGAGACCTGCCACTCGATGGTCAACGCGTTCCAGGGGTTGTCACCCGCAGGCTCGCCGCGTGCCCAGCTGACGATCATGTTGTAGAAGAAGACGAGCACGGAGGCGCCGAGCACGAAGGAGGCGATGGTGATGAACATGTTGATGTTCGCGAACCGTTCCTCGTAGTCGAACACCCGCCGTGGCATGCCCTGCAGCCCGACCCAGTGCATGGGGAAGAACGTCGCGTTGAGCGCGATGAACGTCGCCCAGAAGTGGGCTTTGCCGAGCGCCTCGTTGTACATGCGCCCCGTCATCTTCGGGAACCAGTAGTAGACGCCGGCGAACACCGTCATCAGCGAGCCGCCGAAGAACACGTAATGGATGTGCGCGACCACGAAGTACGTGTCCGAAGCGTGGATGTCGATCGCCACCGAGCCCAGGTAGATGCCGGAGAGCCCGCCGATCACGAACGTCGAGATGAATCCGAGCGCGAACAGCATGGGCGTGTTCAGCCTGAGCCGTCCCTCCCAGAGCGTGGCCAGCCAGCTGAAGACCTTGACCCCGGTCGGGACGGCGATCAGCAGGGTGGAGATCATCATCGGCGTGCGCAACCAGTCGGCCATGCCGGCCACGAACAGATGGTGGGCCCACACGGAGAAGCCGAGCACGAGGATGCCGAGCAGCGAGATCGCCATCAGTCGGTAGCCGAACACCGGTTTTCGCGACATCACCGCCAGCACCTCGGAGATGATCCCGAATCCGGGCAGGATCATTATGTACACCGCAGGGTGCGAGTAGAACCAGAAGATGTGCTGGTACCCGAGCACGTACCCGCCGTTGTCCGGTACGAAGAACGAGGTGTTCATGATCCGGTCGAACATCACGAAGAACTGCGAGCCGGCGATGAACGGCGTGGCCAGCACGACGAGCATCGAGGTCGTGAAGTTCGCCCAGACGAGCAGCGGCATCCGCCAGAACGTCATGCCCGGCGCTCGCATCGAGATGATCGTGACCAGGAAGTTGAGCGCCGTGAGAATCGACGAGGCGCCGGCCCACTGCACGCCCATGTTGAAGAACAGGTTCCCCATCGGGGTCTCGGTGGCGAGCGGCGCGTACCCGGTCCAGCCGGCGCCGAAGGCGCCGCCGGGCGCGAGGAAGCTCGCCAGGAACATCAGGCCGCCGATCGGCAGGAGCCAGAAGGAGAGCGCGTTCAGGCGCGGGAACGCCATGTCCGGTGCGCCGATCATCAGCGGGATCACGAAGTTGCCGAGCCCGGCGAAGACGGGGACCATGAACAGGAAGATGAGGAGCGTGGCGTGGACGGAGACGAAGCCGTTGAAGTCCTGGCCGCTCATGAACTGCAGACCTGGCTTGGCGAGCTCGGCGCGGAAGAGCATGGCCATCAGTCCGCCGATGGCGAGGAAGACGAACGTGGTGACGGCGTACTGGACACCGATCACCTTGTGGTCGGTGTTGACGCGGAAGTAGTCCTTCCAGGAGTGCGCACCGTGGCCGGAGTGGTCCTCGGGCTGCGTGGGCCGGCCGGAGATGTAGTGCAGCCAGTAGTCGAAGGCGCCGAGCCCGAGCAGGAAGCCGATCGGGCCGGTGGTGAGCCCGCCGACGACAGTGATGATCGTCCAGTCGTAGACGGGGTCCCAGCCGGCGAGCCAGCGGAGCCCGACCACGATGTACATGCCGACGAAGAAGAAGAGGGCGGCCACCCATGCCGCGCGCACGAGACCGGGGCGCATGAAGAAGCCGCGGCGCCGCGGGGCGTCGTGACCGCCGGCGTGCGGTGCGCTGTGGTGCGGGGCGTGGTGAGTGCCGGTGCTCACGTCCTACTCCTTGGTCAGGTACGTCACGAGGGCGTTGATCTCCTCTGGTGTCAGCGACTCCCCGAAGGTAGCGGGCATCACTCCCTCGGCGTAGCCCTCGGCGATGAAGGCTCCCGGGTCGACGATGGACTCCCGGACGAAGTCGGGGAGCGGCTGCCCGGCTTGCTCCGCGGCTGCGTTGAGGTCGTCGAGCGCAGGCCCGATCTGCGCGTCGGAGCCGGCAGGCGCGAACGTGTGGCACCCGCCGCATCCGGCGCTGGCGAACACCGACGCGCCGTCCGCCGGGCCCGAGGGTGCGCTCTGCCCTTCCAGCCAGGCTGCGAAATCCGCCTGGCTGAGCACGCGCACGGGAGCACGCATCGTTGCGTGGCCCAGTCCGCAGAGCTCGGTGCAGACGACCGCGAACTCCCCTGTCTTGTTCGGTGTGACCACGATTTTCGTCGTCACGCCGGGCAGCACGTCCTGTTTCTGACCCATCTCGGGAATCCAGAAGGAGTGGATCACGTCGGCCGCGGTCATCTCGAAGCGGGTCGCACGATCGACGGGCAGAACGAGCTCGTTGCTCTTGACGCCTCCGTCGTTCGGATACTCGAACCGCCACGCGAACTGTTGCGCGAAGACCTTCACGGTGAGGGGGTCCTTTCCGGCGTCCCCGTTTCGCGAAACGACGACGGCCGAGATGACGCCGACCGCGATCACCAGGATCGCCGGGATCGTCGTCCAGGCGATCTCGAGACCCGTGTGCCCATGGATGTGCGGCCCGTCGGAGTCGTCTTCGGGCGCCGCCCGGAAGGTGAGCATCGCGTAGACGGTGACGGCGAAGACGATCGAGAAGATCGCGATCGAGATCACGGTCGCGAACCAGTAGGCGAAGGCGATGCGATCCATCTGCTCCGACGCCGTGTCCGGGAGCCACGGGATCAGGACTGCGATGAGGGTGGTGGCGACGGCGGTGACGACGGCAATCACTGCCAGCTTGACGAGCGCCCCGCGCCGGATCATGGGACCGAGCCTACCTCACCTGCCAGAAGTGCGACCGGGGAAGGCGTCGGACGCGCGGCCGCCGTGGTCGGGTGCCCCGCAGGCCTCCGGCGGGCCATCCTCCGTGGGCGAGTCGTCGAGGTCGTCGTGACCGACCTGCTCGCAAGCCCGCTCGCTCGGAGGTCACGCGAGCTTCACGCAGACGTGCTTGATGCGTGTGTACTCCTCCATCGAGTAGAGCGACATGTCCTTCCCGTAGCCCGACTCCTTGAAGCCGCCGTGCGGCATCTCGGGTGTGAGCGGGAACAGGTGCTCGTTCACCCATACGGTGCCGAAGTCGAGCTTGGCCGCGACCTTCATCGCGCGCCCGACGTTCTCGGAGAAGACCGATGCGGCGAGCCCGTAGCGGACGCCGTTGGCCATCTCGATCGCGGCCTCGTCAGAGGCGAACGGCTGCACTGTGACGACGGGGCCGAACACCTCGTTCTGGACGATCTCCGCGTCCTGGGCGACGTCGGTGAGGAGCGTCGGCGAGACGAAGAACCCGCGCTCGCCATGCGCCCCGCCGCCGGTGAGGACCGTCGCCTTGGCGCCGACCGCGCGCTCGAGGAAGCCGAGGATCCGCTGCTGCTGCTCGGCGGAGATGACAGGCCCCATGCCGATCTCGTCGTCGGTGCTCGGATCGCCGACGGTCAGCGAGCCGACGGCCTGTGTCGTCCTCGACACGACGTCGTCGTAGATGCGCTCGCTGACGAGCACGCGCGAGGACGCGGTGCAGTCCTGGCCCGAGTTGAAGTATCCGCCGATCTTGATTGCCTGGGCGACCGTCTCGGGGTCGGCGTCGTCGAGGACGATCATCGGTGCCTTGCCGCCGAGCTCGAGATGGACGTGCTTGACGGTCTCTGCCGCGTTCCTCGCGATCAGCTTGCCGGTCGCGGTGTCGCCGGTGAGCGAGACGAGCGCGATGTCGGGGTGCCTGACCAGGGCGTCGCCCACGGGCACGCCGTCCCCGGTCACCACCTGGAGCACGCCCGGCGGCAGCACCTCCTGCGCGAGCTCGACGAACCGGAGCATGGTCAGCGGCGTCTGCTCGGCCGGCTTGATGATCTGGACGTTTCCTGCGGCGAGCGCCGGGCCCATCTTCCAGACGGCCATGAAGAGCGGGTAGTTCCACGGGCAGATCCCGGCCACGATCCCGAGCGGCTCGCGGCGGACGAGCGACGTGTACCCGGCCGCGTACTCCCCGGCCGCCTTGCCCTCGAGGTTGCGGGCGGCGCCGGCGAAGAACCGCAGATTGTCGGACATGATCCCCGGCTCGTCCGCGGCGACCCACCACGGCTTGCCGACGTTCTGCGACTCGAGGCGCGCCAGCTCCTCCGCGTGCTCGTCGATCACGTCGGCGAGCGCGAGCAGCAGCTCCATGCGGTCTTTCGGCGTCTTGTCCCGCCACTCGCTCCAGGCCTTCCTGGCGGCCCCCACGGCGCGCTCGACGTCCTCCGCCGTCCCCCGCGGCACCTCCGCGATCACCTCTCCGGTCGCCGGGTTCAGAACCTCCATCGTCTCGCCGGACGACGACTCCACCCATTCGCCGCCGACGAACATCTTGTGCTGCGAGACGGATACGCTCATGGCTCGCCTCCGCTGGTCGGGTTCTTTCGAGGGTACCAGCGCCGGCCTGGCGGGCCGGATCGGTGGGCCTGTTCAGCGGCTCGCCGGCGGCGGTCAGCCGATCCGACGTAGAACGGGCCCATCATCTCGTCCAGCGCACCTCGACCCTCGCCCGGGTCAGCCAGCTCGGGTTGCGAAGGGTGCACAGCGCCCACATCCGGATCGGCATCAGCACGACGAGATAGAGCAGCCCGTAGAGCGGTGCGAGCAGGTAGACACCGAGCTGGGAGCGCAGGCTCGAGCGCTGCGAGCCGAGGTAGCGGACACTCCGCGCGTACGCCATCACCGCGACGAACGCCAGATACCACGCGCTCGGCGGGCTGTTCGTGAGGAGGGGAGCGACCGCGAGGGCGATGATCATGGCGAGTGTGAAGCAGAGCCAGAGCGCGAGCTCGGCGAAGCTGAGCCACCAGACGCGATGCCACGGCCGGAACGTGTTGAGCGCCCACAACGTCTCCCGGAAGAAGGACTTGTTCCAGCGCAGCTGCTGGTTCACGAAGTGACGGAATCGGTCCGGCACCGTCGTGTAGGCGACTGCCGTGTCCTGGAGCAGCACCTTGCCCCTGGTCAGGGCGTAGTTCGTCAGCCTGCGGTCGTCGCCGTACATCACGGGTGTCCCGAGGAAGGTCTGCGCCGTGTAGTCCGCGAGGTGGTCGCGGATCAGGTCGACGCGCCACAGGCTGAAGCTGCCGCACGCGCACAGCACCGAGCCGAGGGTGCTGTACGCGGCTCGCTCCCAGAGGAAGGCGTTCGCGTACCGGAGGGAGGTCAGCCGGGTCAAGAGGTTGGTCGAGGCGTTGTGGGCCTGGACGTTGCCGGTCACGGCCTGTACCGACGGATCCGCGAACCCGCGGAGCCCCTCGCGGACGGCGTGCTCGTGCAACACCGTGTCGGAGTCCACCGTGAGCACGATGTCCGTCCTCACGCGCGCGAAGGCCCACGCCTGCGCGTGGCGCTTTCCCCGGTTGCGCTCGAGCCGGTAGACGATCGCACCCCGGTGCCCGGCGGCCGTCAGCAGGCGAAGCGCGGCGATCAGGCAGTCGTGGTCGTCGGAGCCGTCGTCGATCACGTAGATGCGGTCGAGCGGTCGCGATTGCCCGAGGATGCTGGCGAGGCACGCCTCCAGAGCGGCGGGGTCCTCGTTGTAGAACGGCACCACCGCCGCCACCGACCCGGCCTCTGCCGGGTCTCCACGGAGAGGCCGGTAGGCGACCGCGAGCACCAGCTTCACCGTCAGGTAGCCGAAGGCGAGGACGCCGTACGTGGAGAGCCCGACGCCGGTCTCGCGAACCAGCACCACAACCGCGATCGCGACGATCCCGAACATCAGCGAGGACTGCACCGCACGGCGACGCCGGCTCCGTTCGAGGAGGGTGTCGTCGCTCACGGCGGCACGCACATGCGCGTAGCCAGGGCCGCAGTGGATGGAGCGTTACGGTGGAGAGGGCGCACACCCCGGTAGTCGGTCGCCGCCGCAGCCGGTTCACATTCGTTCCTCCGCCCGTGTGACGTAGTCCGCAGGACAGCGTCGAGTGATGGACTGCGACCTGCGCTCCCGAGTGCTCACCGCGAGCGGTGGAACCCGCGTCTCGGCCGGCGCGCTCGAAACGCGGCGCATGGCCGGCTCCGCGTGCAGGGATATTGCCGGGTTGATCCTCCTCCCCGCGTGCCCTAGGATCAGCCGCCATGCGGAGGACTCCACTCTGGTTCGTGCTCGTCGGAGGCTCGCTCGCCGTTCTCGCCGTCCTCTGGCAGGCGTTCACGATCAGCGCCTACGTCCGTGGCGCCGGCGACGGCGCCCTCGACGCCCACGGCTGGGGCTCGCTGTTCGTCCACATCGGCCAGCTGCTCGTCGTGATCGGTGGGATCTGGGCCTGGTGGGGCAAGTGGAACGTCGTCGGCGCGGCGATCGCGTTCCTCGTCCTCTCGCTCGCGCAGCTCGCCTTCCTCGGGGACACCGAGAAGTCCGGCGGCTGGATCAACGGCCTGCACGGCTTCCTCGCCCTGATCGTGCTCATCAGCGCCGCGCTCTTCGCTCACGCCGCCCGCAAGCGACTCGGGCCGGGGCAGCCCGAGGACCGCCCGGCCACCTGAGGCAACGCCCGAGACTCCCGACGCGGCGCTGTGTCGGGGCAGGTCGACGCGAGGCGGGTCACCGCTTGTCGTGCGTGGTGGCGTGGGCACGTCCGGATCGGGGTGGAAGCTCGCATCGTCCCGGTGGGTCGTGACCGGGTGCTCTGCGAAACGTGCTCAGCTCTCCTTGATCACCGCGTACCAGAAGCGCTCTGCGACGTCGCTGACCTGCTCGCTGATGCGGGAGAAGCGCCGGTACAGCTCCCGGCGCGAGGTCACCTCGCGCAGGTCGCCCACGTCGAGCAGGTCGGCCATCGCTCGCCGGTAGACGCGCTCCAGCTGGCGGCCTGCCTTGATCGCGGCGTCCGCGGCGGCCGTGGCGCTCCCGTCGCGCGCCTGCAGCCCGCGCACGGCGTCATCGAGATGACCCACCGCCTCACGCAGCAGCTTCGCCATGTCCGCCATCGCCGCATCGGGCGGGCAGGCCATCAGATCCGACTCACGCACCGTGTCCTTGGCCAAGTTGAGCACCCAGTCGGTGCCGCGCCCGATCGTGTACAGATCTTCCGCGTCGTAAGGGGTGGTAAACGCGTCCACCAGCGCGCGTTGCAGCTCCCGCTTGTGCTCGTCCGCCTCGTGCTCCGCGGCGCGCACGCGGTCGCCGGCCGACGCGTCCCCCTGCGTCCAATCCACGAGCGCGTCCATGCCGCGGATCGTCACCTCGAACTGCCTGCGGAGCATCCCGAGCACGTCCGGTGTCTCCGGCAGGAACCAGCGCTGCACGTTGGTCATGCGACCCACCGCCAAAGAGCGTATGTGACACCGGCGATAGCCGCCGACGCCGGGATGGTGGTCAGCCACGCGATAGCCATGTCCTTGACGATCGCCCAGTGCACGTGCCGCCAGCGGCGCCGGCCGCCGCCGATACCGACCACCGACGACGCGACGATGTGGGTGGTCGAGACCGGCGCGCCGAGGAAGGAGGCGGCGAGGATGACGGCCGCGGAACTGGTCTGGCTGGAGAGCCCGTCGAGCGGCCGGAGGCGGAAGATCCGCTGCCCGATCGTCTTCACGATCTTCCATCCGCCGAGCGCGGTCCCGACGGTCAGGGTGGCGGCGCAGCCGACGGTGGCCCAGGTCGGCGAGGTGAGTGTGTCGGTGCGCCCCGACGCGAGCAGGAGCGCGGCGATCACACCTACGGCCTTCTGCGCGTCATTCGCGCCGTGGCTGAACGCCAGTGCGGCCGAGGTCACCCACTGGCCTGCGTTGACGGGGGCGCGCACGTGTGCAGACGCCCGGCGGAGAGCCCGGCGGAGCACGCGGAGGGCGAGGAACGCTCCGAGCGCGCCGATCGCCGGCGACACGGCGAGCGCGACGAGCGTGCCGAGGACGCCGACCGGGTGCCATCCGTCGAACCCGCCCCAGTTGACGGCGTCCATACCTCCTTCGAGGAGCGCCGCACCGACGAGGCCTCCGACGAGGGCGTGACCCGAGCTCGACGGAAGCCCACGCCACCAGGTGAGCAGGTTCCAGGCCGTCGCGCCGACCAGCCCTGAGCCGACGACGCCGACCATCTGGTCGTCGGGCACGTCCGCGATCTTCGCGATCGTGTTGGCCACGGCCGCGCCGACAAGCAGCGGGCCGAGCATGTTGAACACCGTCGCGAGCACGATGGCCTGGATCGGCCGGGCGGCACGGGTGGCGACGAGCGTCGCGATGGCGTTCGACGCATCGTGGAAGCCGTTCGTGAGGGCGAAGGCGAACGCCAGTGCGACGGCGACAGCGAGGCCGAGATCCTCCACCGGCCGACCTTACAACCCCTTCCCGTACGACCACGAGGTGCTCGACCTCGTCGTCCACCGGAGCCAGCACGTCCAGCGTTCCGCCACGACCCACTGCCTCCGCTCGCAGCGCTCGCCGAAGGCGCGCGCCCGTCGGAGCCTCCGCGCGAGGGCCGCTTCGGCTCGTCGTCGACGTGTCGAGCGGGGAGATCGGGCTCCGGCCTGGGCGCTCACTCGTCGCCCTGTCATCCGGGACGGGCGCGCCCGCAGCGGTATCCTGTCCGCGATGCCGCCCGGCCCTGACGTGATCGCCGCCGCACCGGCCGCCTACTTCACCGCCGTCGACGCAAAGGATCTCGAAGCGACCCTCGGCTTCTTCGCCGACGACGCGACGTTCACCGTGCAGACGGCGCACGTCACCTGGTCGGGTCGAGAGGAGATCGCGGGGATGTTCCGCGGCTTCTTCGCCGGGTACTCGACGATCCGTCACGAGATCACGAACCTCATCGTCGACGGGCCAGCCTCGCGCGCCGCGACCGAGCAGCACTGCCCGCACGTCCGGGACGACGGCACACCCGAGACGCTGACGACGTGCAACGTCTTCGCGTATGCCGACGACGGCCGCTTCCAGCGGGTGATCGTCTGGATCGACGGCGTCAGCCCGCTTCGCTGATCGTC